>NZ_JBQQBR010000007.1:0-375406 GCF_052245935.1 Nonomuraea sp. 3N208 | reverse complement strand
GCCCGCTACCGAGACCTGGGAGCCGACTACCACGCCAACAAGATCGACCGGGACAAGAAGACCCGCACTCACGTCCGGCAACTCCAAGCGCTCGGCTTCACCGTCACCCTGACCCAGGCTGCCTGACACCGTCCCCGGGCCAACCCCACCGGCGATCACCAGCCGGGGTTCGCTGCCGCCTGCCCGGCTGAGGTCCTTATTTTCCGGTCAGCAAGGTCCTACGCAAGGAGGCGCTACGCGCTGTGGAAGCTCCGGGCAGCGCCCTGTGGGGGCAAGCCCCCACACCCCCAGGCGGGGGCCTGCCGGTCCCCGCACCCCCGGACGCGATCCCCCTTTCCGCACGGTCAGGCATGCCGCCGTGGAAGGCTTTGATCACTCAGATCGCACCAAGACCCACAGTCTGAGCCCCTTCGATGTCTGCAATGAGATTGTCGCCGACCATCCAGCCGCCCTCACTGAGGCTGGTTCCGCGGCGCCGCGCGGCCATCTGGAACAGGCGAGGGTCGGGTTTTCTGTCGCCCTCGACTCCCGACACGGCATAGCCGTCAACCACGCCCGTCAGGCCCGTCCGTCGGAGCTTGCCGAGTTGGCTGTCCGCCAGGCGGTTCGTGACAACTCCCACCTGTCATCCAGCGGCGCGTAGCTCGGCAAGCGCGGCCAATACGCCCGAGTAAGACCGTACGAGTTCAGGTATGCGTCGCCGGTAGCCGGCCCATAGCTCCTCGATCGGTTCCGCCAGCGTGAACCGCTTACGCATCCTGCTGTACAGGACCTATCGAGATCAAAGACGGCAAGGCGTTGCACGACCGCAACCTTAGAAGGTTCGGGGTAGCGCGAGGGCGCCCACGGGCGGCACGACTTCACCCGCCCATGACCTCCGGAAGCCGATTCTGGAAGTCGAGGACGCCTACCCAGGTGGGACGCAGTGCGATGCGTGCCATCTTGGTGTCTGGATGGTCGGCCTGGGCGACGTAGCCGGCGCCGCCCTCCTGGCCGAGGAATCGGCGTGCCGCCTGGGCCTGTTCCGGCACCATGCCGGTGACCTCGGTGATCGAGACTCGGCCGCGGAGCAAGAGAACCTGGGGCGGCTGGGGCTCGGTGTCGATGGTGATGGCGACGTCCGGGTTGGCGCGCAGCGCGCGCAAGCGATGCGCCGGGCGCTGGATTCCGATCGGGGTGCAGTGCACGAACGTAGCCATCACCAGTTCCTCGCCTGTCCAGACGAACCATGTCGCCATTATGCGAGGCGTCCCGTCTATTGCCGTGTAGGCCAGGCGGGCCGGAATGGTCGAGTGAAGCAGATGCTGAGCGATGTCGGTCTTGAGCAGCCGTACATCCCCTTGTGGGAAATCCATGATCATCTCCTTGTGGGTCTTTCACAGATGACGACCGGGATGCCGCCGAAAACTCATCGCGTCGCTCCCGCCCTGGCTTTCGCTGGATCAACGATGACCACGACGCGCCGGCTGCATCCAATAATTATCACCCTGTGTCTTTAACGTGTCACAATCAGCGACATGCCGTCCCCCCGACATGACGCCCTCATCAAGATGTTCACCGACCGTCCCCAACTTGCGGTGGAGATCTTGCGTGACCTCATGGGAGTGCAATTGCCCGCCACGCCGCTGATCCGCGTGGAGGACAGCACCTTCAACACCCGGCGTTCCGACGACATCGAAGCCGACCTGCTGCTCGTCCTCGGATCCCCGCAAGCCCCTGTGCATGCCATCATCGTGGAGATCCAGCAGGACAAGTCCAAGGCCCCCCGGCAGCTCGCCCGCTACGCTGCCGCGCTGTGGCTGATGCTGGGCTGCGACGTCACGGTGCTGGTGATCTGCCCAGATCGTGGGGTCGCCGACTACTACGCGCAGCCGATCGAGTCGGGGCTGACCGGCTACCGGCTCCAGGCCCGGGTGTTGGGACCGGACGGCATCCCTGCCATCACCGACCCCCAGCAGGCGGCGGACCACCTGGCACTGTCGGCCATGTCGGTCATGGTCCATGGCCGTGACCGCAAGGTCGTCGAGGCGTTCGCCACGGCACTGAACGACATGCGCGACGAACACGCTCCGAAGTACTATGAATACGCCTACAGCATGGCCGGGCCCGACATCCGGCGCCTCTTGGAGGAGATCATGACGTCCACCGACTGGCCGGTCTACAGCCCCTTCGCCCGTGAACACTTCGGCCGTGGCGTAGCGGAAGGCAAGGCGGAAGAGGCTGCCCGGATGGTGCTGCTCGTGCTCGCCGCCCGCGGCCTTGAGGTACCGGAGGACGCCCGCGCCCGCATCACCGCTTGCACCGACCTTGCCCGACTCGAGACCTGGGCCACCCGCGCAGCCACCGCCAAGGCTCTCCAAGACCTGTTCACCGAAGCGGATGGACAACCCCGTTAGCACACCACCGTAGGAACTCGATCATCGGGGCCACTCTCCCTTCCAACTGCTCACTTTCAACGGGTTCGAGTCAGGGCCGCGGCATGAAGTGAATGGTGTTGGTGTACGCCGATCCAGAGCCACCGTGAGGTCTGCGTAGTAGACGAGGGGCGTGGCGCCAGAATCGCCGCGGAAAATCCTTTGTCCTCCTGCCGAGTCTGAGCCGGCCCAGTCGACGCGTAAGCAGCGACGGCGACAACGTGGCAGGAAGGAAGCAGACCATGAGGAAGATCATCGAGCAGGGTGTGGTGACGTTGGACGGCCAGATCAGCACGCCGCAGAGCTGGCTGGGCGAGCTGTAGGCCGGAGAGTTCGAGCAGCGCTCGCGGGACCTGCTGTTCTCGGTCGACGCCCTCTTGTACGGGCGGGTCAGCTACGAGCAGCACGCGGAGGTCTGGCCGCACATGGAGGAGCAGTTCGGCGACTACGCGGTCAGGATGAACACCATCCTGAAGTACGTCGCGTCCACCACGCTGAAGGAGACCGCCTGGAACGCCACTCTCATCGAGGGGGACGTGGTGGAGGAGGTCGCCAAGCTGAAGAGCCCGCCCGGCGGCGACATTCCTGACGCTCGTCGACGTCGTGCGGCTGGAGAACGGCGTGCTGGGAAGAACTGCGGCGGCGGCTCTTCCAGTCGCCTTGACATCACTTACACGGTGGTGGTCATTGTGGCCGGGGCCGGTGAGAGCGCCCGTACCGTGACGAGGACCCGCCAGCCACCCGTCTTCCGAACAGATTCTCGAGCTAGGGTGTAGGACTGTGGATGATGTCGAACCCTTGCGAATGCCGCCACAGGTGCTCTACATGGGCAAGCATCGCGCGTTCCTGCTGCGGTGGCGCCGCCGCATGGAGGGCGGCATCGTCTGTTATCTGGGGTTGTGGCCTCTTCCCGCAGGTCAAAGCGAGATGATCTTGTCAGGCACGTAAGGCAAATAGGCTGGCCGTTCCCGCTGAGCGCATGTCGTCCCGTCGCCCGCGTCCGTCGGCGGAAGGGGGAACTTTCCGTGCTGGCTGAGACGCCACATGTCAGTGGATCTACCTGACGGCCACGGGTAACGTTGTCATGCTTCCGTTATGTCGAGCAAATCCTGGAATGATGACCTGAATCGCAAGTTTCAGGACTCACATAGCCGGTGGCACGACCGCCACAACGGTGCTCTACGTCCTCGACACAACGCGCCCCAACGCCCCGACCTCCGCGGTGGCAATCGCGGCGGCGGTGGTAGTGGAGGCGGCGGAGTGCTCGGTGCGATTGTCGTCATCATTGTGTTGATCATCGCTATCACCACAATCGCCAATTACCTCAACTAGCGATCTTTGGTCTCGCGTTTCTGGACGTTTGTGTCAAGTTTCACGACGCCCGAGGGAGCCGCGCTTGTGCGGCGTAGTCGTCGACGTGGCGGGTGATGGTCTTGAGCGCGGCTCGGAGTTCTCCAGTTGTCTGGGGTCTTTAAGTGAACTGGCTGGTCAGCCGCGGGAAGGTCTGTCAGGCAAGTAGGCGGCTCGCCTGTCCGACGATCAGTGATCTCTTCGTATGGCTGTGCCTGTCAGATCGTGTCGGTGGCCATGGCCTCGATGAGCCTGAGGATGGGATCATCGTTCAGTTGGTGCTTGGAGCGTTTAGCGGGCCAGGTCGAGAAACCGTCGCCGGGCCAGCGTGGGACGACGGTCAGCCCGGCCGCGCGCAGCGCCGGCCGCCTGGCTGCAGTCTGCCGTCGACGACGGCCGCCGAGATCGTGGTGACGCTGCTGCGCTGCGCCCCCACGCTCGACGAGCGCGGCTGCCCGCCCACGTGTGAGGACCTGGAGGCCTCCGCCCGGGTCGTGCATGTGGACGCCGCGACCGTCTACAGCGCGCTGATGTGCTGCCTGCCCCACACCGCCGGGCGGCGCGGCCGCCGCTTCATCATGGGCCGCACCCGCATCGTCGGGCCGCAGGGCGGCTGCGTCGGTGTGGAGACCCGGGTCACCGTGGCGCTTCCCGGCTGCGCCCCCTGCCCCGGCGACGCATCGTGAGCATCCGGGTCAGCGTCCAGATCGACGAGGCCGCGATCAAGCGGCTGGCGCTGAGCCCGGACGGCGAGATTGGCCGCCAGGTGGAGACCCGGGTGCGGCAGGTCGAGCAGATCGCCAAGGTTAGGGCGCCGGTGGACACCGGCACGCTGCGGCGCGAGATCTACATCGACGGGCCGCACATAAGGGCGTCGACGGTCGCCTGGGACGTGGTCGCCGCCGTGGCGTATGCGATGTGGATCCACCGGGGCTACCGTGAGTACCGGCGCGGCACGGGCCAGTATGTGCGAGCGCGAGCAGGGCCGCGTCCGTTCCTACTGGAAGCGCTGCGCCAGGTGTTCGGCTAACTACGCTCCATGGTGACGCCTGTGAACAGCGGCAAGTCCAGCAGAGGCAGTACTCCAACCGTTCACGTCGCTGCTCACCCCGCATTCCCATTTACGGTGCAACTGCCTCATGCAAGCGATTAGCAACCGATAGTTGATACATGGGTCATGTCAGCGTTCACGCCAATATTCCAAGAGGATGGATATGTCATTCCGTCGACGCATCCTGGCGACCCTGATCGCAGCCCTGCCGATCCTGACGGCCGGAGCAGCACCGTCGTACGCCACTCCTACTCATGCCGCGTCCCTGGGTGGCGCGTGGCAGGTGACGACGCGCGGGGAGTGGGGGCCGCACTACATCGGGCGCGACGGCCAAACAACAGCGGGCATCGTCGGCCGATCCTTCACCCAAAACGTGAAGATCGGGCGAGGCGGACCGCCCAGCATCAAATGCACGACGAGTCGCGTGAAGCTCGGAAGGATTCCCCTGCGGCTGCCTGACGACTGCACGCTAAAGGAAAAGCCGGGCAACTTCGGCTACATCGTCGTCACGTACGTTGCGTTCGGACTGCGTCCGGCTCCCGGCTACTGCGCCAAGGCGCAGTTCCAGATCACGCACTGGGACGACTCCGTCGAGCGCACCGGCGTCTACTCCACCTGCGACTCCACAAGAACCACATGGTGGACGTTCGGCTACAAGCGCGTCTCCAGCATCAAGGTGGCGGTAGTGAACTCCTAGCGACCAAGGATCGCTAGACGCTCTCGAAGTGACGGGCGGTTGAAGTGCGACCGCCCTCGGCGAGGCCGTGCCGTTCCTGCTGCCCTGCCTTGCGCGAAGTATTCGGCTGATCGGACAATCCGGGCGGTGCAGGAGCAGCACGGGGGTCTGGCCGGCATCCTTGCGTGGGTGGGCGCCGGTCTCGTCATGCTGTTCGGATATATCGCTATCGCGGCGGCGATCTTGAAGGGGTCGAAGCAGGGAAGCGATCAGAAGCCCGAAGACGAGAACTGACACGCCTGAAGACTGCAGGGTCAGTGCGGGTGCATTCGGAGACGTGGCAGCAGTGGCGTATGCGATGTGGATCCATCGTGGGGAACGGGAGTGCCGCGCGGCACCGGCCGCATTGTGCGGGCGAGAGCGGGCCCGCGGCCGTTCCTGGTGCAGTCGTTGCAGCGGGTGTTCGGCTGGTACTGCGATGACACGTCAGTGCTCGTAGGGATCGCCGTCATCGTAAAAGCCGGCCGTGGACGCCCAGAAGAACCATCTGCTGGCCTCATCGTGTCTTCCGAGTCGTCTGAGTCGCCGTCCGAGCTCCAGCTGGGCTTCGTGATCACCGTTCTGAGGGTCGTTCGGCCGGGCGGCCTCCAGGAGCGTAGCTTCCTCCGCGTCGGTTAATTGATGATCCGGCGGTGCGGGCGCAAGTGGGCGCGTCAGGTCTGCTGGCAGATCCGGGATGAGGGACTCAACCATGTCTACGAGTTCCGCCAGGCTCAGTGACCTGAGAAACTCGGCGGACAGGAGCGCTTGATCCCCGTGCCGGTCCAGTAAGAGTGCTTCGAGCTCACCGCGGCGTCGCTGCATTTCCCCCACTCCCCACGTCTGAGTGAGTCGTCCTGGTCCGCGGGGCCATCGATCCCGTCTGGACTTCTGGTGGTCGTCCATCTGCACCTCCGACTCAGCGCGCTCTTCCGCCCCGTGGCGGCAGCCATCACGAGCAGTGTCGCACCGAACGCTTGGTACCGGTTCCGGCGTGCGGTACCCGGGGCCAACTAGCCCTGGGGTGCCTGCCGCGGCGCTAGGCTCGGCCCTGTGCCGCTGGTTGTGGGCCGGGCACCAAACGCTCTTCACCGTGGGGTTTGCCGTGGCCAAAACCGTGATCGCGATCCGTACTGAGCCGCACGTCGCCGAGGTGGGCGACGTGGAGCTGCTGTTTCAGCCCGAGGTCGCGGGAGATGAGTTCCTGCAGGCGTACGCCGACATGCAGAACGCCTCCTCGAACCTGATGAGCGGCGTCGCCGAGCGCGGCCTCGAGATGGAGCTGATCAAGGCCGAGCGGGCCGCCGTCCGCGCGTTCATCGCCTACCCGATGCTGCCGGAGTCCCGCGAGCTGTTTGAGTCGATGCAGCTGCCCGACCGGGCGCTGGTCCAGCTCACGCAGTGGCTGATGTCGGAGGAGGTGTACGGCGCCGGCCGCCCTACTGGGTCATCCGGCGGCTCTGCGCCTCCCTCATCGACGCCTGGCCCATGCTCGACGGTCAATGGGCGCCCAGGGCGTCGATCCGGACGGCTGGACGCTCACGCGCCTCCTGAACGTCGCCGAGGCCCTGCTTGACTGGGTCGCGGCCGATGACGCTGAGCGGGAGCGCAACCGCGCCCGCCTGTACGCCCCACCCGAATCGGAGCACACGCCGCGGCGCGGCCGCGTGGCGCGGGCCGCCGGTGGTGGGCCGGCGCCGACGACGATGGAGCAGGCCAGAACGCTCGCCGCGCAGATGGCCGCGGAGGACGCTCAGCTCACGTCGGGTAAGCGGCCAGCCCGTTAGTCTGGAGATCGCCGCTGGTTTTGGGCCGGGCAACCGATCGCGTTCCTGCGAGGTTGCCCGGTGGCCGACGACATTGTCGGATCAGCGCGTATCCGCGTCTCGCTGGAGGACGACGGCGCCGTCCCGGAGGCGCGCAGTCTAGGCCGCCGCATCGAGCGGGCCATCGAATCGGCCACCCGCGACGCCGGCGGCCGGATGCGCCGGGAGGGCGAGAACGCCGGCGAGCAGTTCATCCGCGGCGTCGATGGCCGGTTGCGGGATGCCCGCGGCCGGTTCGTCCGCGAGGGCAGCCTGCTCGGCCGCGTGCTCAGCGCCGCGTTCGGCCGCGGGTTCTCCGGCGTCTCGCTGTTCGTCGAGGCGGTCGAGGAGTCGGCCAGTGGCCTGTCACGGCTGGTCGTCGGCGCGGGCGCCCTGGGCGCCCTGGGCGCCCTGGCGATCGGTCTGGCCTCGGCCACGACCGCCGCCGTGGGGCTGTCGGCCGCGTTCGCCCCCGCCGCCGGGATCCTCGCCGCCCTGCCGGCCGGGGTGCTGCTGTTCCAGTCCGCGCTCGGCACGCTTCGGCTGGCGCTGCTGGGCGTCGGTGAGGCCTTCGAGGCCGAGCTCACCGAGGACGCGGCCAAGTTCGAGGAGAGCCTGGAGGGGCTGGCGCCGGCGGCACTGGCGGTCGCGCGGGAGCTGCGCGCCGCCCGCCCTGAGATCGACGCTTTCCGGCAGTCCGTGCAGGGCGCTTTCTTCGCGCCGCTGCGGAGGGAGATCACGAGCCTGGTGGCGGCCCTGCGAGGGCCGCTCACCACCGGCATGCGGGGCAGCGCCGCGGAGCTCGGGCGGCTGGCCCTGGCCACCTCCCGCTGGCTTCGCTCCGCGAGCGGCGTCGGGCTCATCGAGGGTCTGTTCGCACGGGTCCGCTCCACCCTGGCCGGGATCCGCACCAACACCGTCGACCGGCTGCTGCGCGCCATCACGGACTTCACCGTCGGCACGCTGCCGGCCTTCGACGGGCTCGGCGCCTCCCTGGACGGCATCCTGCTCCGGTTCTCGCGCTTCCTCGAGCGGGCTACCGCGGCCGGGGACGGCATTGTCTGGATCTACGGGGCGCTGGAGGTTTTCCGCCAGCTCGGCGCGATCGTCGGCGACGTCGGCGGCATCCTGGTCGGCGTCTTCGACGCCGCCGAGCAGGCCGGCGGCAGCGCACTGGGCGTCATCGCCCGGGTGCTGGACCAGGCGCGCGCGTTCGTGGAGTCCACCGAGGGCCAGGCCGCGCTGGTCGAGGTCTTCTCCGCCCTAGGCGAGGTCGGCGGCCAGCTCGGCCCCATCCTCGGCGCGCTGATCATCCAGCTCGGCAGCCTGGGCTCCATCGTCGGCGACCTGGCCCTGATCACCGGACCGCTGCTGGTCACCGCGATCAACGAAATCGGCGCGGCGGCGCGCGCTTGGCCCGGGCGTGATCGACGTCTTCTCCGGAGTCGACGCGGCGGTGACACGGATCGCCTCGTCGGGGGCGTTGACCAGCCTTGCCACGGAGCTGTCGGAGATCCTTTCCACCGTGGCGCCGCTCGGGCTGGCCTTCGGCGACTTGGTCGTCGAGCTTCCACCGGTCGCGATCTTCGTGGGGAACCTGCTGCAGGTGCTCGCCTCGCTGGGCCCGGCGGCGCTCGGCGTGCTCTCCTCGTTGGCGTCCGGGCTGAGTCTGCTGACGGGCGTGCTCAGCCCGGTGGTGTCGCTGGTCGACCTCGCCGTGTCGGCGTTCACTGCGCTGCCGGGGCCGCTGCAGGCGGCCGCGTTCGCCCTGGCCGCGGTCGTCGCTCTGCGCGGCCCGATCGCCGCGTTCGGCGCGACGATGGCGTCGCTGCCGCGCCAGATCGCCGTCTCAACGCTCGCGTCCGGGTTCGGCGCGTTGCGCTCGGGCTTGACCGGCATTCTCGGCATTCTCGGCCTGCTCGGCGGCCCGTGGGGGGTCGCCATCACCGCAGGTGTTACCGCCCCGACGCTGTTCGGTGAGCAGCAGCGCGAGGCCGCCGCGCGGGTGGATGAGCTCACGGGCACGCTGGATGCGCAGACCGGCGCCGTCACGGACAACACCCGCACGTGGGTGATCAACGAGCTGGAGCGGCGCGGCGTCCTGGCGCAGGCCGAACGGCTCGGCGTCGACACGGCACTTGTGACGAGCGCGGTGCTCGGCGAGGCGGACGCGCTCAACCAGCTCAACGCCGCGCTGAACGCCAACATCGAGGCCTCGGTCGCCCGCGGGGACGTGCCGGTCGTCGACGCCCTGCAGGCGGAGCTGGTCAACAGCGACAACCTGATCGTCACGGTGCGTGAGCTGTCGGGGGAGTTCGACCTGGCGTCGGAGGCGGCCCGGCGCAAGGCCGCTGCGGCGCGCGAGCTCAGCCCCGCCGAGCAGTCGGCGGCCGGCGCCGTCTCGGCGGCCACGCAGGCGCTACGGACGCAGGCTGACGAGCTGCGCGCGCAGATCGACCCGTGTTCGCGTTCGGCGGGTTCGTAGTCGCGCCGGGCGGCGACGGCGGCACCGCCAACGAAACATCGGATACCGGGCTCGACGCCGTCTCAGGCGTGCCCGGGCCGCTGGCCGGGACCGGGCAGCACATCTCCGGCGGCGGCGCCGGCCACGGCGCGATCCGGCTGAGCGCCACCCAGGGCTTGTCCGGCGCGGGTGGTGAATCCCGCCTTGGCCATGGCGGATTCGCCCGCTCCACCGAAGGATCCGGAACCGCCCCGCGCGGCCGCGGCGGCGACGCCGGGGGCGCGCTGTCCTACGGCGACTCCGTCAACGGCGAACCCGGCGGCAACGGCATCGTCATCGTCGAGCTATTTGGCTGACGCTTGCACCTCGCACGATCCGGGAGACGGTGCTCAGGCATCTAGCCCGACCTCATCGGCGAGCGCCTGCTGGGTGACGCCGTCGGTCCTCCACCGCTCTCGGGGCGCCTTGGCCCACGTCCGGTGTCGCCCGTACGGCCGTTCCAGCCGCTGTTTGATGGACAGAGCTGGCCAACCTAGTTCAAAATTGCCCAGTGCCTGTATGGCTCAACGGCTCGGCCCGCCCTCCGTCGCCCACCGCCACCTTTATCTCATCTGGGCGTCTGTTCAATCTGATCATTTTCGGGCTGATCATTGCTGGTCTTTTCGTGGTGGTTTTCCTTCCCTACGACCTCTGGCTTCTGTGGTTTCACGGAAAGTCGGTCGCAGCACAGCCCTTGTGGTGGGACATGCCGGTCGCTTTATGGGGGCGCATCGGCAAGGTCATGCAGTTCGCAGCAGGGCTCGCTGTAGTGATCGACCTCATTGATCCGGGCAAGCTCCGTAAAAGGGGGCGAGTGGCCAGCGCGCGGTTGCGCAAGCGTCGCGCAGATCTACGAGCGCGGTTGCGCCCGTATAGGCTGCATGCCTTGCGCAGGGATCTCTACCAGAGCTTTGTGACCACTAGGCAGTTGCAATACGGGTTGAAGGAGGTGTACGTCAGTGTCTCGCTGCCTCGCAGCTTCAGCCCAGATGTTTCGTTCTCGGATGCTCCGTTCTCGGAAGACGAATACGTCGCACTCTATGAACAACTGGTGGCGCGCTTCGGTCGTGGCAAGAAACTGTCCGATCAGCAAACGAACGTCATTAAAGCTGAGATCCGTACGTTCCTTGACCAGTGCTTCTCGCCAGCCGATCGAGCTGGCGTTCAACGGGTAGAGCGGCGCCGGAACAGAATGTTCGTCGTCGCGGGGCTGGCGGTCCTGGCGAGCCTCCTGTTCTTTCTTGTCTCGGGTCAGTCTGAGATTTCGTTGTATGTCCACAGTTCGCTGGTAATGGCCGTTTTGTGGCTTTTGCTCCCAATGGATGCCTACGCCCTCGCGCTCCCAGGTCTGGTTCGCGAGATCCCGCCGCTGACTGTTGGCTACCTAGGGACACATCTCCTAGATAGGGCCCGCCCACTGCACGCCTTCCGTAAGGTCGCCGTGGTGCTGTTCATCACAGGGTTTGCCTTGGACCTACTCGCCTCCTGATTCCTGACGCCTGGGTCGTCGCGCGGGGCGGGGATGGACTCGTCGTAGCCGCTGGTTATGGGCCGGGCCAAGACCTCCGAACACAGGGAGGATCCTCGTGGCTCGATGTGGCTGCGGCGGCGCCAGCCGCTGCACCTGTCTCGTCACCGCCGGCACCGGCGTCACCGTGGCCGGCGACGGCAGCTCCGCCAACCCCTACGTCATCTCCAGCGGCGGAGGCGGCGCGGTCACCTGCGACCAGGCCGGGCCCTGCCTGTCGGCCGGGCCCGGCGTCGCATACGACCCGGCCAACCAACTGTCGTGCGGCCCGGCCGGCCTGCTGGTGCCGGGCGCCAGCGCCGTCAGCACGGCGTGCGGCCTGAGCGGCGACGGCTCCGCGGGCGCGCCGCTCACCGTGGCGGTGCAAGCGTGGCCGTACCCGTGCGACGTCACCACCGAGGCCGGCGGGGTGTACTGCGACGCCAATGGCGTGCTGCGCGCCGAGCCACGCGGATACGTGGTCAGCAGCAACAGCCCGACCAACAACCAGTCGCCCGCACCATGCCGATCATCCTGACGCACTGAAGGAACTTCTGCGGTCTTACGTACACCCCGAAGCTCACAGCACGCGTGTGAGCGCCGCCGCCCACACCGGCGCGGACGGCACTGCGCGCGACCCGTTCGGGCTCCCGAGGGAGGCGTAACCAAAGTACGGCCAAAGAACTTTGACCGTACGCGGGGTCGTCTTCCGTGACCAACCAGGGAAGTGATAGCCGTGGGCCTGCGAGGTCCCCTTTCATAGGCACCATGGGCAGGCCGGCGCATCTCAGCGCACGTCAGGTGCCACGTGCCGGATGGGCACGCCGACAGCGAGAAAGGGCGGGAACGTGTCTGGCGTCTCTTGCGAGGCCGCCGGACACCAGAAGGGTAACGAGTGTCACTTCCCAGTCGCCTTTCTGTCCAGACGATGCTGACCTTGGCAACGGGACTTCTGTCGTTGTTGGCACTCAGCGCCGTCGGAATCGCCGCGGATTTCGTGATCCGCGTCAACGTCGAGCAGAGTGTGTTCGAAGGGACCGAGCGCGCGGCCGTTGACTGGATCGGAGCGATGAACGAGGCACGGCCTCCGCCCCCGGTCAGCACCTCCGACGTCGACCTGATCCAGCTGGTGAACTCATCAGGAGAGGTCGTGTCCGCCAGTAGAGCAGCTGCGGGACGGCCGGCGCTGAGCAAGTACTGGCCCTCGTCCGATGATCGCATTCAGCATCGCACGGAATGTTCCGCTACGCAGTGCGTGATGTTCACGGCCGTCAGACCCTCGCCGCAAGAGGAGCAACTGTTGTGGGGTGGCGAATCCCACATCGTCTACGCCGGTCGCAGCCAACCCGCGATCCTCACCACCCACACCCTGGAGCTTCTCCTCAGCGTCGGCGTCCTGCTGGCCAGCGTGCTGTTCGCGGGCGCGGCCTGGATACTGGTCCGGCAGGCGTTGCGCCCGGTTGAGGCGATAAGTAGGCGGATCGCCCAGGTCACCGTGACCGACTTGAGCATGCGCGTTCCGCAGCCGTCCGGGCAGGACGCGATCGCGCTCCTGGCTCGCACCGCCAATGAGACACTGTCGCGGCTGCAGGAGGCGGTCGACCATCAGCGTCACTTCGCCTCGATGGTGTCGCACGAGCTGCGCACCCCGCTGACCGGGTGCCGTACCCAGTTGGAAGAGGCACTGCTGTATTCCGACGTGGACCCGCGCACGGCCGTCGAAGATGCGCTGTCCACGCTGGATCGTTGCGAGTCGATCATCGATGAGATGCTGGCGCTGACCCGCGTGCGTACCTCATCGCACACGGCCCAGCGGGTAGATCTCACCCTGTTGGTGAGGGAGGAAGTCGCCCGACGGGGCGGGAAGGTGCCGATCCGCATTCACGCCGACGAGAACGTGGAGGTGTACGGCAACCCCGTCCAGATCGACGAGGTGCTGGTGAATCTTCTCGTGAACGCCCAGCGTCACGCTCTGACAGGCGTTGAAGTGAGCGTGGTGCGCGCGGACGGATACGCGACGGTCAGCGTGCTCGATGACGGCGCCGGCATCGACCCGGCCGACCGCGAGCGGGTCTTCACACCCTTCGTCCGCTTGACCGAGGCACGCCGGCGCGATCCGCACGGCAGTGGTCTCGGCCTGGCGATCTCACGGGCCATCGCTCAAGCGCATCAAGGCACGCTGACCGTGGAGGACTCACCGCAGGGCGCCAAATTCGTCCTGCGCCTACCCCTGGCCACGGACTGAAGTCCGCCTGGCCGACACGCTCGGACGTACGGTCATCGCCCCCGCCCAGGTGCCCGCCGGGCTCGTCACCGCGCTGCTCGGGGCGCCGTACTTCGTCTGGCTGCTGTGGCGCTCCCGCGCGCAGGCAGACGGCTGAGCCAGACAGGGCGGAGACGTCACGTCATTGGCAGGAGATCTCGAAGCCCTTCACGAGTAAGCTTAGCCTTACCTAAGAAAGTCAACGGCGCAGGCCTGAGGAGTCCCCCATGGTGAAGACCAATATGACCGCTGTGCGCGTCAAGGCCGCGGTTTCCGAGCTGCTCACCCTGCGCGTCCTACGCAGAGAGCGCATTTCCCCCCACTTCATGCGCATCACGTTCGGCGAAGGCGACATCGACCGGTTCACCCCCATGGGATACGACCAATGGTTCCGGCTGTTCCTCCCGGTCTCCGGCGGCTCCCTGTCCCGCCTGCCCAACAAGCTCACCACCCTGGCCTACGTCAAGTACCTCGCCATCCCCAAGGACACCCGCCCTGTCCTGCGTAATTACTCGGTGCGCGCCTACCGCGCCGAGGGCCCCGAGATGGACGTCGACTTCGTGCTGCACGGCACGCCCGAGGACGGGACCGCAGGCCCCGCCGCGACCTGGGCACTCAGCTGCCAGAAGGGTGATCAGGTGGCGATCCTGGACGAGGGCATCGCCTTCAATCCACCCCCAGGAGTGCGCCACGTCGTGCTGGTGACCGACGAGTCCGGCCTGCCGGCCGCCGCCGCGATCCTCGGCTCACTCCCGCGTGACACCCCGGGCCATGCGATCATCGAGGTGCCCTCTCCTGAAGACCGCCAAGACCTCGACGCCCCGCCCGGTGTGGAGGTGAGCTGGATCTCGCGAGACGACGCCCCGCACGCCGTGCCCGGCCGCGCGGCGCTGGCCGCCGCCCAGGCACTGCCGGTGCCGGCCGAGCCGTTCTTCGGCTGGGTGGTCGGTGAGCAGACCCTGCCCGTCACCCTGCGCCGCCACTGGGTCAAGGCGGGGGTGCCGAAGGACCACATCGTGTTCTGTGGCTACTGGCGAGCCGGGAACTCGCATTAGCCCCTAGGGCGGCGGGTCAGGCGCGGCGGCGGGCGCGGTACGCCGCTACGTGCATGCGGTTCCCGCACGTGCGGCTGTCGCAGTACACCCGCGACCGGTTCCGCGACTCGTCCACGAAGACTCTTTCGCAGTCCGGGGCCGAGCACGTACGCAGGCGTTCGGCTTCGCCCTCCACCAGCAAATGCGCCAGCGCCACACCACAGTCGGCCGCCACATGCTCGGCCAGCGGCGCGTCCGTGGCGAAGTAATGCACGTGCAGCGGGTGGCCGTCGTGTTCGGTCAGGCGCGGGGTGATGCGGGTCTCGGCCAGCAGGGCGTTCAGGGTGCGTACGGCGGTCGCCTGGTCGGGGGCCGTGAAGACGCGGTGGAACGCCTCGCGGACCATCCGCACCTGGCCCAGGTCGCGCGGCGTGAGCCTGCCCACGCCGCTGATCTGGTGGGACTCCACGAACGCCTGCAATTCGGGCAGGCCGGACAGGCCCTCGTCGCCGCCTGTGGAGGGCGAGGTGTTGACCAGCTCGACAACGGTGGCCAAAGAATGCACCATGTCATGGCCAAACGGCATGTTGACTCCTGTCCGTGCCGGCTTCTAGCGTGGTGGAACTGTATCTCTTGCGTGGGCATCGGGGGGTTTCTGTGAGTGCACATCGCCGTATCGTGCTGATCGCGATCATAGGTGCGCTCGTCATCTCCACCTCCGCTCCCTTGGTCCGGCTCTCCGGTGTATCGCCGGCGACGTCCGCGTTGTTCCGCTGTGCGTACGCCGTCCCGCCCATGCTGGTCCTGGCCTGGCTGGAGCGGCGCAGGCTCGGGCCACTGCCGCGCAGGGCCCTGATACCAGCATGGCTCGCCGGCGTGGTTTTCGCGCTCGACCTGCTGTTCTGGCATCACGCCATCGACTATGTGGGCGCCGGGCTGGCCACCGTGCTGGGGAATCTCCAGGTGTTCATCGTGGCGTTCGCGGCGTGGGCGTTGTTCAGCGAGCGGCCGTCCACACGATTGATGGTGGCGACGCCCGTGGTGTTCGGCGGCGTGGTGCTGATCTCCGGGGTGTTCGACAGCGCCGCGTACGGCAACGACCCGGTCATGGGGGTGATCGCCGGATTCGCCACGTCCGTCGCGTACGCGGCGTTCCTGTTGCTGATGAAGGGCGGGTCCGACCGGGCCGCGGGGCCGCTGGCGCACGCGACCATGGTCGCCACCGTGACGATCGCGGTGCTCAGCCCGGTGTTCGGGGGTGCCGACTTCGTGCCGAGCTGGCCGGCGCACGGGTGGCTGGTGGTGCTCGCGCTGGCGCCGCAGGTGCTGGGGTGGTCGCTGATCACGTTCTCGCTGCCGCGGCAGCCGGCCGCCCTCACCGCGTTGTTGCTGCTCATCCAGCCGATGACCACCGTGGCGCTGTCCGCGGTGGCGCTCGGCGAGCGGCCGTCGGCGTGGCAACTCGCCGGGTGCGCGGTGATCGTGCTCGGCGTCCTGTACGGCTCCCGCCGGGCTCAGCCTGCCTTGGCCGGCGCCGAGGAGCATGAGGAGCAGGTGCCGAAGACCTCCACCGTGTGAGTGATCTCGGTGAACCCGTGCTCGCTGCCGACCGCCTCGGCCCACCGCTCGACCGCGGGCCCGGCCACCTCGACGGTGCGTCCGCAGCGGCGGCACACCAGGTGGTGGTGATGGGCTTCGCTGGCGCACGCCCGGTAGACGGACTCGCCCTCGTCGGTGCGGAGCACGTCGACCTCGCCCCTGTCGGCCAGCGCCTGCAGGGCCCGGTAGACGGTGGTCAGACCGATCTTGGCCCCGTGCAGGCGCATCTCGGCATAGACGTCCTGCGCGCTGCGGAAACCCTCGCTGTTACGCAGGGTGTCGTGCACGGCACTGCGTCTCGTCGTCATGCGACCTCCTCGACGCGCATTCTTGGGCTCACTCTCGACTCCTCGCTACGGCTTCGCCGTACGAATTTACCGACCCCGAGGGCCAGGACGAAGCCGGCGAGAGCAAGAAGCACGATCGCGGCGCCGGGCGGCACCTTGGTCGACACGGTCGAGACCAGCAGCCCGCCGACCGAGGCGAGCACTCCGAACAGCATGGCCAGCACCATCGTCGTACGGAACCCGCGGGTCAGCTGCTGGCTGGTGGCCACCGGGATCACCATCAGCGCGCTGACCAGCAGCAGCCCGACCACGCGCATGGCGATGACGACGGTGAGCGCGGCCGTGACGGCGATGAGCAGGCTGAGGAAGCGCACCGGCAGGCCGCTGGCCTTGGCCATCTCCTCATCCTGGCAGAGCACGAACAGCTCCCTGCCGAAGATCACGACCACCCCGATCACGGCCACGGCCAGCGCGGCGATGACCCAGATGTCCTCGGGTGTGACACTGGCGATGGCGCCGAACAGATAGGAATTCAGCTTGGCGTTGCTGCCCCCCGGCGCGATGGCCATGAGCATGACGCCGCCCGCGATCCCCCCGTAGAACAGCAGCGCCAGCGCCACGTCGCCGCTCGTCCGTCCGCGCGTCCTGACCAGCTCGATGGCCACGGCCCCGGCGACGGACACGAGCACGGCGGTGAGCACGGGCGCCGAGCCGGTCAGGAAGCCGAGCGCCACGCCGGTCAGCGCCACGTGGCCGATGCCGTCGCCCAGCAGCGCCAGCCGGCGCTGGACGATGAACGTTCCCACGGCAGGCGCGCAGAGCCCCACCAGCAGCGCCGCGGTGAGCGCCAGCTGGAAGAGTTGCTCCTGCAGAAGTTCGAAGATCACCTTGGTTCCCCCTGCCACCCGGTGAGTTCCGCCTGCCACCCGGGGAGTGGCCCCGCGACGGTCTCGGCGGCGTGCGGGTGCTGGTGCTCGTGCCCGGGCCGCGCGCACTCGCCCTCCGGGCGCGGCGGCCGGCCGTCGTGCGCGATGGCGCCCTCGCGGATCACGACACCGCGCGTGACGATCGGCTCCAGCGGGCCGAGCTCGTGCGCGACCAGCACCACGGTCTTGCCGTCGAGCACGAGCCGCGACAGCGTGTCGGCGAGCAGCTGCTGGGTCGCGGCGTCCACGCCGGCGGTCGCCTCGTCCATCACGTACGTGTCCGGCTCCCCGGCCAGTGCGCGGCCGATGAGCACCCGCTGCTGCTGGCCGCCCGACAGCGACTGGACGGGGTCGTTGGCGCGGTCGGCCAGGCTGACGGCCTCCAGCGCCGTGGCCACGGCCGCCTTGTCGGCCCCGTTGGTCCGGCGGAGCCGGCGCTGCCTGGCGATGCGGCCCGAGGCCACGACCTCCCGCACGGTGGCGGGCACGCCGCCGCCGACCTGGAGCCGCTGCGGCACATAGCCGATGCGCCACCAGTCGCGGAACCTGCCGGGCGGCGAGCCGTAGATCAGAGTCGTGCCACCGGTCAGCGGCGTGAGGCCGAGCAACGCGCGGACCAGCGTCGACTTGCCCGAGCCGTTGGCGCCCAGAAGGGCCACGACCTCCCCGGGACAGACGGTCAAGTTGATCCCCCGGAGAACGGGCGTGCCGTCATAGGAGACCTGGCCGTCTGTCATCGAGAAGGCCGTTTCGCTCATGCCGTACACCCCAGTGCTGTTTGTAGGGTTTTGAGGTTATCGCGCATGGCGGACAGGTAGTCGCCCGAGGGCTTGCTCTCGAGCGGGTCGAGCACGGCGGTCTTGGCGCCGACCTGGCTCGCAAGCACCTCGGCCACCTTCGGGCTGACCAGGGCCTCGGTGAAGATCGTGGTCACGCCTTCCGCCTTGGCGATCTTGGCGACCTCGGACAGGCGGGCGGGGGAGGGCTCGGTCTCGGGGTCGAGCGTGATGCCGACCTGCTTGAGCTTGTAGCGGTCGGCCAGGTAGCCGAACGCCTCGTGCGCGGTGACCAGCGTCTTGGCCTTGCACGTGGTCAGGCCCTTGGTGAACTCCTGGTCCAGCGTGCCGAGCGTGGCCGCCGTCTGGGCGGCGCGGTCCTTGTACGCCTGCGCGTGCGCGGCGTCGGCGGCGGCCAGGCGCTCGCCGAGCTTGGTGGCGACGGTGGCCAGGCGGGAGGGATCGAGCCAGATGTGCGGGTCGTAGCCGATCTCCTCCTCGTGGCCGTGCTCCTCTTCCCCGGCGTGGCCCTCTTCCTCCTCGGCGTGCTCGCCTGCGGGAAGCGTGGTGACGGCGGTGGCGGCGTCGAAACTCTTGTCCGCGGCCACGGCGTCGTCCACGGCTGGCTGGACGCCCTTGATGTAGACGGTGAGCGCGGCGTTCTGGATGTCCGACACCTGCTTGACACCCAGCTCAAGATCGTGCGGCTCCACACCGGGGGCGGTCAGCGTCGTCAGCTGGACATCGGATCCCCCGACCTGCTCGGTGAGCCACTGGAGCGGATAGAAGGCGGCGACCACCTCGGGCTTGGCGCTCGAAGCGGAGGTCTGGGCCGAACCGGTAGCGGTCGTTTCGGCGGCGCCGGATCCGCAGGCAGCAGTGGTGAGCAGCGCGGCTCCGGCCAGCAAACCGGCAGCACGCGACCGGGAAAATCCTGACATCATGTGAGTCAGTATGCGCCAAAATGAAAACGGTTGTCAAAATCCAGACAGCGGAGATGCCGGACGGCGTCCGGGGGCTAGGCGGACGCCGTCCGGTGGGCCGCGTCAAGCGGCCCACCGCACGTGATATGCGGCATCCCACTCCATCACCCCGGTAGGCGCGCGCCGGCAGAGCCATTGCCGGCGCCCGAGGTGAGGTCCAGCCGCCGCTCGCCCGTGTAGACGTTCATCGAGGTGCCGCGCAAGAACCCGATGAGCGTCAGCCCTTCCTCGGCGGCCAGTTCCACCGCCAGGGAGGAGGGCGCGGAGACGGCGGCGAGCACCGGCACGCCGCCCATGACCGCCTTCTGCACCAGTTCGAACGACGCCCGCCCGGA
This sequence comes from Nonomuraea sp. 3N208, assembly GCF_052245935.1. Classification (NCBI taxonomy): domain Bacteria; kingdom Bacillati; phylum Actinomycetota; class Actinomycetes; order Streptosporangiales; family Streptosporangiaceae; genus Nonomuraea; species Nonomuraea sp. 3N208. The sequence goes on along the minus strand of NZ_JBQQBR010000007.1, from coordinate 355,858 downwards.
CACCATCAGCACGGTGCCGCGCAGCGGCAGCCGCCCGTTGCGCAGGGCCCAGCCGAGCAGCTTGTCCACCGCGTTGTGCCGCCCCACGTCCTCGCGCACGCACAGCGGCTCGCCGTCGGCGGTGAACAGGCCGGCCGCGTGCAGGCCGCCGGTCCTGTCGAACACCCGCTGGGCCGCACGCAGCCGGTCGGGCAGGGCGGCCACCGTGGACTGCCGGAGCGCGACTGGGTCGCCGGCGGCGCTCCAGCGGGCCACGGTGCGTACCGCCTCCAGGGATGCCTTGCCACAGACGCCGCAGGAGGAGGTGGTGTAGAAGTTGCGCGGCTCCGGCGCGGGCACGCCGGGCGCCAGGCGCACGTCGAGCACGTTGTACGTGTTCCCGCCGTCCACGGTCGCGCCCGCGCAGTAGCGGATGGTGGCGATGTCGTCCGGCGAACCCACGGCGCCCTCGCTGACCAGGAACCCGGCGGCCAGGTCGAAGTCGTCGCCCGGGGTCCGCATGGTCACGGTCAGCGGGGTGCCGTCGAGCCGGATCTCCAGCGGCTCCTCGGCGGCCAGCGAGTCGACCTTGCTGAGCCGGGCGGTGTCCTTGACGCGCAGGATGCGCCGCTTGACGGCCACCCTAGACATAGCCGTACCCGAAGCGACCCTTGACGCACAGGTTGCCCTTGGTGACCGGGTTGTCGTGCGGCGACGTCACCTTGACGATCTTGTTGTCCTGCACGTGCAGGGTCAGGTTGCAGCCCACACCGCAGTAGCTGCAGATCGTCGTGGTCTCGGTCTGCTCGGACTCGTCCCAGGTGCCCTCGGCCCGCATGTCGAACTCGGTCTTGAACGACAGCGCGCCCGTGGGGCACACCTCCACACAGTTGCCGCAGTAAACGCAGGCCGAGTCCGTGAGCGGGGCGTCGAACTCCGTGGAGATCGTCGCGTCGAAGCCCCGGCCCGCGACGGCGATGGCGAAGGTGTTCTGCCACTGGTCGCCGCAGGCGTCCACGCACTTGTAACACAGGATGCACTTGTTGTAGTCGCGTACGTACAGGTCGTTGTCCACTTTGGCGGGTTGCTCGACCGTGGCCGCGTCGTCGCCGAACCTGGCGGGATCGGCGCCGTACTCATCGACCCATTCGCCCGCCCGCGGGGTGGTCGACAGGTCCACCGAGGAGCCGAGCAGCTCCAGCACGACCTTGCGGCTCTGCCTGGCCCGGTCGGTGTCGGTGCCGACCTTCATGCCCTGCTCGGCCTTCCTGGAGCAGGACGGCGCCAGCGTCCTTGCGCCCTCCACCTCCACGACGCAGACCCGGCAGGCGTTCTTCGGGGTGAGCGTGTCGCCGTAGCAGAGGGTCGGCACGTCCTTGCCCGCCGCGTGGCAGGCGTCGAGGATGGTCGAGCCCTCCGGCACCCGGACGTTCTCGCCGTCGATCTCGACGTCGATGAGCCGCCGGGGCGGCTGGAGCGGGATCATTTGAACACTCCCAGGCGGTCGAGGGCTGATTCGACGGCGTTCCAGGCGGTCTGCCCGAGGCCGCAGATCGAGGCGTCGCGCATGGTCTGGCCCACCTCGCGCAGCAACACGAGATCATCGTCGTTTTCACGCGAGTGAGCAGGGTCGACGCGGCGTGACAGGCGGTGCAGGGCCTCCTCCTGGCGTACGGTGCCCACCCGGCAGGGGACGCACTGACCGCACGACTCGTCGCGGAAGAACTCCGCGATGCGTAGCAGGAGCCGTTTCATGTCCACGGTGTCGTCGATGACGAGCACCACGCCGGAGCCGAGGGTGGCGCCCGCGTTCCTGGTGCCCTCGAAGGTGAGCGGGATGTCCAGGTCCGTAACGAACGCCCCGGCCGCGCCGCCGAGCAGCACCGCCCTGGTCGTGCCGGTCGTCCCGGCCAGGTCCAGCAATTCCCGCAACGTCGCGCCGAACGTCAGCTCGTATACGCCGGGCCGTTCGACCGCGCCCGACACGCAGAACAGCTTGGGCTCCGCCGTCGCGTACGCCTGCGCCCCGCGCTCCAGGATCGGCAGCACGTTGACCAGCGTCTCGACGTTGTTGACCACGGTCGGCTTGCCGAACAGGCCCTTCTCCACCGGGAACGGCGGCTTACTACGCGGCTCGCCCCGCTGCCCCTCGATCGAGTTGAAGATCGCGGTCTCTTCGCCGCAGATGTACGCGCCCGCGCCCCTGCGCAGCTCGATGTCGAAGGACAGGCCCTTGCCGAGGATGTCGTCGCCGAGCAGCCCCCGGGCGCGGGCGGTCGCGATCGCGTGCTGGAGGCGCGCGGTCGCCCGCGGGTACTCGCCCCTGATGTAGAGGTAGCCCTTGGTGCAGCCGGTGGCGTAGGCGGCGATCGTCATCGCCTCCACCAGCGCGTACGGGTCGCCCTCCATGACCACCCGGTCCTTGAAGGTGCCCGGCTCGCTCTCGTCGGCGTTGCACACCAGATAGTGCGGGTGGTCGGGCTGGCGGGCGGCTGCGTCCCACTTGCGGCCGGTCGGGAAGGCCGCGCCGCCCCTGCCGACCAGGCCGGACTCCAGCACCTCGCGGATCACCCCGGCGGGACCCAGCTCGAACGCCCGCCGCAGTGCGGTGTACCCGCCGGTCGCCCGGTAGTCGTCCAGGCTGGCGGGGTCGATGACGCCGACCCGCCGCAGCAGGAGCAGGCCGGGGCTCCCGGTCTGCGGCACCGCGTCCTTCACCGGGGTCTCGCCGGCGACGTTGACGCTCGGCGCGTGCCCGTTGGAGCTCGGCGCCGCCTCGGTAATGGTGGTGATCGTGCCGGGAGTGGCCGGGGCGTACACCTCGGCCCGGTGCGGCTGCCCGGCCTCCAGGGCGAGCGCGGCAGGGGCCCGCTCGCACAGGCCCAGGCAGGGGCTCTCGTGCCAGTCCGTCCCCGCCGGGCCGAACCGCTCCTGCACCCGCTTGCGTACGTCGTCCGCGCCCTTGGCCTGGCAGGCCAGGTCCGTGCAGACGTGCAGCACCCGCTTGGGCCGCGGCTTCATCGAGAACAACGAGTAGAACGTCGCCACCCCGTACGCCTCCGCCGGCGGCACGGTGAGCCGCCGGCAGATGTAGTCGAGCGCGCCCTCGCTGATCCACCCCACCCGGTCGTTCACCGTGTGCAGTGCCGGCAGCAGCAGGTCGCGCTGAGACTCGGCGCGGGCGGCGACGCGCAGGTCGGCCTCGCTCCTCGCGCCGCCCTCCCAGGCCGTGGCGGGCGGCCCGAGCAGGGCGTCGACCGCCGCCCGCTCCTCCTCGGAGGGTTCGGCGTCGCGGAATCTGATGTCCATCCGATCACCCGACCTTGACGAGCTTCTCGACGCGTACGGCCGCCGCCTTGAACTCGGCGGTGCCCGCGATCGGGCAGGTTGCCTCGATGGTCAGCGCATTGGTGTCCACCTCGTCGGGGAAGTGCATGGTCATGAACACCAGCCCCGGCCGCAGCGCGGGATCGATGTAGACGGGAGCGACCACCGAGCCGCGCCGCGAGGTGATCCGCACCTCCTCGCCCGCGACCACGCCGAGCCGCTCGGCGTCCTCCGGGCACAGCTCGATCGTCTCGCCCCGGCGCAGGGGAGAGGCGAACCCCGACGACTGCACCCCGGTGTTGTAGGAGTCGAGTCGGCGGCCGGTGGTCAGCCGCAGCGGGTACTCCTCGTCCAGCAGGTCCACCGGCGGCGAGTGCCGCAGGATCCCGAACGGCGCGGGCACGCCCCGCTTGACCGGGTCGGTCTCCCACAGCCGCCCGTGCAGGTACGGCGGCTCGAGCGAGTCCTCCGACGGGCACGGCCACTGGATACCCTGCAACTCCGCCAGCCGCTCGTACGTCATGCCCTTGTGCTGCGGCGACATCGCGCGCAGCTCGTTCCAGACCTCTTCCGCGCCGTCGTAGTGCCAGTCGTGGCCCAGCCGGCGGGCGATCTCACACATGATCCAGATGTCGTCGCGGGCCTCGCCCGGCGGGTCGAGGGCCTTGCGCACCCGCTGGACGCGCCGCTCGCTGTTGGTGAACGTGCCGTCCGCCTCGCACCAGGCGGCGCTGGCCGGCAGGACGACGTCGGCCATCTGAGCGGTCTTGGTGAGGAAGATGTCCTGCACCACCAGGTGGTCGAGCATGGACAGGCGCTTGATGCAGGAGAGGGAGTCGGCCTCGGACTGCACCGGATTCTCGCCGATCATGTAGCAGGTGGTCACCTCGCCCTCGGCCATGGCCTCCAGCATCTGGGTGAGGTTGAGGCCGTAGCGGGACTGGATCTCCCGTCCCCAGGCGCCCTCGAAGCGGGTCCTGATGGCCGGGTCGAGGATGTCCTGGAAGCCGGGCAGCCGGTTGGGGATGGCGCCCATGTCGCCGCCGCCCTGCACGTTGTTCTGTCCGCGCAGCGGCGACAGGCCCGAGCCGTAGCGGCCGACGTGGCCGGTCAGCAGGGCCAGGTTGATCAGCGCCCGTACGTTGTCGGTCGCGTTGTGGTGCTCGGTGATGCCGAGCGTCCAGCACAGCTGGGCGCGGTCTGCGCGGGCGTACGCGTGCGCCAGCTCCCTGATCGCCTCCGCCGGCACGCCCGTGACCTGCTCCGCGGCGCTGAGCGTCCACGGCTCGATGGACTCCTTGAACTCCTCGAACCCGATCGTGGCCCGCTCGATGAACGCCTTGTTGTGCAGCCCGGCGTGGATGATCTCCCTGGCCACCGCGTGGGCCAGGGGGATGTCGGTGCCCACGTTGAGCCCCAGCCACAGGTCGGCCCACTGGGCGGTGCCGGTGCGGCGGGGGTCGACGGCGAACATCCTGGCGCCGTTGTGGATTCCCTTCAGCACGTGCTGGAAGAAGATGGGGTGGGCGTTGCGGGCCGCCGAGCCCCACATCACTATGACGTCGGTGTCCTCGACCTCCTGGTAGGAGGAGGTGCCACCGCCGCTGCCGAACACCGCCGACAACCCCGCCACGCTCGGGGCGTGGCAGGTGCGGTTGCAAGAGTCCACATTGTTGGTTCCGATCACCACGCGGGTGAACTTCTGCCCGATGTAGTTCATCTCATTGGTGGAGCGGGCACACGACAACATCGCGAAGCTGTCGGGACCGTGCTTGGCGATGTTGCGGCGAAAGCCCTCGGCCGCGCGCTCCAGCGCCTCTTCCCATGTCGCTTGGCGCAGTTCGCCGTTCTCACGCACCAGTGGATGGGTCAGGCGGTCATAGCTCATGATCCCTCCATTCTGTATACAGGCTACGGTATGCCGACCTAGACAACGCGGACAAGGTTCTCGTTGAGCAGGTCACTCACCGCGTGGATCGCGCGCAGCGTCGGGACCTCGGCGCCGGTCAGGTCGGCCAGCTCGACCACCGCCGCCAGCAGCACGTCCAGCTCCAGGGGTTTGCCCTTCTCCAGGTCCTGGAGTGTGGACGTCTTGTGCTCGCCCGCCTTCTCCGCGCCCCGCAGCCGGCGCTCGATGGAGATCCCCGGATCGCAGCCCACCCTGTTGGCCACGTCCACCGTCTCCCGCATCATGGCCACGACCAGCTCCCTGGCGCCGTCGTGACGGCAGATCCCGGCCATCGTCGCCCTGGCCAGCGCGCTGATCGGGTTGAAGGCGATGTTGCCCATGAGTTTGATCCACACGTCGCGGCGCAGATCGCGCTCGACCGGGCACTTCAGGCCGCCCTCGACCGCAGCCCGGCTGAAGGACAGGCACCGCTCGGTGAGCTCACCGCTCGGCTCGCCGATGGAGAAACGGGTGCCTTCCAGGTGGCGGATCACGCCTGGACTTTCGATCTCGGTGGCGGCGTACACGACGCAGCCGATGGCCCGGTGCAGCGGGAGTGCGGTCGTCACCGCGCCGCCCGGGTCGACGCTCTCGATGCGGTAGCCCTCGTAGGGGCCCTTGAGTCCGTGGAAGTACCACCACGGGATGCCGTTCTGCGCGGCGATGATGCTTGTGGTCTCGTGCAGGAGCGGCTCGATCATGGGGCCGGCGGCGGCGTAGCTGTTCGCCTTGAGGCCCAGGAAGACGTGGTCCACCGGCCCGACCTGGGTGGGGTCGTCGGTGGCATGGGGATGGGCGGTGAAATCGCCCCTCGGGGTGAGCACCCGCACACCAGCGCTGCGTATCGCCTGCAGGTGCTCGCCTCTGGCGATGAGGTGCACCTCGACTCCAGCCCTGTGGAGTGCGGCCCCCACGTATGCGCCGATGGCGCCGGCGCCAAGAACAGCGACCTTCATGCTCGCGCTCCGTTCTCGCGTCGGGTTGTAGGTGCGGAATCCGCTACCTGCGATGACCGCTGGACGCAGGCCATCGTGCATTCGGTATACAGTATGGAAAAACGCGGGTCAAGGAGTGTGCCGGTGACCGTTGTGCGGCATGGACCAGTGGTGGAAGCAATGTCATGGGCCTCGGCGCGGGTCGTGGCGGCGGAGTGCGCGGGGCCGCTCGGGCCCTTGTGGGTGCCGTTGTCAGAAGCGCTGGGGTGCCGGCTGGCCGCGCCGTTGACGGCGCTGGCGGCGGTGCCCGGGGTGGACGTGGCGGCGATGGACGGCTACGCGGTGGCGGGCGGTGGTCCGTGGCGCGTGGTCGGCCGGGTCCTGGCCGGGGGCGCGGTCTACGAGGGCACGTTGCAGGCGGGGGAGGCGGTGGAGATCGCCACCGGTGCCCCGGCGCCGGTGGGCGCCGAGGCGGTGCTGCCCTACGAGCAGGCGGACGTGGCGCCGCCCGATGTGCCGCGCGGCCTCGCGGGAATGCCCAGGATGCGCGGTGAGGTGGATCTCGCGGCGACCTCGTGGGTGGACGGTCTCGCCGAGCCGGGCCGCCACATCAGGCGGAGCGGCGAGGACATCGCCGAGGGCACCGTGGTGCTCGGGGCGGGTGCGATGGTGACGCCGGTCGCGCTTGGGCTGGCCGCCGCGCTCGGCCACGACGAGTTGCTGGTGCGGCCCCGGCCACGCGTGACGGTGCTGGTCACCGGCGACGAGGTCGTGCAGCACGGGCTCCCGGCGCCGGGGCGGGTGCGTGACGCGATCGGCCCGTTCCTGCCAGGGCTGGTGGAGTGGGCCGGGGGCCGGGTCGCGGACACGGTCCGGCTGCCCGACGGCGCCGCGCCGCTGCGGCAGGCGCTCGCCGGGCCGAGTGTGCCCGTCACCTTCCCGGTGCCGGCCGACGTGATCGTCGTGTGCGGTGCCTCGTCCAAGGGACCCGCCGATCACCTGCGTGCCGTGCTCGGCGACCTCGACGCCGACGTCCTCGTCGACGGTGTCGCCGTGCGGCCAGGGCACCCGCAACTGCTCGCCCGCCTTCCCGGCGCGAGCTCCGGCACGCTGGTCGTCGGCCTGCCGGGCAACCCCTTCGCGGCGCTCGCGGCGTCGCTCACCCTGCTCGTCCCAATCCTGCACGGTCTGGCCGGGAGGAGAGGGAGAAGGGAGGCAGGCGCCGGGTGGATGGCGGGGCAGGAGACCAGCGCACTGGCCGGAGCGGTGCGGGCACATCCCCGCGACACCCGGCTCGTGCCGGTCAGGAGGACCGGCCGCGGAGCCGTGCCCGTGGGGCACGATCGACCGGGCTCACTCTGGGGAGCGGCGCTGGCGGAGGCCCTGGCCGTGGTCCCTCCGGGGTGGTCGGGAGAGCAAGTGGTGCTGATCGAGTTGCCCCCCGGGGTCTAGACAGGCTGATTCAGGCGGAGTAACTATTGCCTTCATACGGTATGCAGTATGCGGAAGACAGACGCCGGAAAGGTGGCACAATGTCGGAAACGATCTCTGGCGGTCATCTCGTAGCCAAGGCACTCAAAGCCGAGGGCGTGGACGTGATCTACACGCTCTGTGGCGGCCACATCATCGATATCTACGACGGCTGCGTCGATGAGGGCATCGAGGTCATCGACGTACGCCATGAGCAGGTGGCCGCGCACGCCGCCGACGGGTACGCCCGCATCACCGGCAAGCCCGGTTGCGCGGTCGTCACCGCAGGACCCGGCACGACCGACGCGGTAACCGGCGTGGCCAACGCTTTCCGCGCGGAGAGCCCGATGTTGCTCATCGGCGGCCAGGGCGCGCTGAGCCAGCACAAGATGGGCTCACTCCAGGACCTCCCGCACGTGGACATGATGACCCCGATCACCAAGTTCGCCGCCACGGTGCCCAGCACGGAGCGGGTGGCGGACATCGTGTCCATGGCCTTCCGCGAGTGCTACCACGGCGCGCCCGGCCCCTCCTTCCTGGAGATCCCGCGCGACGTGCTCGACGCGAAGGTCCCTGTGGAGAAGGCACGTATCCCCAAGGCGGGGCACTACCGGGCCTCCACCCGCCAGCAGGGCGACCCCGAGGCGATCGAGCGGCTGGCCGACCTCCTCGCGCACGCCGAGAAGCCGTGCATCCTGCTCGGGAGCCAGGTGTGGACGTGCCGGGCCACCGACGCCGCGATCGACTTCGTCCGGGCTCTGAACGTGCCCGCGTACATGAACGGCTCGGGCCGCGGCACGCTGCCGCCGGGCGACCCGCACCATTTCCAGCTCAGCCGCAGGTACGCCTTCACCGAGGCCGACCTGATCATCATCGTGGGCACCCCGTTCGACTTCCGGATGGGCTATGGCAAGCGGCTCTCGCCGACCGCGACCGTCGTGCAGATCGACCTCGACTACCGCACCGTCGGCAAGAACCGCGACATCGACCTGGGGATCGTCGGCGACGCCGGCCTCATCCTCGCCGCCGCGGCCCAGGCCGCCAGCGGCCGCATCGTGGATGCCACCGCCAAGCGCAAGGCATGGATGGACGAGCTGCGTGCCGTCGAGACGCAGGCGTACGAGAAGCGGCTGCCCCGCCAGCTCTCCGGCGCCCAGCCGATCGACCCGTACCGGCTCGTGCACGAGATCAACGAGTTCCTCACCGAGGACACCATCTACATCGGTGACGGTGGCGACATCGTCACCTTCTCGGGCCAGGTGGTCCAGCCCAAGTCGCCCGGCCACTGGATGGACCCGGGCCCGCTCGGCACGCTCGGCGTCGGCATGGCCTTCGCGATGGCCGCCAAGCAGGCGCGGCGCGACAAGGAGGTGCTGTGCCTGTTCGGCGACGGCGCCTTCAGCCTGACCGGCTGGGACTTCGAGACCATGGTCCGCTTCGACCTGCCGTTCATCGGCGTCATCGGCAACAACTCGTCCATGAACCAGATCAGGTACGGCCAGGCCGCCAAGTACGGCGAGGACCGCGCCCGCGTCGGCAACACCCTCGGCGACATCCGCTATGGCGACTTCGCCAAGCTCCTCGGCGGCTACGGCGAGGAGGTGCGCGACCCGGCCGAGATCCGCCCCGCGCTCGAGCGGGCCAGGGAGTCGGGCAAGCCCTCGCTCATCAACGTCTGGGTGGATCCGGAGGTCTACGCCCCCGGAACCATGAACCAGACCATGTACAAATGATCTCCTCCTCCACACGAATGCGGAAGATGCCTCCCGTCGTACCGAGTAACCAGTATCCGGGGGTTCGCGCTTCACAGACTGCCCATCGGCTAGGTCTCCACGCGCTGTCACCGCCGACCCAGCGGCCTGGATCGCCATATCAAGCCGCGAAGAAGCTCACAAGCCGTATGCGTCCAGTCGCGTTCCGCCAGGGAGAATGAAGATGCCCAAGGCTTTGGACGGTGTCCGCGTCCTCGACATGACCCACGTCCAGTCCGGCCCGTCCGCCACCCAGCTGCTCGCCTGGCTGGGCGCGGACGTGGTCAAGCTGGAGGCGCCGACCGGTGACATCACCCGGCAGCAGCTGCGTGACGTGCCCGAAGTCGACAGCCTCTACTTCACGATGCTCAACTGCAACAAGCGCAGCATCACGCTCAACATGAAGAGCGAGCGCGGCAAGCAGATCTTCACCGAGCTGCTGATGACCGCCGACATCCTGGTGGAGAACTTCGGCCCGGGTGCGGTGGACCGCATGGGCTTCCCCTGGGAGCGCCTGCAGGAGCTCAATCCCCGCCTCATCTACGCCTCGATCAAGGGCTTCGGCCAGGGCCGGTACGCCAAGTTCAAGGCGTACGAGGTGATCGCGCAGGCGATGGGCGGCTCGATGAGCACCACCGGCTTCGAGGAGGGCCCGCCGCTGGCCACCGGCGCCCAGATCGGCGACTCGGGCACCGGCATTCACGCGGTCGCCGGCATCCTGGCCGCCCTCTATCAGCGCGAGCAGACCGGCCGCGGGCAGCGGGTGCAGGTGGCCATGCAGCACGCCGTGCTGAACCTGTGCCGGGTCAAGCTCCGGGACCAGCAGCGGCTGGCGCACGGCCCGCTGCGCGAATACCCGAACAGGACCTTCGGCGACGACGTGCCCCGCTCCGGCAATGCCAGCGGCGGCGGCCAGCCGGGCTGGGCGGTGCGCTGCGCGCCCGGCGGCCCGAACGACTACATCTACGTGATCGTCCAGCCGGTCGGCTGGAAGCCGATCTCGTCCATCATCGGCCGCCCCGAGCTGGCCGACGACCCCGAGTGGGCGACGCCGGACGCACGGCTGGCGAAGCTGGACAAGATGTTCCAGCTCATCGAGGAGTGGACGATCCGCCACGACAAGTGGACGGTCCTGGACCGGCTCAACGCCGAGAACATCCCGTGCGGGCCGATCCTGTCGACCAAGGAGCTGGTGGAGGACGCGTCGCTGCGCGACGAGGGCATCGTCGTCACGGTCGACCACCCCGAGCGCGGCGAGTTCGTGACGGTCGGCAGCCCGCTGCAGCTGTCGGACTCGCCGGTCGACGTCCGCACCCCGCCTCTGCTCGGCGAGCACAACCTGGAGATCTACGGCGAGCTCGGCGTGAGTGCGGACGAACTTTCCGAACTCAAGACGAACGGAGTCATTTAGGTGTCGGAGCAGCGAGTAGGGGCCGACAGCGGCAGCTTGCGTAACCAGGGCGGGCCCGTAGGGAGCGCGACCATAGGCGCAGCCAGGGAAGTACTGGACAAGTCGCTCGCCGAGGGCCGGACGGCCCTGACCGCCCCTGAGGGACGGCTGATCTGCGAGGCCTACGGCATCGCCACCCCCGGTGAAGGGCTGGCCACGTCGGCGGCCGGGGCGGTGGAGATCGCGGAGCAGATCGGGTTCCCGGTCGTCCTGAAGATCGTCTCGCCCGACATCCTGCACAAGACGGACGCCGGCGGTGTGATGGTCGGACTGAAGACCGCCCAGGAAGTGCGCGAGGGCTACGACACGATCCTGGCCAACGCCCGCACCTACAACCCCGACGCCAAAATCGACGGCATCCAGGTGCAGCAGCTGGTCGGCGGCGGCCATGAGGTCATCGTCGGCGCCGTCACCGACCCGACCTTCGGCAAGGTCGTCGCGTTCGGCCTGGGCGGTGTCCTGGTTGAAGTACTTAAGGACGTGACCTTCAGACTTGCCCCGCTTTCGGGTAATGATGCCCTTGGGATGCTCGACGACATCAGAGCGGCAGAGGTGCTGCGTGGTGCCCGTGGTGCCGAGCCCGCGAACCGGGAGGCGCTCGCGGGGCTCATCGAGCGCGTCGGCAGGCTGGTGAGCGACTTCCCCGAGATCGTCGAGGTGGACCTCAACCCGGTCTTCGCCGACGCGAACGGCGCGGTCGCCGCCGACGTGCGCATCCTCATCGGCGAGAAGCCGGCCGAGGTCGCCCGGCTGTCGCGCGAGGAGATCCTCCGGCAGATGACGCGGATCTTCAAGCCGCGCTCGGTCGCCGTGATCGGCGCGTCCGCCGAATCCGGCAAGATCGGCAACTCGGTCATGCGGAACCTCATCAACGGCGGCTACAAGGGGCAGATCTTCCCGATCAACCCCAAGGCCGACGAGATCATGGGGCTGCCCGCGTACAAGAGCGTCTCCGACGTGCCGGGGGACGTGGACGTGGCCGTGTTCGCGATCCCCGCGAAGTTCGTCGCGGCGGCACTGGAGGAGGTGGGGGAGAAGGGCGTGGCCGGCGCCATCATGATCCCGTCCGGGTTCGCCGAGACCGGGAACATCGAGGGCCAGAAGGAGATCGTGGAGATCGCCAAACGGCACGGCGTGCGCATGCTCGGCCCGAACATCTACGGCTACTACTACACGCCGGAGAACCTCTGCGCGACGTTCTGCACCCCGTACGACGTCCGGGGCAGCGTGGCGCTGACCTCGCAGAGCGGCGGCATCGGCATGGCCATCCTGGGCTTCAGCCGCACCACCAAGATGGGCGTCTCGGCCATCGTCGGCGTCGGCAACAAGGCCGACGTGGACGAGGACGACCTGCTGACCTTCTTCGAGCAGGACGACAACACCAAGGCCGTCGCCATGCACCTGGAGGACCTCAAGGACGGCCGTGGCTTCGTCGAGGCGGCCCGCCGGGTGGTCAAGGAGAAGCCGGTCATCGTGCTCAAGGCCGGACGCACCGCGATGGGTGCGCGGGCGGCCGGATCCCACACGGGCGCACTGGCCGGCGACGACAAGGTGTACGACGACATCCTGCGCCAAGCCGGCGTGGTGCGGGCGCCCGGGCTCAACGACATGCTGGAGTACGCCCGAGCGCTGCCGATCCTGCCGGCGCCCAAGGGCGAGAACGTCGTCATCATCACCGGGGCGGGCGGCTCGGGAGTGCTGCTGTCCGACGCCATCGTGGACGCCGGGCTGACGCTCATGGACATCCCGCCCGACCTGGACACCGCCTTCCGCGCCTACATCCCGCCGTTCGGCGCGGCCGGCAACCCCATCGACATCACCGGCGGCGAACCGCCCTCGACGTACGAGAACACGGTCCGCCTTGGCCTGGCCGACGAGCGCATCCACGCGCTGGTCCTGGGCTACTGGCACACGATCGTGACGCCGCCGATGGTGTTCGCCGAGCTGATCGCCCGGGTGGTGAAGGAGGAGCGGGAGAAGGGCAACGTCAAGCCGGTCGTGGCGTCACTGGCCGGCGACACCGAGGTTGAGGAGGCCAGCGAGTACCTGTTCGAGCATGGCGTGGTCGCGTACCCGTACACGACGGAGAAGCCCGTGGCGGTCCTCGGTGCCAAGTACCGCTGGGCCAGGGCTGCCGGACTGCTGCGCTAGAGCCAAGCGCAGCTGATCAGGCAATAGGGGGCTATTCGGGGCGCACGAGGAAGTAACAACCCCCCAGGAGGTCCGTAGGTGGACACATCGAACACACCGCCGGCGACTGCCACGCCGCCGGTTGAGGATCAACGAGTATGGAAAGCGGGCCGGCTTGAGCCGATGCCCATCAGAAAGCTCCCGGACGCACCACCCTCGGTGCACATTCTCGGGCCGACGGTCTTCCTCGTCGCGCTGGGCGTGGGCATGGGCGAGTCGTACATGTGGCCCAGACTGGTGCTGCTGTTCGGGCCCGAGATCAGGTGGCTGTTCCTCATCGGCGTGACCCTGCAGGCCGTGGTCATGCTGGAGATGGCGCGCTACGCCATGGCCACGGGGGAGAGCATCTTCTCCGGCGCGGCCCGGGTGTTCAAGCCGCTGATGTGGTTCTTCTTCGTCGTCGCGATCGCCGTCTACATCTGGCCAGGACACCTGTCGGCGGGCGCGGCGGCATTCGAGGAGATAACCGGGATCCCCTGGGTGGTGACCGCGGTCATCGGACTCATCCTGGTCGGCGTGGTCTTCAGCCTGGCCAAGGTGATCTACAACGTGCTGGAGAACGTGTTGTCGCTGCTCATCGGCGCACTCGTGCTCGGCACCGCGGTGGTGGCGGCCATGGTCGGCTCCTGGGGCGACGTGGCCACCACCATCACCGGGATGTTCGCCATCGGCTACCTGCCGGCGGAGGCCATGTCGGCGGCCTGGTTCCCGGTGATCGTGGGGGCGTGCGCGTTCGCCGGTCCTTCGGGCATGCAGCAGATGTGGTACACGCTGCACCTGCGTGACTCCGGGGCCGGCATGGGCGCGCATATGCCCAAGGTGCGCGGGCTGCGGCACGCGGGCGAGCAAGAGGCGATGCCCGCGCGCGGGTTCATGTTCGACACCGAGGACCCGGCCGAGATGGCCAAGTGGAAGGGCTGGCGGCGCTGGGTCACGTTCGACGCGTTGCTGCTGTTCTGGGGCATCACCATGCTGGTCACGATCTCCTTCACGGTGATCGCCCAGTCGGCGGTGCGGATCGACCCGGGCGTGCGCGACGTCATCCGGGGCGACGACCGGGAGGTGGCGCTCACCGCCATGGCCAACGCCGTCTCCTCGGCCGGCAGCTCCGTGCTCGGCGTGGTCTTCCTTGGGTTCATCGCGCTGATCGGCCTGAACGCGACGCTGGGGCTCTTCGACTCCTTCTCGCGGGGCCAGGCCGATATGACCTACAACTTCGTGCCAGGGGCGAAGAAGCTGCGTATGTCGCACTTGTACGCGGGCTTCCTCTGGGGCGTGATCATATTCGGCATCCTGATCCTGCTCTTCGGGCCGGCTGACGGGCCCAGCGGGATCCTGGACACGCTGGCGTTCCTGTCGACGTTCGCGATGGGCGCGTACTGCGTGACGCTGCTCCTGGTGAACAACCGCATGTTGCCCAAACCGATCAGGCCGAAGTGGTGGACCAACGTGATCATCGGGTTCGGTGCGGTGTTCTACCTCGGGATGCTGTTCTACAGCCTGTTCGCCTTCGGCGTGGTCGTGGGCTGATGGACGGACGGCACAGCCTCGAGCTCGCCCTGCCAGGGGCGTCCATCGGAGCCGTCGCCGGTGCCATGGCCGGTGGGCTGACCCTGTTCGCAGGGGTGCCCACCGGTGTGGCCACGCTGTCCGCGCTGGCGCTCGCCGTGCCGCTCGCCGTCTTCGGCGGGCTGTACGGCGTGCTGCTCGGCCACGGCGTGTTCCGGCCCGGCACCTTCGGGCCCGCCGGCCTCTACTGGATGGCGGCCTTCCCCCTGTCCCGGCTTCTCCAGGAGAGCGTGGCCGGGGTCGGCATGGCCGATGGTGTGTTCGGCTTCCTCGCCTACCAGGCGATGGTGGCACTCGGATTCGCCATCGGCTTCGTCTGGATGCACGAACGGCTCATGCCGTACTGGCTGCTGCGCCGCGCGGGCGCCAACCCGCGCGCTGAGGCGCTGCTCGGCCTCTATGTGCAGTACGCCCAGGCCTTGCGCGCGAGGAAGGGAGCAAAGCGTTGAACCTGCCCGTCTGGGTCTGGCTGGCCACGATCGGCGGATTCGGTCTCATCCTGGCGCTCGACTTCTGGCTGGTGGCCCGCAACCCACGCGAGCCGTCCTTCAAGGAATGCGTGGGCTGGGTGTCGTTCTACGTCGGTCTGGCCGTCGCGTTCGGCATCGGCCTGCTGGTGGTCTCGGGACCGGCGCACGGCGGGGAGTTCTTCGCCGGCTGGATCACCGAGTATTCGCTCAGCGTGGACAACCTGTTCGTCTTCCTGCTGATCATGAGCCGGTTCCGTGTGCCCCGGCAGTATCGCCAGAAGGTGCTGCTCATCGGCATCGTCCTGGCGCTGGTCATGCGGGGCGCGTTCATCGCGGCCGGGGCCGAGGCGGTCACCAGGTTCGACTGGCTGTTCTACGTGTTCGGTGCCTTCCTCGTCTACACCGCGTGGAAGCTGATCGGCCACGAGGAGGAAGAGGCGGAGTTCTCCGAGAACATCGCCCTGCGCACGGTGCGGCGGGTGCTCCCGACCACGGACACCTACCACGGCGCGAAGCTGACCGTGCACCTCGGCCGCAGGATGGTGACCCCGATGCTGATCGTGATGGTCGCCATCGGGACCACGGACCTGCTGTTCGCGCTCGACTCCATCCCGGCCATCTTCGGCCTCACCAAGGAGCCCTACCTGGTGTTCACCGCCAACGCCTTCGCCCTTATGGGGCTGCGGCAACTCTTCTTCCTCATCGGCGGCCTGCTGGACCGGCTCGTCTACCTGAGCAAGGGGTTGTCGGTGGTGCTGGCCTTCATCGGGGTGAAGCTCATCCTGGAAGCGCTGCACCACGACGGCGTGTCGTGGGCGCCAGAGATCCCGATCCTGGTGTCTCTCGGGGTCATCGTCGGGACTCTCGCCGTCACCACGGTGCTGAGCCTGATCAAGTCCGCCCGCGATGCCAAGAAGGAGCCGGTTTCCGTAGATCGCTGACGATGCCGCGGTGGGGGGTGCTATGGCGGCCCCTGCCGCGGCTCAGCGCCTCGGGGTCTTGCGTACGTCGTGTTCGGCGGCCCACTGCCGCAGGTAACGCTCTGCGTCGTCGGCCGAGTAGTGCTTTCTGAGCGCTGCGCTCAGGCCGATGCCGATCGCCCGGCCATCTGCTGCCTGGCCCGGGGGATCACCAAGGAGAAAGCGGATGAACGCCTTCATGGTCATGCACCTC
The DNA here is from genome assembly GCF_052245935.1 of Nonomuraea sp. 3N208. Classification (NCBI taxonomy): domain Bacteria; kingdom Bacillati; phylum Actinomycetota; class Actinomycetes; order Streptosporangiales; family Streptosporangiaceae; genus Nonomuraea; species Nonomuraea sp. 3N208. The sequence goes on along the minus strand of NZ_JBQQBR010000007.1, from coordinate 339,596 downwards.
CCATCCGTGCTGCTCCAGCCTCTACCCGAGGTGTTTCGGAGCATGTCGTTTACTGTGAACACCAGATCAACCCGCCGTCATCCCGCCTGCTGGGCGCGCGGACGGCGGCGGCGCACCGGCTTCGGGGCGGGCTGGACGGGTTCGTTCACCCGCTGCTCCATGTAGGAGACGCGGGTGTGCTCGGTATGCTCGCGCATGATCTTCGCGGCGCGGCGCTCGTCGCCCGCCTCGATGGCGTCGATCAGCGCCGTGTGCTCTTCCCACGAGGCCATGCCGCGCTGGCGGGCCACCGGGGTGTGGTACCACCGCACCCGCCTGGCCACCTGGCTGGCCAGCTCGGCGAGCACCCTGTTGCCGGACAGCGCGGTCACCAGGGCGTGCAGCTCCGAGTTGGTGGCCACGGCCGAGTCGACGTCGTCGGACTGCACCGCCGCGATGCCGCGCGCGCACAGGGCACGCAGCCGCTTGACGCCGTCCTCGCCGGCGTGTTTCGCGGCGAGCCTGGCGGACTCGGTCTCCAGCAGCCCGCGCACCGCGAGCAGCTGGTCGGCTTCCTCTACCGTGGGTACGTGCACGAACGCGCCCTGGCCGGGGTGCAGGTCGACCCAGCCCTCACCGCTGAGCTGCTGCAGCGCCTCGCGAACCGGCTGCCTGGACACGCCGAGGAGATCGGCCAGCTCGCTCTCGACCAGGTGCTGGCCGGGCTTGAGCTGGCCGGAAACGATGAGCTCCTGAATGGCCTCGATGACGCTCTCCCGGAGCGTGGCTGGACGCTGAATCTTGGTGGCCGCCGTCTGACCGGCCTGATCCGACAGCAACATGGTCACGTCTCCAGGGGCTGCGTGGTTTAACGGTTTTTCGTCGACTGCCTACAGCATACCGTTCGCTGGGTGAACCCGGCTGGTGAACCTCGTCACAAGGGGATCGTGGCGGGCAGGCCCGGAATGCGCAGGCGCGGAGTGGCAAGGGCCGGCAGCGCGGCCAGCGCGGCGGCGGTCAGGAGCGCGGCCACGGGCGTGGTGAGCGCGAGAACTGCGAGGGCGACGGCCCCCAGCCCGGCGAGGGCTTTGGCGCTGTAGACGACGGCGTGGATCTCGCCGGCCCGCTCGACGCCGAAGAACTCGCGCACCAGGCTCGCGAGGAGCGGGTAGAACGCCCCGCCGCCCACCCCGGCCGCGATGACGCCCAGCCACAGCAGCACCCCACCGCCTGCCCAGCCCGCGGCCAGCAGGACCTGGCCGAGGGCGAGGGCGCCCAGGACGGCGGCGAGCACCCGCCGGCGGCCGAAGAGCTCCGAGTACCGCATCGCCAGCGACCGGCTCGTGCCGTTCAGCGCCACCAACAGCGCCACCGCGGCCCACGACCCGGTGCTCGCCACCACGATCACGTCGAACACCGATACCGCGCCCGCGAACGTCAGGATGAGGGCGAGCGCCGGCAACGTCCGCGTGCGCAACGCTTGAGGCAGCAGGAACTGCTTGGCGGCCTCGGGGGTGACGCGCAGCCGCGCCGCGTCCAGCGCGTGCGAGCGCGGGTCCACGTCGTCGGGCCACCACAGCGCCGGGGCGAGCCGCAGGTGCCGGGCCGCCGCCCCGATGACGGCCACCGCGACGACCGCGGCGACCAAGAAGGCGGCGGACGTCGCGCCCGGCGCGATCCCCGCCCAGATCAGCAGCGGCACGGCCCCGTACCCGAAGGCGCCGGTGATCAGCCCGACCCGGGCGGCGGGCCGCTCCGGGTACCAGGAGGAGACGACCTCGCCGCACACCCCGTAGACCAGGCCCGCGCCGAGCCCGCCGAGCAGCGCATAACCGGCGACGGTCACGCCACCTGTGAGCAGCGACGACATGTCTCCGCCCGAGCGTGCGGCGGCGGCCAGGCCGATGCCGCTCAGCACGGCGCCCGTGGCCAGGGCGGTACGCACGTCGAGGCGTCCCCGCCGGACCAGGTGGAGCGCGGGCAGCGCGCCCGCCGCCTGGCAGGCGATCCAGATCGCCAGGAGGGTCAGGCCGGCGGCCTGCTGGGTGAGAAGCGCGGCGTAGCCGTACTGGAGCGGGCTGATGGCCGCCATGGCGCCCCAGGCGAGCCAGAACATGCGGGTGCGGTCGGCCGGGACGGGTCCGGGGAGGTACGCGCGCCCCCGCCAGTCCTTGATTGCATTCTCCATACTGTATGGAATATCCAGAAGACCGAGCCCTGTCGAGACCTAGACGGAGAATACTCCATACGGTATACCGTAGACAAAGGAGGCTCGAATGGACCTGTACGAGTACCAGGCGAAGGAGCTCTTCGGGCGTCATGGGATCCCTATCCCGGCAGGCAAAGTAGCGGCCACCCCGGCCGAGGCCCGCGAGATCGCGGCCGAGCTGAACGCGCCCGTTGTCATCAAGGCCCAGGTGAAGACCGGTGGACGGGGCAAGGCGGGCGGGATCAGACCGGCGGCGGGGCCGGTCTCGGCCGAGCAGGAGGCGGCCCGCGTGCTCGGGATGGACATCAAAGGCCACGTAGCCCGCCGCGTGCTGGTCGAGGCGGCGACCGTGCCGTTCGAGGAGTATTACGCGGCATTCCTGGTGGACCGCGCCGAAGGTGGCTTCCTGGCGATGGTGTCGGGCCAGGGCGGCATGGAGATCGAGGAACTGGCGGCCACCGACCCCGACGCCATCGTGAAACTGGCGATCGATCCGGTGACGGGGGTGGACGCGGACACCGCGCGGCTGCTGGCGGCCAAGGCGGGCCTCCCCGAGCAGGCCGCCGACGTGCTGGAGAAGCTGTGGCACGTGCTGGTCGCTGAGGACGCGCTGCTGGTCGAGGTCAACCCGCTGATCTGCACGACCGACCAGCGCATCGTTGCCCTTGACGGCAAGGTGACCTTCGACGACAACGCGGACTTCCGGCACGCCTGGGAGTACGCCGAACCTACGGACAGCTTGGAAGACCGGGCCAGGGCCAAAGGGTTGAACTACGTCAAGCTCGACGGCCGGGTCGGCGTCATCGGCAACGGCGCGGGCCTGGTCATGAGCACCCTGGACGTGGTGGCAGGGGCGGGGGCGGCGCCCGCGAACTTCCTGGACATCGGCGGCGGCGCGTCCGCCAAGGTCATGGCCGACGGGCTGGAGATCATCCTGGCCGACCCGGACGTGCGCTCGGTGCTGGTCAACGTCTTCGGCGGCATCACCGCCTGCGACGCCGTCGCCAACGGCATCGTGACCGCACTCGAGCTCCTGGGCGAGCGCGGCCACGCCCGGCCCATCGTCGTACGGCTGGACGGCAACAACGCCGAGGTGGGGCGGCGCATTCTCAGCGAGGCCCGGCACCCGGCCGTCCGCCAGGTCTCCACCATGGACGGTGCCGCCGAGACGGCGGCCAGACTCGCGGCAGGTGCGTGAGATGGCGATCTTTCTGACCAAGGACAGCCGGGTGCTCGTGCAGGGCATGACGGGCGCGGAGGGCACCAGGCACACTGCCCGCATGCTGGCCGGCGGCACCGACGTCGCAGCCGGGGTCACCCCGGGCAAGGGCGGGCGGTCGGTGGACTTCGGCGAGCGCACGGTGCCGGTGTTCGGCTCCGTGGCCGAGGCGGTGGCAGAGACCGGCGCGGACGTGTCGGTGGTCTTCGTGCCGCCGCGGTTCACCCGCGGCGCCGTGGAGGAGGCGGTGGCGGCGGGTGTGCCGCTGTGCGTGGTGATCACGGAGGGCGTCCCGGTCCACGACGCGGTACGGTTCCGCGCGCTGGCGAACGGACGTACCAGGATCATCGGCCCCAACTGCCCTGGCCTGATCAGCCCCGGGCAGTCCTCGGCCGGGATCATCCCCGCCGACATCACCTCGGCCGGCCGCATCGGCCTGGTCTCCAAGTCCGGCACGCTCACTTACCAGCTCATGTACGAGCTCCGCGACCTCGGCTTCTCCACCGCCGTCGGCATCGGCGGCGACCCCGTCGTCGGGACCACCCACATCGACTGCCTGCGGGCGTTCCAGGACGACCCGGGCACCGACGCGATCGTGATGATCGGCGAGATCGGCGGCGACGCCGAGGAACGGGCCGCGGCGTACATCGCCGAGCACGTCACCAAGCCGGTCGTGGCGTACGTCGCCGGATTCACCGCGCCGGAGGGCAAGACCATGGGGCACGCGGGCGCGATCGTGTCCGGCTCGTCCGGCACCGCGCAGGCCAAGAAGGAGGCCCTGGAGGCGGTCGGAGTGCGGGTCGGGCGCACCCCGTCGGAGACGGCCCGGCTCATGCGGTCGGCACTGGCGGGTGCGTGATGAGGTTTGACGTCAACCTGTCCATCCTGTTCACCGACCTGCCGCTGCTGGAGCGGCCGGCCGCGGCGGCCAAGAACGGGTTCGACGCCGTCGAGCTGTGGTGGCCGTTCGACGGGCCGGACCCGACCGGCGCCGAGCTGGCGGCGCTGCGGCAGGCCATCGAGGACGCCGGAGTGCGGCTCGTCGGGCTGAACTTCGACGCCGGCGACATGGCCGCGGGGGAACGCGGGCTGCTCGCTAGGCCGGACGGCTCGGCCCGGTTCCAGGCCAACATCGACGCCGCCGTGCGGCTGGCCGGCGAGCTGGGCTGCGGGGTGCTCAACGCCCTGTACGGCAACGGCCCGGACGTCGACAGGGACCTGGCCACGGCGAACCTGCGCAGGGCGGCCGACGCGGCCGCCGGCATCGGCGCGACCGTGGTGGTGGAGGCCCTCAACTCCCACGAGAACTCGAAATATCCGATCACGTCGTCGCAGGCGGCGTTCGAGCTGATCGACGAGGTGGACCGGGAGAACGTGGCCTTCCTGGCCGACCTCTACCACCTGCACCGGATGGGCGAGGACGTGCTCACGCTCATCGACCGGCACAGCGCACGGTTCGGCCACGTGCAGATCGCCGACGACCCCGGCCGGGGCCGGCCGGGGAGCGGGCGGATGCCGTACTCGGAGATCTTCGCGCGGCTGGAGGCCGCGGGCTATCGGGGTCACATCGGCCTGGAGTACCGGCACGAAGGGCCGGGCGCGTTCGACTGGAGGCAGGGATGAACATCGGGTTCGTCGGCTTGGGGATCATGGGCAGCCCGATGGCGGCCAACCTCCTCAAGGCCGGACATGCCGTGACCGGGTATGACGTGAGCGCCGAGCGCGTCGACCAGCTCGCCGGCCTGGGCGGCAAGGGCGCGTCGAGCGTGGTCGAGGCGGTCGGGGGCGCGGACGTCGTGATCACCATGCTGCCCGACTCGCCGCAGGTCGAGGAGGTTGCGCCGCTGGTCATCGAGTACGGGCGCCCCAACCTCCTCTACATCGACATGAGCACGATCAAACCGGAGACCTCCCGCTGGGTGGCGCGGCAGGCGGCGGCCGCCGGCGTACGGGCCGTGGACGCCCCGGTCAGCGGCGGCGAGCGCGGCGCGGTCGACGGCACGCTCTCGATCATGATCGGCGGCGCGGCCGAGGACGTCGAGGCGGCCCGGCCGATCCTGTCGACGCTCGGCACGACCGTGGTCCATGTCGGCCCGGCCGGCGCCGGGCAGACCGTGAAGGCCGCCAACCAGCTCGTCGTCGGCGGCATCTACGGGCTGGTGTCGGAGGCGATCGTGCTGCTCGAGGCGTCCGGCGTGGACCCGGCCGGCGGGCTCGACGTGCTCGCGGGCGGCCTGGCCGGCTCCAGGATCCTGGAGCTCAAGCGGCACACCATGGTCAAGCGCGAGTTCGCCCCCGGCTTCCGCATCGACCTGCACCACAAGGACATGGGCATCGCGCTCGCCGCCGCCCGCGAGGCCGGAGTCAGCCTGCCGCTCACCGGGCAGGTCGCCCAGCTCGTGGCCGCGGCCAGGGCGCAGGGCCACGGCTCGCTCGACCACTCCGCCCTGCTCAAGGTCGTGGAAAGGCTGAACGGATGAATCGGATTCCCTGTATGGAGGCCGTGGTGGCGGTGCTGGAGTCGGAGGGGGTGGACACCGTCTTTGGCATCCCCGGGGCGGCCATCCTGCCGCTCTACGCCGCGCTCCAGCACAGCTCGATCCGTCACATCACGGTACGCCACGAGGAAGGCGGCACCCACGCGGCCGACGGCTGGGCCAGGGTGACGGGGAACGTCGGCGTCTGCATCGGCACGTCCGGCCCCGCCGGCACCAACATGATCACCGGCCTCTACACCGCCCTGGCCGACTCGATCCCGATGATCTGCGTCACCGGCCAGGCCATGACCTCCAAGCTGCACCAGGAGGCGTTCCAGGCGGTCGACATCGTGGAGATCGCCCGGCCGGTGACCAAATGGGCGGTCCAGCTCAAGGAGCCCGCCCAGGCACCGTGGGTGTTCAGGGAGGCGTTCAGGATCGCGCGCTCCGGGCGGCCCGGGCCCGTGCTCATCGACCTGCCGATCGACGTGCAGCGCGGCAGCTGCCTGTACGACCGGGACCTGGACGCGCCGCTGCCCGTCGAAGTGCCCAGGCCGCTGCCCAGGGCGGTGAGCGCGGCGGTGGACATGCTGTCGGTGGCCAGGCGGCCGATCATCCTGGCCGGCGGCGGGGTGATCATCGCCGACGCGACCGAGGAGCTGCGCGCGCTGGCCGAGCACCTGCAGCTGCCGGTGCAGGTGACGCTCATGGGCAAGGGCGCCTTTCCCGAGGACCACCCGCTGTTCGCCGGCATGGCCGGCATCCAGACCCAGACGCGGTGGGGCAACGCCGCGTTCCTGGAGAGCGACCTGGTCCTGGCCGTGGGGGCGCGCTTCGGGGACCGGCACACCGGTGACCTCGACGTCTACCGCAGGGGCCGCAAGTTCATCCACGTGGACATCGAGCCCACGCAGATCGGCCGGGTCTTCGAGCCCGACCTGGGGATCGTCGGGCACGCCCGGCCGGTGCTGGAGGAGCTGCTGGACGAGGCACGCCGTCGTACCGCCAGGAGAGAGCCGGGCACGTGGGTGCGCAAGGTCGCCGACCTGCGCCGCACGATGGGGCGGCGCGACGACTTCGACGACGTGCCGATCAAGCCGCCGCGGGTGTTCAAGGAGATCAACGAGTTCTTCGACCGGGACACCACGTTCGTCACCGCGATCGGGCTCTACCAGATCTGGTCCGGCCAGTTCCAGACGACCTACCTGCCGCGCCGCTACCTGGTGTGCGGTCAGGCCGGGCCGCTGGGCTGGGAGGTGCCGGCGGCCATGGGCGTCAAGTGCGCTCATCCCGAGCGGCAGGTCGTGGCCGTGGTGGGCGACTACTCCTTCCAGTTCCTGATGGAGGAGATCGCGGTTGCGGCTCAGTACCGCATCCCGTTCGTCATCGTCATGATCAACAACGAGTACCTGGGGCTGATCAGACAGGCCGAGATCCCGTACGGCATGAACTACGCCGTGGATCTGCACTACGGCGAGGGCGGCATCGACCACGTCAAGGCCATGGAGGCGTTCGGCTGTCCGGCCCGGCGGGTGGAGGTCCCTGGGGACCTGCGGGACGCGCTGGCCTGGGCGTCGGACGAAGCGGCGCGGGAGCGGCTGCCGGTGCTGGTCGAGGTGATGGTCGAGCGCGAGGCCAACGCCGCCATGGGGCCCTCGCTGGAAGCGATCAAGGAGTTCGAGCCGCTGCCCGAGCTCATCACCGCCGACTGGTCCGACTGATTCCGACCCGATACCGACCCGATTCCGACCGAGGAGGGATGTACATGCGGCTCAAGCCGGGTACGGGCTGGCGGGACGCGTACGACCGTTGTTGTGCGGTGGCGCCCGAGGCCTTCCACGACGACCGGGTGCTCAATCACTGGGGCGGCGTCTGGCACCGGGACGGGCGCCCCGTGCCCGGTTTCTCACCGCTGGACGGCACCGCCATCGCCGGACCGCCCAGGCTCGACCGGGCCGGTGCCGGGCGGGCCGTGGCCGGCGCCGTCGAGGAGCACCAGCGCTGGCGGCACCTGCCGCTCGCCGAGCGCAAGGCCATGGTCTCGGCCGCCGTCGACTCCATGGCCGCCCACCGCGAGCTGCTGGCCCTGCTGCTGGTCTGGGAGATCGGCAAGCCGTGGAAGACGGCCTGCGCCGACGTGGACCGCTGCCTGGACGGGGTCCGGTGGTATGTGACGGAGATCGACCGCATGGTCGCAGGACGCCTGCCGCTGCCCGGGCCGGTCAGCAACATCGCCAGCTGGAACTATCCGATGAGCGTGCTCATGCACGCCATGCTCGTGCAGGCGCTGGCCGGCAACGCGGTCATCGCCAAGACCCCCACGGACGGTGGCCTGAGCTGCCTCACGCTCGCCTCCGCGCTCGCCGTACGGGAAGGGCTGCCGTTCACGCTGGTCAGCGGGGGCGGCTCGGAGCTGTCGCCGGTGCTCGTCGGAGGTCGTTCGCTGGGGTGCGTGTCGTTCGTGGGCGGCAGGGGCGCCGGGGCCAAGGTGGCCGGCTCGGTGGCCGACCTGGGGCGCCGGCACGTGCTGGAGCAGGAGGGGCTCAACTGCTGGGGAGTGTGGCAGTACGGTGACTGGGACCTGCTCACGCGGCAGATCCGGGCGTCGTTCGACTACGCCAAGCAGCGCTGCACGGCCTACCCGCGGTTCGTGGTGCAGCGCTCGCTGTTCCACGAGTTCCTGCGGGCTTACGTGGCGGCGGTCGGATCGTTGCGCTTCGGGCACCCGCTCGCCGTCGAAGACCCCGATGACGCCCTGCCTCAGCTGGATTTCGGCCCGTTGATCAACGCCTCGAAGGCCAAGGAACTGTCCGACCAGGTGGACGAGGCGATCGCCCGGGGCGGCGTCCCGATCCATCGGGCGTCACTCGACACCGGACATTTCCTTCCGGGGCAGGATATTTCCGCCTACTTTGCCCCGACGGCCCTCCTCAACCCGCCGCCCTCGTCCCCTCTCCACCATGCCGAGCCCTTCGGCCCGGTCGACACGATCGTCCTGGTGGACACGGAGGCGGAGCTGCTGGCCGCCATGAACGCCAGCAACGGCGCCCTCGTCGCCACCCTGTCCTGCGACGAGGAGGAGACCTTCCACCGGCTGGCGCCCGAGGTGCGGGCCTTCAAGGTCGGCCACAACCGGCCGCGCTCACGGGGCGACCGCGAGGAGCTCTTCGGCGGCCTCGGCGCGTCCTGGCGCGGCGCCTTCGTCGGCGGCGACCTCCTGGTCCGGGCCGTGACCGCGGGCCCGGACACCGAACGCCTCCCGGGCAACTTCCCCCACTACACCCTGTTGCCCTAGATCGTTGACCTGGATCGTTGACCTAGATCAGCCCGAAGCGGGTCGCCGCGAGCAGCACCAGGAAGGTCATCATGGCGACCCGCAACACCTTCGCGCCGACCCCCAGGGACGGCCACGACAGGTACGCCAGCCACGCCACGAACGCCAGCACGACCAGCGCCGCCGCCCCGCCCAGCGGATTGGTCACGGCGAACCCGGCCAGCAACAGCACCACCAGCACCACAGGGGCCACCCACCGGGGCACCTGCGTGAACAGGTAGGTCATCGGCACCGCGCTCCGCTGCTCCACGGCTTTGCGCAGCCCGGTCGCGCCCGGCGTGAAGAACCGCTCACCCTGGGGGAGCGGGCGCTTGTTTTTCGCAGCCACGCCCCGAGCCTACGGGACCCGCGGGCACACCCGCGCAGGATGCGTCGACGAACACCTCGCCTATGGGCCCGTTGTGAACCTTCTTCCCCTCTAGGCTGGTCGCGTGCTCGCCGTGATCAGATACACCGTTCCAGAGTCCCAGTCCCAAGACTTCGTCAAGCAGGCCCACGCGATCCTCGACATGTTCGCCACCCAACCGGGCTACCAGCGTGGCAGGCTGGCCCGGTCGGTGGACGAGCCCAATCTGTGGGCGCTGGTCACCGATTGGGAGGGCGCAGGGTTCTATCGCAGGGCGCTCTCCGCCGCCCGGATGGTGATGTATCCGCTGATGATCCTCATGGTGAACGAGCCCAGCGCGTATGAGGACGTCTACATACAGGACGGGGCGTAAACAATTCTCGCGCGCGAGAACGTGTGACCGTCCCCTAAGCTGGGAGCTCACGAATTTTACTCGCCGACCTCCAGCCGGAAAGAGAACCAACCACAATGGCACGACGCACCGACGTCATGGACACCATCGTCAGCCTCGCCAAACGCCGCGGGCTCGTATACCCGTCGAGCGAGATATACGGCGGACTGCGCGCGTCGTGGGACTACGGTCCCCTGGGCGTCGAGCTGAAGAACAACGTCAAGCGGCAGTGGTGGCTGTCGACGGTCCAGGCCCGCGAGGACATCGTCGGCCTCGACTCCTGCGTCATCCTGGCGCCCGAGGTGTGGCGGGCCAGCGGCCACGTCGACACCTTCACCGACCCGCTGACCGAGTGCCTGTCCTGCCACAAGCGGTTCCGCGCCGATCACCTCATCGAGGCGTACGAGGAGAAGAACGGCAAGACGCCCGAGGGCGGCCTGGCCGACATCACCTGCCCCAACTGCGGCAACAAGGGCACCTTCACCGAGCCGCGGCAGTTCAGCGGCCTGCTCAAGACGTTCCTCGGCCCGGTCGAGGACGAGTCGGGCCTGGCCTTCCTGCGCCCCGAGACCGCGCAGGGCATCTTCATCAACTACCTCAACGTGCAGCAGTCGGCGCGTAAGAAGATCCCGTTCGGCATCGGCCAGATCGGCAAGTCGTTCCGCAACGAGATCACACCGGGCAACTTCATCTTCCGCACCCGCGAATTCGAGCAGATGGAGATGGAGTTCTTCGTCAAGCCGGGCACGGACGAGGAATGGCACCAATACTGGATCGACGAGCGCTTCCGCTGGTACTCCGACCTCGGCATCAACAAGGACAACCTCCGGCTCTACGAGCACCCCAAGGAAAAGTTGTCCCACTACTCCAAGCGCACCGTCGACGTCGAATACCGGTTCAACTTCACCGGCTCGGAGTGGGGTGAGCTCGAGGGCATCGCCAACCGCACCGACTTCGACCTGACCGCCCACTCCAAGGCGTCGGGCGTCGACCTCAGCTTCTTCGAGCAGGACACCGGGGAGCGTTACGTCCCCTACGTCATCGAGCCGGCGGCCGGCGTCGACCGGGCCGCGCTGACGTTCCTGCTGGACGCCTACAGCGAGGACGAGGCGCCCAACGCCAAGGGTCAGATGGAGAAGCGCACGGTCATGCGGCTCGACCACCGGCTCGCCCCGGTCAAGGCCGCGGTGCTGCCTCTGTCGCGCAACGCCGACCTGTCGCCGAAGGCCCGGGACCTGGCCGCGCAGCTGCGCCGCAGGTGGAACGTGGAGTTCGACGACGCGGGCGCCATCGGCCGTCGTTACCGGCGTCAAGACGAGATCGGCACGCCGTTCTGCATCACGGTCGACTTCGACACGCTGGAAGACCAGGCGGTGACGATTCGCGAGCGGGACAGCATGGCCCAGGAGCGCATCTCCATCGACGCCGTGGAGTCCTACCTGCGTCAGCACCTCAATGATTGATTTTTAGAGTTCGTCTCACAGGCCGCTCGCCGTTTCTCGGCGGGCGGCCGTTTTCTTCAAGGGCCAGGCCATCCTTTACGGCAAGCCGGCTCCTCCCGCCGCACTTCGGCTTGCCGTTTTTCTTCAAGGGCCAGGCCATCCTTTACGGCAAGCCGCCTCCTCCCGCCGCACTTCGGCTTGCCGTTTTTCTTCAAGGGCCAGACCATCCTTTACGGCAAGCCACGTGGGCTCCTCCCGCCGCACTTCGGCTGATGGCCCTCCAGGGGGACGCTCCTCCGCCTCACCGGCGCGCCGCCGTGACGCGCGCATGCTCGGCCGGCTCCGTGGTGCCACGTGCCCGTTCGCGGGACGCTGATCAGGACAGGTGGCGGTCGAACCAGGCCAGGACCCGCTCGTAGGCCTGGGAGGCCGCCTGCGCGTTGTACCGCTGTCCCGTGTCGTTGAAGAACGCGTGCCCCACCCCGGGGAACGTCACGATCTCGTGCGTCAGCCCGGCCTTCTGCAGGGCGGCCTCGGCGGCGTCCCTGGTGGCGTTCACCCGGTCGTCCTGCTCGGCGTACACCCCGAGGACGGCGGCCTTGGTGCCGGCCATGTCGGCGTTGTCCGGCAGCGGTCCATAGAAGGGCACGGCGGCGGCCAGGCGAGGCTCCGCGGACGACAGCAGCAACCACGTCATCCCGCCTCCGAAGCAGAAGCCCATCATGCCGAGCTTCGCCCCCTCGGCCCGCCGCTCCAGCTCTCCCACGGCGGCCTTCATGTCGGCCACGAACCGCTCCGGCTGGATCTCCCCGAGCTTGGCGGTGGCCTGCGCGGTGTCCGTGAACGACGCGGTACCGCCCTCCCGGGACAGCAGGTCGAGAGCCAGGGCCGAGTAGCCGCTCGCGGCCAGGCGGCCGGCGACCGAGCGGATGTGGTCGGTGAGGCCGCGGTTCTCGTGGATCACCAGGACGGCGCCCTTGGCGTCGCCTTCGGCGGCCGCCCACGCGGCCTGCAACGTCGTGCCCTCGGGCCCGGCGAACGTGATCGCCTCCGTCGGCAGCGGCGCAGGCCCCGCCGGGCTCGCCGTCGTGGTGGCGGGAGCGGGCGTGGTCGCCGCCGTGGTGGTGGGCGCAGCCGCCTCCTCGGATGCGCCGCAGGCGGCCAGGAGGGCGGTGGCGGCGGGCAGTCCCAGGCCCAGCAGCGCGAGCCGCCGCAGCGCCTCGCGGCGGGGGATGAGGCCGTCCGCGTGGTCGTGGGCCACCTCTTCCGCGAGGTAGCGCTGGATGGGCGTCATGCCGGAGGTCTACCCTGCCCAACCGAAAAATCGTGTAAAGGCGAAGGTTACGCCGGTTTTCGCGGTCGCCTGATGACATGCCTTCTAAGCCCGGAATGGGGCCTATACGAGGGACAAGGGAAACCATGCGTACATCACGTTTCGCTCTTGTGTTGCTGGCCGTAGCCGCAGCGCTGATGACGGGGAGCGCCGCGTTCGCCGAACCTGAGCCGAGCGCGCTGGAGCTACGGGTCGTCATGGACGACTGCCCCCTGACGGAAACGCAGCCATGACGGACCCCGCGCTCCTGGAAAGGGCGCTGTTCGAGGTCAAGCGGGTGATCGTCGGGCAGGATCTCATGGTCGAGCGGCTGCTCGTGGCGGTGCTCGCCAAGGGGCACTGCCTGCTCGAAGGCGTGCCCGGCATCGCCAAGACGCTCGCCGCCGAGACCATGGCCACCGTGGTCGGCGGCACGTTCGCGCGTATTCAGTTCACGCCCGACCTGGTGCCCGCCGACATCGTCGGCACCAGGATCTACCGGCCGTCGACCGAGAGCTTCGACATCGAGCTCGGCCCGGTCATGGCCAACCTGCTGCTCGCCGACGAGATCAACAGGGCGCCCGCGAAGGTGCAGTCGGCCCTGCTGGAGATCATGGCCGAGCGGCAGGTCAGCATCGGCGGCGTCACCCACGAGGTGCCGACGCCGTTCCTGGTGCTGGCCACGCAGAACCCGATCGAGTCCGAGGGCGTCTACCACCTGCCCGAGGCGCAGCGAGACCGCTTCCTCATGAAGATCGACGTGGACTATCCCAGCGAATCGGAGGAGCTGGCGATCGTCTACCGCATGAGTGTGGACCCGCCCACGCCCCAGCAGATCCTCGACCCTGCTCGCGTCGTCGCGTTGCAGCGGCGGGCGGAGGAGGTCTTCGTCCATCACGCGGTCGCCGAGTACGCCGTCCGCCTCGTCTACGCCACCCGCGACCCCGACCGGTACGGGGTGCAGGACGCGCGGCGGCTGCTGGCGTTCGGCGCGAGCCCCAGGGCCACGCTCGGCCTGTTGGCCGCCGGCCGGGCGCTGGCGCTCCTGCGGGGACGCGACTACGTGCTGCCGGAGGACGTACGGGACCTGGCGCACGACGTCATGGCCCACCGGCTGGTGCTCTCCTTCGACGCGCTGGCCGACGGCGTGATGCCCAGGCAGATCGTGGACCGCGTGCTGGCCGCCGTGCCGCTGCCGGTCATCGCCCCGCAGCAGGAAACGCAGCCGCAGGGGGCTGTGGCATGAAGCCGTACCTGATGGCAGAGCCCGCGCTGCGCAGGCTCGAGCTGACGATCACCAGGAGGCTGGATGGATTGCTCCAGGGCGAACACCTGGGGCTGCTGCCAGGTCCCGGGAGCGAGCCGGCGGAGACCCGGCCGTACCAGCCGGGCGACGACGTGCGGCGCATGGACTGGAACGTCACCGCCCGCACGAACGAGCCCTACGTGCGCGACCTGGTCGCCGACCGGGAGCTGGAGATCTGGGCCCTGCTCGATGCCACCGCCAGCATGGACTTCGGCACCGCGGCGATGGAGAAGCGCGAGCTGGCCCTGTCCGCGCTGGCCGCGGTCGGCTTCCTCACCCAGCGGACCGGCAACCGCATCGGCACCCACATGCTGCACGGCGGCGGCGTCAGGACGCTGCCCGCCAGGACGGGCCGGCCGCACCTGATGGCGTTGCTGCAGGCCGCGTTCGGGCTGCCCCGCACGCCGCCGGGGGTGGCCGAGCCGCTGCTCGGCGTGGCGGCCGAGCAACTGGGCCGGGTGGTGCGCCGCCGCGGCCTGATGGTCGTCGTGTCGGACTTCCTGGACTCGCCCGAGACGTGGGAGCTGCCGCTGCGCAAGCTCACCGCCAGGCACCAGGTGCTGGCCGTGGAGGTGCTCGACCCGCGCGAGCTCACCCTGCCGAACGTGGGGATCCTGACGCTGATCGACCCGGAGACCGGGCGGCGGCGCGAGGTCTCGACCGCCAGTGCGCGGCTGCGGCGCAGGTACGCCGAGGCGGCGGCCGGGCAGCGCGACGCCATCGCGCAGGCGATGCGCCGGGCCGGGGCTACCCACCTGCGGCTGCGTACCGACCGGGACTGGGTACGCGACCTGGTCAAACACGTCATGAGACAGCGCCGCCTGGCCACGCTGGCCGCCAGCCCCGCCTTCCCGGCGCGCTCGGCCGGCTCGGGAGCGGTCAGTCCGGGAGCGGTCAGTCCGGGAGCGGTCGGCCCGGGAGCGGCCGGCCCGGGAGCGGCCGGGCCCAGAACGGCCGGGCCGCCCGAGGGAGGTGATGTGGCGTGACGTTGCTCGCGCCAATCTGGTTGTTGTTGCTCATCCCGGTGGCCCTGCTCGCCGTCACCTATGTGGTGGTGCAGCTGAGGCGCAGCGCGTACGCCGTCCGCTTCACCAACCTCGACCTGCTCGACAAGGTCGCGCCGAGACGGCCGGGCTGGCGGCGGCACCTGCCCGCGGCGGCACTGCTGCTCATGTTCGCCCTGCTCGTGGTGGGTTTCGCCCGGCCTCAGGCCGAGGTCACGGTGCCCAGGGAACGGGCGACGATCATGGTGGCGTTCGACGTGTCCGCGTCCATGGGCGCAACCGACGTCTCCCCGAACCGCTTCGAGGCGGCCAAGCAAGCGGCCAGGCAGTTCGTGCAGGGCCTGCCGGAGCGGTTCAACCTGGGCCTGGTGTCGTTCTCCTCGGCGGCCGCGGTCGCCGTGCCGCCGACCACGGACCGGCAGGCGGTGCTGACGGCGCTCGACCGGCTCACCATGGAGTCCGGCACCGCCATCGGCGACGCGGTCTACTCCTCGCTGGAGGCCATCGCCTCGCTCGACTCGGAGGAGGAGACGCCGCCCGCGCACGTCGTGCTGCTGTCGGACGGCTCCAACACCACCGGCCGCACGGTCTCCGACGCGGCGGCGGAGGCGGCCAACCGGCGCGTCCCGGTCACCACCATCGCGTACGGCACGCCGGACGGCACCATCAATCTCTCCGGCCGCGACGTGCCGGTGCCCGTGGACGGCCCCGCGCTGCGCGGGCTGGCCGACACCGCGGGCGGCGGTTTCTACGAGGCGGCGACCGGCGACCAGTTGCAGGCGGTCTACGAGGACATCGGAACCTCGGTCGGTTACCGGACCGAGCGTCAGGAGGTATGGCAGTGGTTCGTGGCGGCGGGCCTGATCTTCGCGTTGATCGCGGCGATGACGTCGATGTTGTGGTTCTCGAGGCTCCCGTGAGGGGGCTGGGCAGCCCGCGCGGGCCCGAGTTCGTCACCCTGCCGATGCAGGACCGCTCCGAAGCGGCCGCGGCGCCCGGCATCACGCTTCCGCAGGGGCCCAGGTCGGCCCCGACGACACCCAAGACCCCGCCCAGGGGACGCCTGCTGGTGGCCGCCGCGCTCGTCGCGGCGGTCACCGGGGCGGGGGCGGGCGTGGTGGGGGGCCGGCTCTTCGAAGGGTCCGAGCCGGCCCCCGCCGCTGCCGCGCTCCCCAGGGCGGCGCCCGTCCCCTCGGCCAGCCTCAGCGGACTCAGCGCGACGGCGGCCCGCGTCCTGCCCAGCGTGGTGTCCGTGGAGGTCGGCCGAGGCGGCGGATCGGGGTTCGTGGTGGACGACCGTGGCCACATCCTCACCAACGCGCACGTGGTGCAGGGCTCCGACCAGGTGACCGTGATACTCAACGACGGCCGCCGGCTGTCCGCCCAGGTGATCGGCGAGGACGACGACGAGGACCTGGCCGTGCTGGAGGTGTCTTACCCGGGCGATCTGACACCCGCCACGCTCGGCAGGTCCGGGGACCTTGCGGTCGGCGACCAGGTGCTCGCGATCGGCTCGCCCCTGGGCCTGTCGGGTACGGTCACCGCCGGCATCGTCAGCGCACTCGACCGCGAGGTGCGGCTGGGCGGCGCCCGGCGGACGGCCGTGCAGACGGACGCGTCGATCAACCCGGGCAACTCGGGCGGCCCGCTGGTGAACACCCGGGGCGAGGTCGTCGGCGTGAACACCGCGATCGCGGCCGGGCGGGGCGGCGGCAACATCGGCATCGGCTTCGCCATCCCCATCGATCGGGCCGCTCCCATCGCGGAACGAATCATCCGAAATTAGGAGTGCCCAAACTAGGGTGCAAGATATGCGACTGCTTGTGGTGGAGGACGAGGAGGACCTGGTCGACGCGTTGCGCGTGGGCCTGGTCAGGGCCGGATACGCGGTCGACGTGGCCTACGACGCGCCGGCCGCGCACGAGAAGTTGCAGGTCAACACGTACGACCTGGTCCTGCTCGACCTCAACCTGCCCGGCGGCGACGGCTTCCAGCTGTGCCGCACCGTACGCGCCGCGGGCAAGGGCGTGCGGATCATCATGGTGACCGCCCGCGACCGGCTGGACGACCGCGTACGCGGGCTCGACGAGGGAGCCGACGACTACGTGGTCAAGCCGTTCGCGTTCCCCGAGCTGCTGGCCAGAGTGCGGGCCCTGCTGCGCAGGGACTCCAGCGGCGGCACGTCGGTGATCCAGGTGGGCGGATTACGGATCGACACCGCGCGGCTGGAGGTCACGCTGGACGGCCGGTCGCTGGCGCTCACTCCCAAGGAGTACGGCGTGCTGCACTACCTGATGACCAGGCCCGGCCACGTCGTGTCCAGCGAGGAACTGCTCGAGCACGTCTGGGACGAGCACGCCGACCCCTTCACCAACACCGTGCGCGTCACGGTCGGCAACTTGCGCCGCAAGCTGCAGGAGGAGGGCCTCATCGAGACGGTGATCAGCCGGGGCTACCGGCTCAAGGAGCCGACATGATCCACACCATTCGCTTCCGGCTCACCGTGCTCTACTCGGGTCTGCTGTTCGTGCTGGCCACGCTCGTACTCGGCGGCATCTACTACGCCGTCTCGAAGTCCACCGACCAGCGCCCGTACACCACCGAGTACGCCAAGGTGTACAACGACGGGCGGTATGTCGACAAGCGTCAGGTCGTCTTCGTCGAGGAGGTGGAGAACGCCATCAACGTCCGGACGATGGCCACGCTCCGCGACTACTCCCTCTACACCCTGGCCGGTCTCTACGTCGCCAGCCTGGGCATCGGCTGGGTGCTGTCCGGCCGCGTGCTGCGTCCGGTCAGGTCGATCACCCGCACCACGGAGGACATCCAGGCCACGGACCTGAAGCGGCGCATCAACCTGAACGGGCCGCGCGACGAGCTGAAGGACCTGGCCGACACGATCGACACCATGCTCGACCGCCTGGAGGAGGCGTTCCGGGCGCAGCGCCAGCTCATCGACGACGCCTCGCACGAGCTGCGCAGCCCGCTGACCATCATCCGGGCGAACGTGGACGCCGTGCTCGCCGACCCTGACGCCAGCGAGGAGGAGCGGGTCAGGGCCGTGGCCATCGTGGACCGCGCGACCACTCGCATGACCAGGCTGGTGGAGGACCTGCTGGCCAGCGCCAGACGGCAGGGCGGCGCGTTCGCCGACACCGACCTCGACCTGTCCCGGGTCGTGGCGGAGGCGTGCGAGGAGCACGTGGCCCCCGCCGCCGCCCGCGACGTGACGATCACCCGCGATCTGGGGCGCGGCCTGGAGATGACCGGCGACTCCGACGCGCTGCGGCGTGCGGTGGCGAACCTGCTCTCCAACGCGGTGCGCCTGTCGCCCCCCGGCGGCACGATCAGGGTCGCGACAGGCCGGTGGGAGGGCTGGTTGTGGGTCGCGGTCCGGGACGACGGCCCAGGGCTGCGAGAGGCCGACCAGGAGCGGGTGTTCGACCGGTTCTGGCGCGGCGAGGCCAGCCGCCGCGACCGCCACACGGGCCTCGGCCTGGCCATCGTCCGGCAGATCGTGGAGTCGCACGGGGGACGCGTCGCGGTGTTCTCCCGGCTGGGCGAGGGGGCGACGTTCGTATCGTGGTTCCCACCGCGCGACGGCGTGCCCGGCGTGCCGCCCGAGGACAACCCGCTAGGGTGACCGCCTGCGGCAGACGGCGCGGGTGACGAGGAAGGCCACCACCGGCAGCACGAACACGGCTGCCCGCAGCCCCAGGATGATCATCTCGTAGGTGGCGGTCGGGACCGTCAGCAACGCGGGCGGAGCAGGTGGCGGCTGCGGGAATCCGGGTGCGGAGTGCATCACGGGCGGGATCTCCGAGACCCACGTCCCCGCCCACAACACGGTGAAGAACGTGATGACCGCGACGCCCAGAGCCGTACGCACCGGCGCCTGCGACGGCCGGTCCAGCAGCTGGTGATGATCCCCGTCGCCGGTGAACCGCCGCTCCAGGAACGGATAGAGCAGCAGCACGCCGAAGAACACCGTCAGGATCAGCGGCGGCACCCACAGCCCTGGCTGCAGCACGTACCCGCCGACGACGATCTCCCACCCCGGCACGAGCCGCTGCGCGCCGTCCAGCACCCCGAAATACCAGAACGGCTGCGCCGACACCGGATAGGCGCCGGGGTTGTACGCCCCGTGCTCCCACACCGGGTTCACTCGCGCAAGCGTGGCAAGGGCCGCGATCGCCCCGATCGTGAACAGCGCCGTCGCCCCGTTCTTGATCGCGAAGTACGGGAAGAAGGGCCCGCCGGTCACGGTGCGCTCGCCGGCCGCAGTGGCCCGGCGCTCGGTATGCTTCTGCCGCCAGGTGAGGATCAGCCCGTGCAGCGGGACCAGCGCCAGCAGGATCCCCGGCACCAGCAGCACGTGCGTGACGAAGATCCGCGGAATGACGTTTCCCGGGAACCCGCCGTCGAACACGAACGCCGACAGGTACGTCCCCACCAGCGGAATCGACAGCAGCAGCCCCTGCGCCTGCCGCAGCCCCGTCATCGCGAGCTGATCGCCGGGCAGCGACACGCCCAGGAACGACTCGAAGAGCACCAGACCGAACAGCACCACCCCGAGCATCCACGTCAGCTCACGCGGCTTCCTGAACGCGCCGGTGAAGAACACCCGGCACAGGTGCGCCACGATCGCCAGCACGAACACGGTCGCCGACCAGTGGTGCAGCTGCCGCATCAGCAGCCCGCCCCGCACCTCCATGCTGATCTCCACGGCGGAGGCGAAGGCCACGCCCGGGTTGGGCTTGTAGAACAACGTCAGGAACGTGCCTGTGAGCACCAGCAGCGCGAACGAGTACAGCGCCAGCTCGCCCAGCAGGAACGACCAGTGGCTGGGGAAGAGTTTGCGAAGCTGCGGCCGGAACCAGCGCGCGAACGGCAGCCGATCGTCCAGATAGATCGCGGCGTCGCGGGCCGTCTTTGCCGAACCGGCGACGATACGAGCGCGCCTCTTGGGCTTGGTAGGAGTGGCCATGGGCGCCTCCTGGCGGGGGTGTGATCCGATTCTGCACCGGCACTCGCCCTTTCACAAGAATTGGTGTAAACCAATTGGTATAAACCAATCTTCCACCGTCCGTCCATAAAATTGGATTAGACCTGTTGTGGGCCCTGTACCAGCAGAAATACCGATATATGAGAGGAGTGCAGTTTCATCATCAATTCCACCGGTAGAGTCCGGGACAGAGGCGTTGGATTGGAGCTGTGGTGGCCAAGCATGTTTACGATTTCATCGAGGGCAACAGGAATCTCAAGGATCTTCTCGGCGGTAAAGGCGCGAACCTCGCGGAGATGACCAATCTCGGGCTGCCCGTTCCCCCTGGATTCACGATCACCACCGAGGCGTGCCGCCACTACCTGGCGGTCGGCGCCCTGCCGGACGGCCTGGAGCAGGAGGTCGCCGGGCATCTGGACGCACTCGAGAAGAAGATGGGCAGGAAGCTCGGGCAGGCCGACGATCCGCTCCTGGTGAGCGTGCGATCCGGGGCGAAGTTCTCCATGCCGGGCATGATGGAGACGGTCCTCAACATCGGCCTCAACGACGAGTCCGTGCACGGCCTGGCCAAGCAGGCCGGCGGCAACGAGCGGTTCGCCTGGGACTCCTACCGCAGGCTCATCCAGATGTTCGGCAAGACCGTGCTGGACATCGACGGCGAGCTGTTCGAGCGCGCGCTCGACGAGCTCAAGGGCCGGCGCCAGGACACCGACCTGGACGCGGACGAGCTGCAGCGCCTGGTGGAGACGTACAAGGGGATCGTGCGCGAGCAGACCGGCAAGGACTTCCCCACCGACCCGCGCGAGCAGATGCGCCTGGCGGTCATGGCCGTCTTCGACTCCTGGAACGCCCCACGTGCCATCCTCTACCGCCGCCAGGAACGCATCCCCGCCGACCTCGGCACCGCCGTCAACATCATGGCCATGGTCTTCGGCAACTACGGCGACGACTCCGGCACCGGCGTGGCCTTCACCCGCGACCCGGGGTCGGGCCGGCAGGGCATCTACGGCGACTACCTGCAGAACGCCCAGGGCGAGGACGTGGTGGCGGGCATCCGCAACACGATCCCGCTGGAGGACCTCGAACGCATCGACAAGCACTCGTACGACGAGCTCCTCGGGATCATGGAGACGCTCGAGACGCACTACAAGGACCTGTGCGACATCGAGTTCACCATCGAGCGCGGC
Source organism: Nonomuraea sp. 3N208 (assembly GCF_052245935.1). NCBI lineage: Bacteria > Bacillati > Actinomycetota > Actinomycetes > Streptosporangiales > Streptosporangiaceae > Nonomuraea > Nonomuraea sp. 3N208. Next base: position 318,385 of record NZ_JBQQBR010000007.1, on the reverse strand, counting down.
AAGTTGTGGATGTTGCAGACGCGGGTCGGCAAGCGGACCGCGGCGGCCGCGTTCTGCATCGCGACCCAGCTCGTCGACCAGGGCCTGATCACCCTCGACGACGCCGTCACCCGGGTCACCGGCGACCAGCTGGCCCAGCTCATGTTCCCCCGCTTCGACGCGGGCGCCGACAGGAAGAAGATCGCCAAGGGCATGAACGCCTCCCCGGGCGCCGCCGTCGGCAAGGCCGTCTTCTCCTCAGAACGGGCCGTGGAGCTGACCGAGCAGGGTGAGGACGTCATCCTGATCCGCCGCGAGACCAACCCCGACGACCTGGCCGGCATGATCGCCGCCAAGGGCATCCTGACCAGCCGTGGCGGCAAGACCTCCCACGCCGCCGTGGTCGCCCGAGGCATGGGCAAGACCTGCGTGTGCGGGGCCGAGGAGCTCGACGTCAACACCCGGGAGCGGACCTTCACGGCGCCGGACGGCGTGGTCGTGTCGGAAGGCGACGTGCTCTCCATCGACGGCACGACCGGCGAGGTGTTCCTCGGCGAGGTCCCGGTGGTGCCGTCGGCCGTGGTGGAGTACTTCGAGGGCGCCGAACCCGGCGACGAGCTCGTCAAGGCCGTGGACCGCATCATGCGCCGCGCCGACGAGGCCCGCCGGCTGGGCGTGCGGGCCAACGCCGACACCCCGGAGGACGCCGCCCGCGCCCGCCGCTTCGGCGCCCATGGCATCGGCCTGTGCCGTACCGAGCACATGTTCTTGGGCGAGCGCCGGCGGCTGGTCGAGGACCTGGTCCTGGCGGCCACGGACGAGGAACGTCAGACGGCGCTCGACGCGCTGGAGCCCCTCCAGAAGTCCGACTTCATCGGGATATTTCAGGCTATGGGGGGCGACCCCGTTACCATCCGCCTGATCGACCCGCCCCTGCACGAGTTCCTGCCCGACATCGTGGACTTGTCCGTCAAGGTGGCAACGTCGCAGGACGTCACGGACAAGGACCGCAAGCTCCTGGCCGCGGTGAGGCGCCTCCACGAGCAGAACCCGATGCTCGGCCTGCGCGGCGTCCGCCTCGGCCTGGTGATCCCTGGCCTGTTCACGATGCAGGTACGGGCGATCGCCCAGGCCGCCAAGGAGGTCCCCGGCGCGCGCCCGGAGATCATGATCCCACTGGTGGCGGCCGTACAGGAGCTGGAGTCGGTACGCGAGGAAACCGTCAAGATCCTTGCAGAGATGGGCGTCGAGGCCCTGATCGGCACCATGATCGAGGTGCCGCGCGCGGCCCTGACGGCCGGCCAGATCGCCGAGGCCGCCGAGTTCTTCTCCTTCGGCACCAACGACCTGACCCAGATGGCCTGGGGCTTCTCCAGGGACGACGTGGAGTCGTCGTTCTTCCACCGCTACCTGGACCTGGGCATCTTCGGCGTCTCCCCGTTCGAGTCTCTGGACGGGGAGGGCGTGGGCCGGCTGATCAAGATCGCCGTGGAGGAGGGCCGGGCCGCCCGGCCGGACCTGCACCTGGGCATCTGCGGCGAGCACGGAGGCGACCCCGACTCGGTCCACTTCTGCCATGACGTGGGCCTGGACTACGTCTCGTGCTCCCCGTTCCGGATCCCGGTGGCCCGCTTGGAGGCCGGCCGCGCCGCCCTGAGTGACACCGACTCCGACACCCGCTGAAAGGCAAGGCTTCACATAGGGGCGCCAGGGTGGGCGCCGGCGAGAGCCCACCCTGGAAGTGCCCCGCCGGAGGCGTGGGCGCCGCATCGGCTGTCCGCGGCGCGTACCGGCGAGCCGGCGCGCTGCCTGACGATCCTTCATCGAACGGGTACGACCCGACACCGTGCTGACCTTCGGCCCGGACGGTGCTCCAGCATGCCCGTGATGAGGACGTGGTCACCGTGTCAGCACGACGACAGCCCGTGTGAGCGCCGTGAAAGGCCGCGAGCCGAGCCTTCCGCCGTGAGCCCGGTACGGGCCGGTCCGCGGGGAAGGAGACCAGGATGGACCACGAGAAGCTGAACGAGTTCCTTGACCGGTTCGTGACGGACCTGGCGGCGACAGAAGCCGCCGGCTCCGTCGTGATCGGCCACCGGCTCGGCCTCTACCGCGCGCTCGCGCCAGGCCCCGCGACGCCCGAGCAGTTCGCCGAGCGCACCGGGTGCCACCCGCGTTACCTCACCGAGTGGCTGCGCGGCCAGGCCGCCGGCGGGTACGTCAGCTACGATCCCGAGACCGGCCGCTTCTCGCTGACCGAGGAACAGGCGTTCTGCCTGGCCGACCCGAACGGCCCCAACGTGCCGGCCGCGTTCCTCGTCGCGCTGGGAATGTTGCGTGCCGAACCGCGGATCACCGAGGCGTTCCGCACCGGCGCAGGCGTCGGCTGGCACGAGCACGACGAGGACGTCTTCGTCGGCTCCGACGCGTTCTTCCGGCCCGGCTACGTGGCCGAGCTGATCCCGCACTGGATCCCGGCGCTGGACGGGGTCGACGAGAAGCTCACCGCCGGGGCCCGCGTGGCCGACCTCGGCTGTGGTCTCGGATCGTCGTCGCTGCTTCTCGCCGAGGCGTACCCGCGTACCACGGTCATGGGCTCCGACTACCACGCCGATTCGATCGCGCTGGCCCGCAAGAAGGCCGAGGGGGCCAGGCTCGGCGACCGGGTGAGCTTCGAGGTGGCCACGGCGCAGACCTTCACCGGGACGGGCTACGACCTGGTGACGATGTTCGACTGCCTGCACGACATGGGCGACCCGCTCGCGGCCGCGCGCCGGGTGCGGGAGGCGCTGGCTCCGGACGGCACGTGGCTGCTGGTGGAGCCGAACGCCTCCGACAAGGTGGAGGAGAACTTCACCCCGGTAGGACGGCTGTACTACAGCGGCTCCACCTTCCTCTGCGTGCCCAACGCTCTGTCTCAGCCGGGCGGCTACGCGCTGGGCGCGCAGGCCGGCGAGGCGGCCATCCGCGAGGTGGTCGCGGAGGCGGGCTTCACCCGGTTCCGGCGGGCCGCGCAGACCGCGTTCAACGTCGTCTACGAGATCCGTTTGTAAGAGGAGACGTCCAGCAACCGCGCGACCAGGTCGTCCAGCGCGTCCCGATGGTGGCTGAGCAGGTCGAGCTCCTGTAGCTGCCGGCCGGTCGAGAAGAGGTCAGACCGCGGGGTCGAGGCGGTAGCCGGCGCCGCGCACGGTCTGGATGTTGTCGCGGCCGAACGGCCGGTCCACTTTGTCACGCAGGTAGCGGACGTACACGTCGACCACGTTCGAGCCGCCGTCGTAGGCGAAGTCCCATACATGCTCGATCAGATGGGTCCGGCTGAGCACCTCGCCGGGCCGCCGCATGAACTCGTGCAGCAGCGCGAACTCCTTCGGCGACAGCGTGATCGCCGCCTCGCCGCGCCGCACCACGTGGCTGACCGGGTCCAGGATGAGATCGCCGACCTGCAGCACGGCCGGCCGCTCGTGCGGGTCGCGGCGGGTCAGGGCCCGCAGCCGGGCGTAGAGCTCCGACAACGCGAACGGCTTGGTGAGGTAGTCGTCGGCGCCCGAGTCCAGGCCGCGTACGCGGTCGGTCACGGCGTTGCGCGCGGTGAGCATGAGCACCGGGGCCCAGCGGCCCGCCGCGCGCATCCGCCGGCACACCTCGAACCCGTCCGGCGCGGGGATCATGGCATCGAGCACGACGGCGTCGTAGTCGTTCTCCGTGACGCTCCACAGCGCGTCCTCGCCGTTGCCCGCGGCGTCCACGGCGTAGCCCTCGCGGCGCAGTCCGCGGATCAGCATGCTGGACATGCCGGGATCGTCCTCTACGACGAGCACCCTCATGATTCCACCCTAGTCAGGCGAGCAGGTCGTCGATCGTGTGCCGGGCGCCGTTGATGGCGATGGAGAAGCCGATGTTCTGCGCGTCGCCGGCGGCGGCCGTGTTGATGCCGACGATCCGGCCGGATGCGTCCACGAGCGGGCCGCCGCTGTTGCCGGGGTTGATGGCCGCGTCGGTCTGGATCACGTGCTGCAGGCGCGCTCCCGCGTCGGTCTGGACGGTACGGTCCAGCGCGGACACGATGCCTTCTGTCACCGTCGGGCCGCCCGGCAGGGCCAGGGCGTTGCCGATCGCGATGACCGGGTCGCCGACCTTCAGCGTCGAGGAGTCCCCGAGCGGGGCGACCGGCAGGTTCGTGGCGTTCACCCGCAGCACGGCCAGGTCGGCCGCCGGGTCGCTGCGCAGCACCTTCGCCGTTAACGTCCGCCCGTCCCGCAGCGTGACGGTGATGGCCTGAGCGCCCTCGACGACGTGGTTGTTCGTGGCGATGAGGCCGTTGGCGGCGATCACGAACCCGGTGCCGGTGCCCTGCTCGGCCACTGGCTCCATGAGCGCGTTCACCCCGACGGAGCGGGTGCGTACCGTGACGATCGACGGCTCGATCTTGGCCAGGATGGCAGGCGCGTTCACCGCGGCCCCGGACACCGCGGGAACGGTGGCGGTGGTGGGCACACTGGCCCGGGCGACGTCGCGGCCGCCCAGGTAGCCGCCGGCGCCGGCGGCCGCCACCGCGGCGACGATGGCGACGGAGGCGGCCAGCACCCGGCCGCCCACCCGCCGCGACCGGTGAGAGGGGACGTCGGGGGCGGGGTAGGCATGCGACTGGCGTGGCTCGAAGGTGGGGACGCTCATGTCAGGCTCCTCGGGTGACGATCCGGTGTTCGTGACATCAGGATGTGAGCCCGTCGATGAGAGACAGATGAGAGCCGCCGCGGCCTGATCGGGCGGATTGTGCCAGGCTGTGCACGTGCGGCTGCTACCAGGCTCGATGCGGGCCCGTGTGACTCTCGTCACCGCGGCGGGGGCCGCCTGCGTGCTCGCCATCTGCCTCGCCCTCCTGTACGCCGCGCTCGACCGCCAGCTCTGGGCCGCCATCGACGCCGGGCTGACCGCCCGCGCCGGCGACCTGGCCGTGGCGCTCGAGGTCGGCGACGCCGTCGCGCTGACCGACGACCCGATGGCCCAGCTGTACGGCCCGGACGGCGGGGTGATGGCCGGCTCCGCCGCGCTGCGGGAGCGGCGGCTGCTCACCCCCGAGCAGGTCCGCCAGGCGGGGGACGGGACGCTGGCCACGCGGTCGCTGCCGGTCGGGGAGGACGGCGAGACGATCTCCGTACGGGTGCTGACGGAACGCATCGGCTCCGGCGTGCTGGCGGTCGCGGTGTCGGCCGAGCCCGTCCACGCCGCCCGCGACCGGCTGGCGCTGGTGCTCTTCCTCGCCGCGCCCCTGCTGGTCGGCGCGCTGGCCGTCGGCGCCTGGGCGGTCGTGCGCGCCGCGCTGCGGCCCGTCGACGCCCTGACCCGCGAGGCCGCCATCATCTCGTCGCTGGAGAGCGGCAGCAGCCTGCCCGCTGTGCCGGGGGATGACGAGATCGCCCGGCTCGCCCGTACCCTCAACGACATGCTGGCCCGGCTCGGCGTGGCGGCCGAGCGCGAGCGGGCGTTCGTGGACGACGCCAGCCATGAGCTGCGCACACCGCTCGCGGTGCTGCGGGGCGAGCTGGAGCTGGCACTCGACGCCATCGGCGACGACCGCGAGGTCGAGCAGTCACTGCGGGCCGCGCTCGGCGAGGCGGACCGGCTGTCGCGGCTGGCCGACGACCTGCTGCTGCTGGCGCGGGCCCGGACGGGCACGCTCGTCGTCCGCATCGAGGCCGTGGACCTGCTCGACCTGGCCGTCGCCGAGGCACGCCGTCTCGGGCCCGCGCTCGGCCTGCGCATCGAGGCGTCCGGTGAGCCTGTCGTGGTGAATGCCGACCCGGAGCGGCTCCGCCAGGTGCTGGCCAACCTGGCCCGCAACAGCGCGGCCGCCGGGGCGGGCACCGTGCGGATCCGGGTCACGAGCGACCGCGAGTCGGCCACGGTGGAGGTCGCCGACGACGGGCCCGGCTTCCCCGGCGGCCTGCTCGACGCGGCGTTCGCCCGCTTCACCAGAGGCGACGACGCCCGCAGCGGTGCGGCGCCCGGCGCGGGACTCGGCCTGTCGATCGTGCGGGAGGTGGTCATCGCGCACGGCGGCCTCGTCTCGGCCCGCAACGGCGCGCCCCTCGGGGGCGCGGTGGTGATCGCCCGCCTGCCGCTGGGCTAGTTGCCCTTTTCATCCGGTTCTCATGTGCGGCGCGGCACGATCGAGTCATGCAGACCGATCACCACCTCGGCCGGACCTGGCGAAGCCGCTGGGAGCGCCATCCGGGTGTCCGCACGGGCAGCCGGCTCACCGTCGGCGAACGGGCGGCCGACCGGACGCGGCTCGTCATGGGGTCGTGGCCGTTCGTCCTCACCTTCCTCGCCGTGCTCGTCGTCTGGATCATCGGCAACGGCCGGCACGGCTTCGACCCGTATCCGTACATCCTGCTCAACCTGGTGCTGTCGTGCCTGGCGGGACTGCAGGCGTCCGTCCTGCTCATCGCGGGCAGGCGTAGCGACCAGGTGGCCTCGGAGCTCGCGATGCACGACTACCAGACCAACAAGAGCACGGCGGTGGCCATCGACTCGTTGCGTTCCGAGGTCGCCGACCTGGCCACCCAGCTGGCCCGCGTCGAGGCGTTGATGAAGACACGGCTATGAGCTGCGCCGCGCAGCGGCGTATGCAGTGTTAGATTCAAACGTATGCAGACGAAGGACAAGCGGACGAGCTTCTCCCATACCGAGGAGGTCGGCCGGCAACTCGGGAACGCGGCCGCCGCGCACGGGATGTCCGTCTCCACGTACGTGGGCGAGGCCGTCGCCGAGAAACTCGAACGCGATCGGCGCATGGCCGCCTGGCGCGAGCTCGTCGGCTATGACCTAGAGGCGGCCCCGGCCGAGACGCTCGCCCGCGTCCGCGCCATGTTCGACCGCATCGAGCAAAGCCATCGATGACGCTGCGTTTCCTGGACACAGGGCTGATCGTCGATCACGCCGCGCTCGCGGACTGGCTCGGCAAGGACACCGAGATCGAGGTGATCATCGGTGAGGCCGTCCGCCGGGGTTATCCGATCGTCGTCCCGGCCGTCGTCGTGGCGGAGGCGGCCCGCCAGGTCCGCACCGAGCCGGCTCGGGAACGACTCGACGGCCTCCTGCGGGTGATCGCCGACCACGTCGACGAGCTCGGCGCGGACGACGCCGTCACCGCGGGCTCGCTCGCCGCCGAGCACGACACCGCCTCGCTTCCTGCCGCCCACACCGCGCACGTGGCGCTGAGCCGCCGTGCCGAGGTCGGCAACGCCACCGACTGGCGCATCGTCACCCGCGACGCCGGCCCGTACGAGCGGCTGTGCCCAGCCGTGCCGGTCGCCTGGCCCTGACCGCGCCGTCACCATCGCTCCGGTGGAAGGGGACGCCTTCCTTGACGCACAGTTCTCTAACCCCCTGGGCGGTTAAGAGGGAAACTGGCTCTGCGGGAGTCCCCGGTCGGCTACAAAGGTAAAGGTTGTCGGTGGAAACGGTGACGCGGGTGGAGATCATGCGATCGGGGCATCTCGTACGATGGGCGGCCATGGCAGGCGCCCTGCTGCTGACCGGCGCCTGCACCCAGGCCACCGGCCTGGCGGGAGTGAGCGCCCAGTCGCCCTCCACCGCCCCCGCGACGGGCACGCCCGCGGTCACGGCCACGATCCCGACGCCCAGCCCCTCGGCCGAGCACCAGGCCGCCGAGCAGCCGCCGGAAGGCGAGGACCCGGTCAAGGTGCCGCCGCCCAAGTTGTCGAAGTACACGTACACCTTCCCGGTCAAGGGCTGCAAGACGACCTACCAGCGCAGGCTGCTCGTGCTGCCCAAGACGACCATCTGGGCCGGCGAGGGGTGCGCGTTCGTGGCGCCGATCGGCGGCGTGGTGGACGAGGTCAACGTGCAGAACAAGTGGCGGCCGTCCACGGACGCGGGCGCCGACCGCGAGGGCAGGTTCGTCACGATCATCGGTGACGACGGCGTCCGGTACCTGGGCGGCCACCTGGACTCGGTGGCCGACGGTGTCAAGCCGGGCGTGCGGGTGAAGGCGGGTCAGCTGCTCGGGCGGGTGGGCCGGTCGGGCAACGCCCGCGACACCGGCCCCAACCTCTATTTCGCGATCTCGTGGAAGACCGGTCCGTCCTTGTGGTGGGTACGCAGGGGCATGGTCGAGCCGTGGGACTATCTGGACGCCTGGCAGTCGGGCAACCGCACGCTCTCGCCCCGCGAGGAGACGCTGGCGCTGCGCGGCAAGCTCGGCGAGACGCCGCGCTGCACCGTGCAGTGCTCGTCGAAGAAGGTCTCGAACGACGACCGCCCGGAGCCGGAACCGCAGCCGGAACCGCAGACCGGCGACGGCAGCCCGGGCGTGGTCACGACTGGCCCGTAGCAAGTTCCTTGGGGTTGACGATGGCGCGTGATCGGATCAGCTCCTGGATCTCGTCGACGACGTCCCAGACGTTGACGTTCATCCCGGCGATCACCCGGCTGTCGCGCAGCCAGTAGGCGATGAACTCCAGGCTCTCGACGTCGCCGCGGTAGACGATCTCGTCGTAGCCCTCGATGTCGCCGGAGAACTCCATGCCGAGCTCGTACTGGTCGGTGTAGAAGTACGGGATCGCGTCATAGGCGACCTCCTGGCCGAGCATGGAGCGGGCGGCTGCCGGGCCGCCGTGCAGGGCGTTGGCCCAGTGCTCGACGCGCAGGCGCCGGCCGTACAGGGGGTGGAAGGGCTCGGCCACGTCGCCGGCCGCGAACACGTCGGGATGCGAGGTCCGCAGCGCCGCGTCGGTAAGGATGCCCTGCCCGACCTCGAGCCCGGCGTCGCGGGCGAGCCCGACCTCGGGCACGGCGCCGATGCCGACCACGACGAGGTCGGCCGTGAGCCGCTCGCCGGAGCTGAGCCGCACCCCGGTGTCGGTGATCTCCGCGGCGGCGGTGCCGAAGCGCAGGTCGACTCCCTTACGCGCGTGCATGCGGGCGAACATGTCGCCCAGTTCGGGGCCGAGTGCCCGGTTCAGCGCGGTGGGCTCGGGCTCGACGACGGTGACGGCGCGGCCGGCGGCGCGGGCCGCCGCCGCGGTCTCCAGCCCGATCCAGGAGGCGCCCACGATGAGCACGCTCTCGGCCTGCGTGAAGCGTTCTTTCAGCGTCTCGCTGTCCTCGACCGTACGCAGGTAGTGGCCGGGCCCCGGCAGGCGCCTGGGCGTGGCGCCGGTGGCGATGAGCAGCTTGTCGTACGGCTGGCGCGACCCGTTGCCGAGCCTGACCACATGGTGATCGAGCTCGATGCGGGTGACCGGAATGCCGAGCCGCAGGTCCACGCCGTTGTCCGGGTACCACTCGGGAGCGTGCACGAAGATCTTCTCTCGTTCGCTCTTGCCCTGGAGGTAGTCCTTGGACAGGGGCGGTCTCTCGTAGGGCCGTTCGGCTTCCGCACCGATCAGCACGATGTCGCCGTCGAAGCCCTCCTCGCGCAGCGTCTGCGCGGCTTTGGCCCCGGCCAGCCCGGCGCCGACGATCACATATGTGGCCATGGGCGCAGTATCCGCCCACCGCGCACATCGGGAAAGCGGGTTGTGTCAGGTGACCTGCCGCATTGGCAAACCTTGGTCGACATGGGGGCCAAATGCGGGGACGGTTAACGGGAGAGCCGGCGGTGCCAGGCGACGGCCGAGGTGTCGGTCAGCGAGGCGATCTGGTCGATGACCACGCGGACGCGGGCGGCGTTGTCGGGAGCATCCACGTACGCGGGCCGGAAGGCGGGCTCCAGCGTGCCCGGCGCGCCGAGAGTGATCAGCGACGCCAGCTCGGTGATGAGCTCACGCTGCCTGGCCTGGTTGGCGTGGTGGTCCGCGGTGGTCATCACGTAGTGGGCGGTGACGCCTTTGAGCAGCGCGCACTCCAGCCGGGTGGCGTGGGGGACGACGAGGTCGGCGCGGTGGCGGGTGCCGTACACCTCTTTGGTGGCGGCCTGGGCGGAGCGGCAGAAGCGGCCGATGAGGCCGCTGGTGAGGGCCTTGAGCCCGGCCAGGTCGGCGAGGGTGGCCTCGAAACGGCGCGGCCAGAGTTTGTCGGCGATCAGCTTGGCGAAGACCACCTCGAGCTCATTGAGGTCGGCGCCGGGGGCGTACCAGGTGCGGGTGATCTCGCAGACGTGGTGGCGCTCGATGGGCGACTGGAGCGCTTCGGGGGTGACGTGGCCGGAGTGCAGGGCGTCCTCGAGGTCGTGGACGGAGTAGGCGACGTCGTCGGCCCAGTCCATGATCTGCGCCTCGAAGCTCACCCGTCCTTCCGGAGCGCCCTCCCTGATCCACCGGAACACGGGCAGGTCATCGTCATAAACACCGAATTTTGCCGACTTTTCGCATGTCCAAGGATATTTGATGGAAGCGTCCAGCGCCGCCCGCGTCAGGTTGAGCCCGGCGCTGCGGCCGTCCTCGGTGAGGACCTTGGCCTCCAGCCTGGTGAGCAGGCGCAGGCTCTGGGCGTTGCCCTCGAACCCGCCGCACGAGGTGGCAAGGGCGTTGAGCGCGACCTCGCCGTTGTGGCCGAAGGGCGGATGCCCCAGGTCATGGGCCAGGCAGGCGGTCTCGACGAGGTCGGGGTCGACACCGAGGGTGGCGCCCATTTCCCTGCCGACCTGGGCGCATTCGAGTGAGTGCGTGAGGCGGGTGCGCGGGATGTGCTGGCCGCCGCCGAGCGTCTCTCCAGGGCCCACGACCTGCGTTTTCGCGGCCAGCCTGCGGAGTGCGGAGCTGTGCAGGACGCGGGCGCGGTCGCGTTCGAACGCGGCTCGTTCAGGATTGCCGGGAGGTTCCGGAACCCAACGCTCCTGGTCATGCTGGTCGTAGTACGACATCTGTTCAATGATTTTATCCGGTTTCCCGACTCCGCTAGTGTCGAGCCTCGCGAGAACCCATCCCCCGGGAGTCCTCCCCCATGACCACAGCGTTTCGGGCAGTGCTGGCCTTCACCCTGCTCGCCGGCTTCTACGTCCTGGTCGGCCTCATCCTGGTGGCCGCGATCTTCTTCGACGTCATGCTGCTCGTCGACTTCCACGCGAACACCGTCAAGATCGCGATCGTGCTCAGCCTGGCGGCGGGCGCGCTCGTCCGTGCTCTCCTCATGGTGAGCCGCCGTCAGGGCGGCGAGCAGCCGGGTGTGCCGGTGGGGCGTGAGCACGAGCCCGTGTTGTGGCAGACGGTCGAGGACCTGGCCCAGCGGGTACGCACCGCGCCGCCGGACGAGATCCGGCTGGTCCCCGAGGTGAACGCGGCCGTGTCGGAGGACACGCGCTGGCTCGGGCTGCGGGCGACGCGGCGGCGGATGTTCGTCGGCCTGCCACTGCTGCAGACGCTCACGGTAGACGAGATGCGGGCGGTGCTCGGGCACGAGCTCGGCCACTATAGCGGCGCCCACACCCGCCTGGGCGCGCCCGTCTACCGGGGCCGGGTCTCGCTCATCGCCACCGTGCAGGGGCTGGGCAACCACCCGTTCATCCAGCGGCTGTTCTCCTGGTACGCCAAGCTCTACCTGCGCGTCTCGCAGGCCGTCTCGCGCAAGCAGGAGCTGGAGGCCGACCAGTTCGCGGTCGCGATCGGCGGCCGTCAGGCCATGGCGGGCGCCCTGCGCAAGATCCACGCCACCGCGATGGGCTGGGACCTGTACGTCAACAGCTACCTGTCGCTGACGGGCGCGGGCGGGGCCCGTCCCGCCTCGGTGTTCGGCGGTTTCCACGCGATGATGAGCGACCCCGGGCGGCAGGCCGAGCTCGCCAAGCTGGGCGAGGAGCCGGAGGAGGTTTCGCCGTACGACTCCCATCCCAGCCTGGCCGAGCGGCTGGCCGCGATCGAGCACCTGCCGGAGCCGGCGCACGTGCCCGACCCGCGCTCCGCCCTGACCCTGCTGCGTGACGCGAACGTGGCGGTGCAGGCGGTCGAGCAGTCCATGTGGACGCCGGAGGCGCTGACCGGGCTGCGGCCGGTGTCGTGGGAGGAGCTCGTGGCCCACGGCATGTACGCGGGCCGCAACGCCGAGGCCCTGCACGACTTGGCGGTGGCCGGTCAGCGGGTGATGGGGGCGGCGCGGCCGTACCTGGACGCGGCGTTCGAGGCGATCGCACGCGGGCGGCAGGCCGAGCTGGAGGAGCGGCTGCGCGAGCTGGGCTGGAACCCGTCGGACACACTGCTCGCCGGAGTGCTGGGGCAGGCGCTCGAGGCGGTGCTGATCCAGCTCGGCGAGGCCAAGTGGACGTTGTCGTGGTCAGGGCCCGCGCGGCTGCTGTTCGACGACGGTGAGGAAGTGGCGCTGTCGGAGTACGCGGCCCAGGTGGCGGCGAACCCGGCGGCGGTGGCGGGGCTGCGCCGGTGGCTGGGCGATCACGGCATGCGCCACGACTACGTGCCCGTTTCTGAGCTGGCCGCGCACACGGGTTGAGGGTTTTCGGGTGATGTCCTGGGCTTTCGGTGGCAAAGTCTCACAGGGTGGCTCAATGACAGACTTTAAGGCATGACCGAGAGCGAGATCATCGAGTTCGTCACCGGCCTGCCCGGCACCGTCGTCTTCACCCCAGGCCCGGACAGTGAAGCCCCGGAAGTGGCATGGGGAGACACGTTCATCTGGTACGCCCCGGACGGCGAGATCCCCAAGCGGCAGCAACCGTTCGCCACGATCGTCACCAAGGACTACCCGGGCAGCGACACCGCTTCCCACCTCGACAGGCCTGGTGTCTTCCGCCTGAACATCGCCGTCGGGCGCGCCGCCTTCGAGCGGCTCATCGGCTACCCGCCCGCGTCGCATGCCGAGCACCACGCCGACTTCGACTACACCGTCATCGACCGGATCCTGCCGAACCCCGTCTACGCCACCGCGGCCTGGATCTCCCTACTGAACCCCGGCGAGCAGGCACGTTCCTTGCTGACCGACGCACACGCCCGCGCTGTGGCCCGCCACCGCTGACGTGTCCCGCCCCGGCGTTCCCTGCACCGAGTTGTGCCAGGCGGCGTCACCCTGCGCCGTGCTGTGGGATGCTGACCATTCTGGCGGCAGGTGCCGGGAACGTCGGTGGGGCGGCATAGACTCACCGGCGTGGCTGGCCGGATCCGTGATGTCGACATCGCGCTCGTACGCGAGCGTTCACCCATAGCCGATGTGATCGGCGAGCACATCCAGTTGCGCAACGCCGGAGGCGGCAACCTCAAGGGCCTGTGTCCCTTCCACGACGAGAAGACCCCGTCCTTCAACGTCACCCCCGAGCGCGGGATGTACTTTTGCTTCGGTTGTTCCGAAGGTGGCGATGTGATCACTTTCGTGGAGAAGGTCGAGCATCTGTCGTTCAGCGAGGCGGTCGAGCGGCTGGCGCAGCGCGCCGGGATCCAGCTGCAGTACGAGCAGGGCGGCTACGTTCCCCGGCGGGATCACGGCGAGCGGGCCAGGCTGATCGAGGCGCACAAGGCGGCGGCCGAGTTCTACACGGGCAAGTTGTTCGGGCCCGATGCGGCCCCCGGGCGGCGGTTCTTGTCGGAGCGGGGGTTCGAGCGGGCGGACGCTGAGACGTTCGGGGTCGGGTATGCGCCCAACGAGTGGGAGGCGCTGACGCGGCATCTGCTGGGGCGCGGCTTCACCGCCGACGAGGTGGTCAAGGGCGGGCTGGCCAAGGAGGGGCGGCGAGGGCCGATCGACCGGTTCCGCGGGCGGCTGATGTGGCCGATCAGGGACGCCACGGGCGATGTGATCGGTTTCGGCGCACGGAAGTTGCTTGATTCCGATGACGGGCCGAAATATCTGAATACGCCTGACACGCCGCTTTACAAGAAGAGCCAGGTGCTTTATGGGATTGACCTGGCGAAACGGGAGATCTCCAAGCGGTCCCAGGCGGTGATCGTCGAGGGTTACACCGACGTGATGGCCTGTCATCTCGCCGGGGTGCCGACGGCGGTGGCCACGTGCGGCACGTCGTTCGGCGCGGAGCACATCAAGATCCTGCGCCGGTTCCTGCTGGACCAGGCCGAGTTCCGCGGCGAGGTGATCTTCACGTTCGACGGTGACGAGGCTGGACAGAAGGCGGCGCTGCGGGCGTTCGCCGACGAGCAGAAGTTCGTCACGCAGACGTACGTCGCGGTGCAGGGCGACGGGCTCGATCCGTGCGACCTGCGGGTCAAGCAGGGGGACGCGGCCGTGCGGGATCTGATCGCCAGCAGGGAGCCGCTGTTCCAGTTCGCGATCAGGAGCACGATCTCCCGCTACGACCTGCGCAGCAACGAAGGCAAGATCGCCGCGCTGGACGCGGCCGCGCCGATCGTGGCCGGGATCAAGGACGTCGGGCTGCGCAAGCGATATGCGATCGACCTGGACCGGTGGCTCGGCTTCATGGACGAGCGGTTCGTCATGCAGCGCATCGCCGCGGTCGCCGGGGCGCAGCAGGGCCGCCCGCAACGCGCGCCCAGGGCGGCGCCCGTCGATCCGAGCATCCGGGTGGAGGGTGAGCTGCTCAAGCTGGCAGTGCAGCGGCCCGCGCTGCTCGGCCCGCGCTTCGACGCCCTGGACCCGCAGGCGTTCACGGCGCCCGACCATGTCGCCCTGCACAAGGTCATCGCGGCCGCCGGCGGTGTTGTCGCGGCCGGATACGGTGGCCGGGAGTGGGTGGATCTCTTGCTGGAGCATGCCCACGAGGAGGGGGCTCGGACGCTGGTGACCCGGTTCGCGGTGGAGCCGATCCAGGCGGACGCGCATGCGGAGGAGCGCTATGCGGGCGCGATGCTGGCCGCCATGGAGGCCATCGCGGTCGATCGGGCCATCGCTCAGGTGAAGTCGCGGATCCAGCGGCTCAATCCGGTGGAGGAGCAGCAGGAATACAACAAGTTGTTCGGTGAGCTGGTGGCGCTGGAGCAGCAACGCCGGGTCCTGCGCGATCGCGCCGCGGGCAGCCAGTAACGTATCCGTGACCGCCCACGCCCGCGTCCGCCACCGCGCGGGGCCTCGGCTCTGCCCCGCGTAGGGCTGCCGGTGCCGTCGGCCCTACGCCGGAGTGCGAGACCAGGCCGTGTTGTACGGCGCGGGGTGGTGGATGCCTGCCGACCCCCGAGATCATGGCGTTTCGCCGTCGGCGGTTGATAACGGTTTGGCCGCGAAAGCAAGCGGTAAAGCAGAGCGGTTGACCAGGGAACTTGGCCCGGTCCAACATGCGACAAAGGTGATGGACAACGCGACTCAGGCAGTGAGGGAGTTGCGTCCGACCGGGGGGTCGTGCCGGGCGCGTGAATCCTGATCGCGTAATTGACTTTACTTTCCTGATCAAACTATGGCTAAACCTTATTTCGATCTCAATTCGGTAAGCACGATCGCCTTACCTTCGGTGACAAAAATGGGTCTGCCATTTGATGGAACCAATACTGCAGACTGTCTCCCGTGGGTGCATCGGTGCTGCCAAGCAGTCCGCCATCGGTAGATCAGGTGGCGGACCTCGTCGCGAAGGGAAGAGAGCGCGGGAGCGTAACCGTCGATGACGTCGCAGCCGCGCTTGACCGATCCGAGTTGCCGTCCGACGCGCTGGAACGTGTCGTGCGGATGCTCGCCGAGAACGGCGTGGAGGTCCTCGAGCCCCAGGGCGACGAGGAGACCACCCGCGCCGATGAGGAAGACGTAAGCAAGCGGGCGCCGACCAGCGATCTCGTCCGTATCTACCTGCGGGAGATCGGCCGGGTGCCGCTGCTGACCGCCGAGGAGGAGGTGGAGCTCGCCAAGTCGATCGAAGCCGGCCTGTTCGCCGAGGACAAGCTGGCCAACGGGGTCTCGCGTCTGGCCTTCCCGGAGTTCAGGGAGCTCGTCTGGCAGGGCACCCGAGCTAAACAGCGGCTCATCGAGGCCAACCTCAGGCTCGTGGTGTCGATCGCCAAGCGGTACGTGGGCCGCGGCATGTTGTTCCTGGACCTGATCCAGGAGGGCAACCTGGGGCTCATCCGGGCGGTCGAGAAGTTCGACTACACCAAGGGTTACAAGTTCTCCACCTACGCGACCTGGTGGATCCGGCAGGCGATCACCCGGGCCATCGCCGACCAGGCACGGACCATCCGCATCCCGGTGCACATGGTGGAGACGATCAACAAGCTCGTCAGAGTGCAACGCCAGCTCCACCAGGACCTCGGCCGCGAGCCGATCCCCGAGGAGATCGCCAAGGAGATGGACCTCCCTGTCGATCGGGTGGTGGAGATCCAGCGCATCGCCCAGGAGCCCGTGTCGCTGCAGTCGCCGATCGGCGAGGAGGACTCCGACCTCGGTGATTTCATCGAGGACGCCGACGCTGTCGTGCCCATGGAGGCCGCGGCCTTCATCATGCTGCAAGACCAGCTCGACGACATCCTGGCCACGCTGTCGGACCGAGAGCAGCGCATCATCCAGCTGCGCTTCGGCCTGGCCGACGGCCATCCGCGCACACTGGAGGAGGTGGGCAGGGAGTTCGGGGTCACGCGGGAGCGCATCCGCCAGATCGAGTCGAAGACCCTGGCCAAGCTCCGCCACCCGACGCGCGCCCAGATGTTGCGGGACTACCTGGACTGAGAGCAGTGCGAAGCGGGCCGGGGCGACACGACCCGGCCCGCTCGCATGTTCACGAGCAGCCTTCGAACTGCGGGACCGCGATCGTGCTCAGGTCCAGCCCCGACCCGCCGAACCACTTGTGCAGCAGCTTCGCCGCCGTCCCGTCCTGATACATGTCGGTGATCGCCCGGTTGACCGCCTCGCAGCCCGGCACGTCGCCTCTGCGCAGGCCCACCCCGGTGCGTTGCTCGTTGAACTGCGCGTTGTTCAGCCGCAGCCCCGACCCGTCCTGCTTGGCCAGGCCCGCCAGGATGACGTCGTTGGTGGTGACCGCGTCCACCTTCTTGCCCTTCAGCGCCGCCAGGCACTGCGCGTAGTCGGCGAACGGCACGAGCTTCGCCGCCACACTCCGCTCCTGGACGACCCGCTGAGCCGCGTTCGAGCCCTGGACCTCGCAGATCTTCCGGCCCTCGAGATCACGCACGTTCTTGATCGTCTCTCCCGGCCGCGTCAGGATGTCCTGGTACGAGATGTGGTACGGCCCCGCGAACAGAACCTTGGCCTTGCGGTCCTGGCTGATCGTGTACGTCGCCACCACCATGTCGGCCCGCCCGTCGAGCAGCACCTGCTCTCGGTCCGCGGCCAGCACGGGCACGAAGAGGAAGTCCTTGCCGAGCTTGTCCGCGATGTACCGGGCCACGTCCACGTCGAAGCCCTCGTACTCCTCGTCGGGCCGGAGAAACCCGACTGAGGGCAGGTCCTCGCGCACCGCGATGCGCAGGACGTCGTCGTCGTCGACGATCGACTCCGGCTCCCCGGTCCCGCAGCCCGCGACCAGCGTCGCGGCCAGGGCCAGCACCATCACCAGCGCCCGTTTCACCGGTACTCCTTGAGTCGTGGCCACACCCCGGCGATCACCATCAGGCCGATCGCCCCCATCGCGAATTCCTCCAGCGTCCACAGGCTGTCCAGCGTGCTCTCGCCGCTCTTGATCGCGCGCTGGAACTCGTCCTGATGCCGGTCGGTCAGCGCCACCAGCGAGCGGTCGTAGGCGTCGAACGCGTGGCTGACCGGACCGAGCCGCGCCGGGACCGCCTCGGCGACGCGGCCGCTCGTCACCAGGTCCCGGAATGCCTGGTCGGCAGCCTGGAACCGCTGGTACGCCCGCATCACCTCTTCGCCCTGCCTGCCGACGAGTTCGGGCCCCAGCAAGCCGAGGAAGCTCCCCGAGTCTTTGCTCACGATGCCGTGGTAGGTGCTCAGGTTGCCTGCCGGGCTGTAGATGAGCGACAGCGACTTGTCGAGGTAGGTGTGCTCGTAGGTGTCGGCTCGCTCCTTGTCCAGCAGGTAGCGGCTCTGGTCGCCTTGCATGCTGTTGCTGATCGCACGGGCCCTGGCCAGTGTCAGCACCGGGTCGAAGCCGGCCGACTTGGCGTCCCGCAGCGCCTCCTGATCCCGCGCGAGCGCGCCGGCCCCGGAGATCATCGCTACGGCGGTCGCCACCGTGGCCACCAGCAGCGCCGGTCCGAATATCCGCCGGAAGCGCGTGGCCAGGAAGACCTGGAGCCAGACCAGGCAGCCCAGCGCGAGCAGCCCGGCCACCACCACCGCGACCCGCAGGAGGGGCACCGTGACCGCCTTCTCGTCATAGGTGCGGCGCACGATCGTGCCGCTCTCCAGGGTCAGGTTGTACGCCTGCGGCAGCAGCACCTTCCGCATCAGGTCGGTGGCCTGACGGTAGATCGCCACCACGTCCTCGGGCGGTGGCCCCGGCGCGTGGCCGGCCCTCTCGTCGAGCACCAGGGCCTGCCCGGCCAGCCGCTCATACCTGCCGAGCCCGTCGAGCACCGACTGCACGGTCCGCCGCTCGGCCGGGTTGTCGCCCGACAGCTCGAACGCCTTCAGCAGCGCCTGGTTGGCCTCGGATCGGCGCTGCTCGTACCGGGCCATGGCCTTCTGGCGCAACGGGGCCCAACCGTTGCCCATCACCAGGATGTTGGCGACCTGCGCGTCCATGTCGCTCAGCGCGAGGTGCAGCCCGGCGGTGGCGACGACCTGCGGGCCGGCGTCGTGGCCGATGACCTGCAGGCCGTCGCGGGCGCTCGCGCTGCCGACCGCGAGGGCCGCGAACAGCAGCGCCAGCGAGGCGACGGTGATGCCGGAGATGACCCGGATCCTGCCCGGCACGCTCCTGCGGACCGGCGGCGGGGCTGCCCCGGCCGGTGCCACAGGGGCTCGGCCAGGCGCCATCACGGTCATGGTGTGCCCTCCCTGAGGGTGATGACGGTCCACGCGCCCAGGTGGATGCGATCGCCGGGGCCGATCCGAACGGGCACGTTGACCTTGAGGAGCTTGCCGTTCACCTGGGTGCCGTTGGACGAGCCGGGGTCGACCAGCATCCATGAGCCGTCCGGCTGCGCCAGCAGCACGGCGTGCAGGTGCGAGACGCCCGGGTCCTCAGGAGGCCCGGTCAGGTCGATCTCGGGCTCTAGGTTCCTGGCCCGGCTGCGCCGCCCGATGCGCACCTGCTCGCCGTACAGGCCGAAAGAGCGCTCGGGGCAGTACGGCGGGAACGCCACCGCGGCGGCGTCGGGACCGCCCTCGGCGATGACCTTCTCGTAGTAGGCGCGGTCGGCGGCGGTCACGGCCTCCCACCTGGCCCCCGCCGCCCCGGCCGCCGGGGCCTGGACGGGAGCCCCGCTGCCCTGTCCGATTGCCGAGCCTTGCTCGGAGTGCAGTACTCGATGTCCTCGCTGCGCTGCGGATCCAGCACTGCTGTAGTCGTGGCCGCACACCTCGCAGAACTGCCCGGCACGCGGCGTCTGGCAGATGGGGCAGGTCTCCGCGGCGACCGGGGCGGAGGTAGGAGCCGGGGTGGCGGCCTGAGACGTGGGGGCCATCTGGGCGCCGCACACGTCGCAGTAGTCGTCGGCGCCGGACGCGTGCCCCTGCGGGCAGGTCGCCATCAGTTTCCTTCCTTGCGCAGCCGGCTGGTGCGGACCGATCCGGTGTCGAGCTCGATCTCGTCGGCCTTGTCGACGTTCCTGCGCAGCCTGGCCGTGCCGGTGGCGGGATCGACCTCGACCACCTTCTCCAGCAGCCGCGCGGTGTCCTCCCGGCCCGACTCGGCGGCCAGTTCCCTGGCCTTGACCAGGCGGGCGGTGGCGGTGTCGACGTCGCCCATCGCCCGCGCGCTGAGCCCGTCCTGGATCAGCTCGTGCAGCTCCGCCTGGCCGGTGTAGTGGGCGACCTTCCCGTTGATCCGGGTGGACTGCGCCAGGTCGTCGGTCCACTGGGCGAGCACGTTGCCGCTGGCCACGACGTCGCCGGTGTCGGGGCGTACGAGCTTGACCCAGCCCGCCCTGATCTCCTGGCCGATCTGCCCGGGCGGCACCTCGACGCACACGTGGTATTCGCGTTCCTCGGCCCCCCAGGACCCGGTCGGGTAGTCGCCGGTCAGCGGGTTGACGTCGGCACGCTTGCCGGTCAGGTCCAGCAGCACGGGGGAGACCTGCTTGACGAACTTCAGCCGCGCCGTCTGCGGCACCCACACCCGCAGCGACAGCTCGGCCACGGTCTTGCTCATCGACGTCTGCGTGAGTCGGCGGAAATACTCCGGCAAATCCGCCTGGTTACGGACGAAGTCAAACGTGCCGAGCATCGCCTCGGCCACCTTCCGCAGCTCGGCCGGCACCCAGTCGTCGCCGACCCCGAGGCAGTCGCACACGAACTTGCCGCTCCAGCCCGCCAGGACGGAGCTGAAGACCTCGGCGCGCTCGTTGTTCTGGCCGTCGGTCATCAGCAACGCGTGCTTGATGGCCGACGGGTGCGCGTTCAGCACGCTCCCGGCCAGCTTCAGCCATTCGCCGATGGCGGTGCCACCGTGGGCGAGCAGCCGGCCGATCGCCCGCTCGGCGTCCGCCTTGGTGGCGGGGGTGGCCTTGACCATGCGCGGACTGCCGCCTGGGTAGACCATACTGGCCTGCTCGGTCCCGGCGATCACCGCGAAGAGCACGCCGTCGCGCAGCGTCCGCACGGCCGTGGCGGCCGCCTGCCGGGCCTCGCGGATCTTCCCTCCGCTCATCGAGCCCGACGTGTCCACAATGATCACCTCGGCGGCCTCGGCGGGCATGACCTGCGTGGTGACGCCGCCCGTGGAGCCGACGGTGAGGATGGCGTGCACCTCGCGGCCGTCGAGGGGGAGGTACTTGTTCTGGTCAATGGTCAACGTGAAAGCGGGCTGGTCACTCACGGGCATCTCCTAAGGGGATCAAGGCGATCGTCACGTTGTCCTGGCCGCCTGAGTCCAGTGCGTGCCGCAACATCTCGCGGGCCATGTCGAGCGGGGCGCCGGAGGCGGGGAATGCGTAGCCGTCCAGGTAGCGCCACAGGCCGTCGCTGCAGACCAGCAGCAGGCCGGGCGCGAGCGGGGTGAAGGTCCGTACGTGAAGCGTGACGCCTTCGGCGTCCGCCCCGAGCCAGGCGGTGATCTCGCCGGTCTCCACCGCGTCGTCCTCGGTCAGCAAGGCGCTGTGCCTGATTGCCGAGCCGAGCTCGGGGGCCTGTGATGGATGTCCTCGCTCCGCTGCGGATCCATCACAGGACAACCAGTAGGCCCGCGTGTCACCGGCCCAGCCGAGGGTGATCCGGTCCCGCTCGACCACTGCGGCGACGTACGTGCATGCGGGGGCGTCGTACACGGAGGTCGCCAGCTTGGCCACCGCCCGGCCGGCCAGGTCGAACGCCTCCTTCTGTGACAATCCCCTGGCCAGCGCGGTGGCCGCGGTCTCCACCGCCACCGCGGAGGCCTCATCGGCCCTGGGCGAGCTGCCCACCCCGTCGCACACCACGGTCACGACCGTGTCGCCGGACGACAGCAGCGCCATCGCGTCCTCGTTGCGGCTGCGGCGCAGCCCCTTGTCCGTCAGGGCCGCCGCGCCGTTGTCCAGCACGGTCTCCGCGTGGTCCCGCCCGGTGGGCTGGCGCAGGCCGCACCGCTCGCAGTAGCCTTCCGCGTCCACGGCGGCCGCCCCGCAGGACGCGCACGTGGGAGCGCCCAGCGGGTGACCGCAAGCCTCGCAGTAGGTGTCGCCAGCGAGGACGGGAGCTTCACAGACGGGGCAGCAAGCGGCGCGCGCGGTGTCCCCGGTCACAGCCAAGTCCTCGGTCGCACGGCGTTCGCCTGGTCGATGAGCGCGTAGCGTTCCTGCCGGGAGTTGGCCACGACGGCGAGTTTGCGGTAGATGGACTCCAGCTGCCTGCGCAGCCCGGGCTCGGTGAACCGGGCTCCGGCCAGCTCCAGGTCCGGCGGCGGCGCGTTCGTCTCCAGCCAGGTCAGCCCGCCGTGCAGCAACTCGGCGGTGAGCAGGTCGCGGCGGCGCGGGTCCAGGTCCGCCAGGCCCGCCAGCCGGCCGGCCGCGGCCACCAGGTCGCCAGGGGCGATCGCGCTGGAGTCGGGGCGGCGCACCGCGGAGGCGGCCAGCGCCACCTGCGCCGCCATCCGGTAGCTCGACGTGGCGGGTACCTCGTCGAGCACGTCCATCTTGCCGGTCCTGGCCAGTCCGAACGCCGCGCTCACGCAGCCGTGGTCGGTGCGCCAGACGGTCTCGTACCAGGAGGCCGCGGCCTGTTGTCCCGCGCACTCCAGCGCGAACGCCAGCGCCAGCTTGGGCGGCAGCTCACCCGGCAGTATCGACACGCACGAGTCGAACATCGACACGGCCTGCTCCACCTGCCCCGTGGCCAGCGCGAGCACGCCTCGGTACCAGGTGACGCGCCAGTCGCCGGGCAGCTCCGCGGCCAGCGCGCTCAGCGCGACGGGCGTCTCCGCCGCGCCCTCCTCGGCCAGCAGCCTGGCCCTCATCAGCTTCGTCTCGGGCGTCGGGGGCATCGCGGCGAGCTGGTCGATCAGCTCCTTGCCGTCCCGGCCGAGCAGCCCGGCCAGCGCGCCCGCGGCGGGGTCACCCGGGTCGACCAGCGGCACCGGTAGCCGGTGCGCGACCACCACGGGATCGAGCGACCCGAACACCTCGTCGTCCTGCTCAGACAGCGCCGTCCCCACCGCGCCCCGCTCGGGCCCGAACAACGTCGACGGATTCGGGTACGGCACCCCCTCCTCTTGGGCGCAGACCTCGCGCAAGACCCCGAGGAGCTGCTCCTCCATCTCCCACGCGCTCTGGAACCTGTCGGCCGGATGGGTGGCGGTGGCCCTGCGCAGCCAGCGGGTGAACGACGGATGCCCGCAGTCCTGCGGCAGCGGGGCGGTGTTGCCGTTCACGACCGGGCTGAACCCCGGGATCGTCAGCACCGCCAGCGTCCTGGCCACGGTGTAGAGGTCAGAGGTCACCGACGACGGATGCGTCTCCAGCTCCGGTGCGTGATAGCCGCGCGTGGCCCACGACGTGCCGGGCGGCGAGCCGAGCGGCTGCACCGCGCCCAGGTCGATGACCTTGAGACCCTTGCCCACCCTGATCACGTTGGCCGGCTTGAGGTCGCAGTACACCAGGCCGGCCTCGTGCAGGTAGCCGAACGCCTGCAGAATCTCCCGTCCGTAGATCAGGGCCTCGCGCAGCGGCAGCGGGCCCTGGCGGCGCAGCTCGTGGAGGGACTGGCCGCCGACGTACTCCATGACGATGTAGCCGAGCCCGGCCGAACGCTGGAAGTTGAACACCTTGACGATGTTGGGGTGATCGACGGTGGTGAGCACCTTGCGCTCGGCCTCCGCTGCCGCCAGCGCCTCGGCGTCGTTGGTGTTGAGCAGGCCCTTGAGCACCACCCACCGGCCGTCGAGGTTCTCGTCGGCGGCCAGGTAGATCCAGCCGAGCCCGCCGTGGGCCAGGCAGCCCAGCACCCGGTATTGGCCCGCCACCAGGTCGTCCTTGTCCAGCTTCGGGGTGAAGGAGAACGCGGTGCGGCAGTGGGGGCAGAACCCGTCCGTCAGCCCCGGCCGGCCCTCCCTGGAACGGCCGACGGGCTTGCCGCAGTTGACATTGGCGCAGAACCTCTTTTCCTCCGGCACCTCGGGGTTGGTCATCACGGCGGTCGCCGGGTCGCGGTAGGGCACCGACGGCAGGTCGGCGATGGTGGCCAGCACCCCGGCCCGCGACCTGCCGCTGCTCGTCGGCCCGCTCGTCGGCCGGCTCACCGGATTGGTCTGCGGCGACGAAGGCTGGGTCCGATACGAGGCGGGAGGCGCGGGAGAGCTCTCCGCGGTGCCGCACAGGTCGCAGTAGCCCTCGTCGATCGTGCCCGTGCAGCCCGGCTGTGCGCAGCGGCTCATGACGTCCCTCCGTGGATCGCGCGCTGGTAGTCCTCGACGGCGACCGCCGCCTTCGTCAGGTCGCACGGGGCGCTCCACAACAACGCGCGAGCCCGTGCGAACAGGCCGGTGGCGGCCGGGTCCTCGGCCATCCCCTTGCGCACCGCCATCGCCTGGCAGGCGCCGAGCCGGCCGCGGAGCTCGTCACGCCTGCCCACCAGTCCGTACAGCGCCTTCGCGGTGGCCAGCGCCTGTTCGGCCGCCCGGGTAGCGTCGTTTTCCAGCTCCGACAGCCGCTTGGCCCGCAGCACCCAGGTCTCGGCCGAGACGTCGAGGGCGTCGAGCGCGCCGGTCAGGGCATCCACCTTGCTCCTGGGCTGGGCCTGCGGCGGCAGGGCGATCTTGACGACGACCGCGCCGTGGGCCAGCCTGGCCTCGCTCTCGGCCGCGCGTACCCGGTCCAGCGCCGCCTCCAGGTTCTCGCGGCGCCTGGCGTACTCCTGCTTGACGACGATGGCCAGCTCCAGCTCGGCCAGCGACGCGGCCACGAGCCGGGCGACCCGGTCGAGATCGGGCTCGACGGCCGCGCCGAGCGGGTCTTGCACGACGGCGGTACGCATCCGCTTCAGCTCGGCTTCCAGCGCGCCCAGGCCGGCGGCGCTCTCACCGAGGTCCCGCTCCAGCTCGCGGATGCGCCGCAGCTCGGCGTCGGCGGCGTCGAGGCGGGGCAGCAGGGTGTTCCACTGGGCGTCGATGTCGTTGAGGGCGGACGTGACGTCTTGGAACGCGGCGTCCATCTGTGTCACGGCGTCGTCGAGGGTCAGCCGCTCGTCCGCCTGGGGCAGCAGCGAGCGCTGCTCGACGGGCTTGGCGGCGGCCCGCAGCAGCACGGACGCGCCGGCGAGCAGCTCGGTCAGCTCGGCCAGCTGCTCGGTGCTCAGCCTGCTCCGCGTTGCCCTGATCTGCTCGGCGTCGCGTAACACGGCGCGATAGGCGTCGTTCAGCCCCCACAGGCGGACCAGCGACTCCTGCGTCGCGGCCCAGCGGCGTTCGGTCGCGCCGCGTAAGGCGGCCCCCTTGAGCAATTGGTAAGTGGTATGGGATTCGAGATCGAGCAGGTCGCCGGAGATGCGGTCGCGTTCGTCGGCCCGAGCGCGCAGTGCGTGCTCGACGCCTTCCCTGCTCATAGGTGGTCCCAGGCTCATCACGCTCCCCGTGAAGAGGCCCCCCGTGCCCCGGTTATATCGGCTCAACGGTGGGTCTGACCGCTTAAGTTCCTTTAGCTCGGGGGGACCCCTGACTTGTCCCTGATTCAACCCTGTGTCGCCTGCAATCCGCTTAAAGGATCTCTTAGCGTTACGGACATGGGACGCATATTTCTGATCATCGCGGCGGTCGTCGCCGCGCTCGTACTGCTCGGGCCTCTCGTGGGGTTCGCGCTCACGCTCCTCAAATGGGGCCTCATCATCGGCGCCGTCGCTCTCGGCGTCATGTTCCTGTCGAAGTGGGCCCAAAGGAAGTCGGGGCAGAGGACATAGCTTCCTGAGGGATCCCCAGTCATAGTTGGGTGATGGAGGCGCGGCCGGCGGTTGACGATGCCGCGCTCGGGCGCGAGGCAATGGCCGTGCTCGAGGCGAACTGGACGGGCACTGGCACCGTGCCCGCGCCAGGCCTCTATCCGCACCAATGGAGCTGGGACTCCGCGTTCGTCGTCATCGGCCTGGCCAGGCACCGGCCGGACCGGGCCCGCGACGAGCTGCTCAGCCTGCTGCGCGGCCAGTGGGCGACAGGGATGGTGCCGCACATCGTCTTCCACACGCGGGAGGCGTACTTTCCCGGACCCTCCGTGTGGCGCTCACAGGAGCACGAGGCCGCGCCGCACGTGCTCACCTCGGGACTGACCGCGCCGCCGCTGCACGGGCTGGCGCTGTGGTGGCTCTACCAGCACACCGGCGACGAGGCGTTCGTCAGGAAGGCGTACCCGGCGCTGGTCGCCCAGCACGACTACCTCGCCTCGGCCCGCGACCTCGGCGGCGCGGGACTGGCCGCGATCGTGCACCCGTGGGAGTCGGGCATGGACGACAGCCCCGCCTGGGACGAGCCGCTGGCCGCGCTGCCCGTGATCAGGTACGGCTACCGCCACGTGGAGCTCGACGAGCGCCACCCCGACAGCGACCACGACCGGTACGTCTGGCTCGCCATGCGCTACCGCGACGCCGGATACAGCCCCGGCTACCTGCGTGACGAGCACCCGTTCGCGGTCGAGGACCCGATGTTCAACGGGATCTGGCTGGCCTCCTGCCAGGCCATGGCGGAGCTGGCGCCGCTGGCGCACGCCGATCCCGCACCCCACGTCGAGCAGGCGGCGCGCATCAGGCAGGCCATGCTCGAGCGCCTGTGGGACGGCTGCTTCTACGCCAGGGACCTGCGGGCCGACCGGCTGATCAGAGTGTCCACGGTGGGCGGGTTCGGACCGCTGCTCGACCCCGGGCTGCCGAGCGAGCAACTGCACGCCGCCGTCGAGATGCTGGAGTCGGCCAGGTTCATGGGCGCCACCGGCTATCCGGTGCCCAGTTGCGAGATCCGCGCCGCCCAGTTCGACCGCACCCGCTACTGGCGCGGGCCCTCGTGGGTGAACACCAACTGGCTGCTGCGCCGGGCCGCGGCCGTGCACTCGCTCGACCACCTCGCCCAGCAGCTCACCAACGGCACGCTGCGCCTGGTCAGGCAGGCCGGGTTCCGCGAGTGCTTCGACCCCTTCGACGGCAGCGGGCGCGGCTGCCGGGACTTCTCCTGGAGCGCGGCGCTCACCCTCGACCTGCTCGCCGATACCGTTGTGGAATGAGCCTCTTCCGCCGCCTGCCCGCCGACGTGCGCAAATCGTTGACCACCGAGCCGGGGGAGCGCGTGCTGACGTTCGCGCAAGGTCAGGCCGGCGGCTATCTCGTCGCCACGAATCTCGCCCTCTACCTGCCCGACGGGACGCGGGTGCCGTACGAGACGATCGACAAGGCGTCCTGGAGCGAGGAAGGGCTGACCGTCATCACCATGGACGGCGGGTCGCGCGTCGAGCGCATCGACGAGCCGCGCATGCTGCCCGAGACCATCCGGGAACGCGTCAACTCCACGATCGTGGTGAACAAGCACGTCAAGCTGCCCGGCCGGGGCGGTGTGCGGCTGGTGGCCAGACGCCGGCCCGGCGGCGAGGTGCTCGGCTGGACCCTCGTCTTCGACGAGGGCCTCGACCCCGAGGACCCCGGCCTGCGCGCACAGGCCGAGCAGGCCCTGGAGGGAGTGCGGCGCAGCATGGGCGTGTGACCTCCCACACACCCATGCGCTCGCTCTCAGTACGGGATCCCGCTCTCGCGGGCCTTCTTCTCCACGCCCTCGCCCTGGGAGGCCTCCTCGTCCGGCCAGCCGGTGCCGCCGTCGTGCTTATGGGCGTCGCGGCCCAGGAACGGGATCCGCTGCTGCAGCGTGTCGCCCATCCTGGACCTGGCCAGTCCCGCGTACTTCGATGCCTGCGCGCCGACCACGCCCGCGGCCTCCTGCACCCGCGGGTTGTCGGCGACGCGCTGCGCCGCGCGCTTGATCTGTTCGTACCGTTCGCGTCCGGCCCGGCTGCCCAGCACGTAGCCGATCGCCAGGCCCGCAGCGAATGTCATCCGGTATCGCATTTCGCACCTCCGCTGTCTCCGGGCCTACCCCGCTCACGATGCGACACGCACTCCCGGAGTGCGCTAATCTATTCCTGCGCACGGCGAAGGGGCGGGAAGCCCCGATGATCAGCGCAGACGGTGTCGATCCCGCGTAGCTCAACGGCAGAGCAGCCGGCTGTTAACCGGCAGGTTATAGGTTCGAGTCCTATCGCGGGAGCTTTGGTAGAACTGAGGAACACACAGCTCAGGCCCCCTTCCTTGATCAAGGATAGGGGGCCTGAGTCGTTTCCGGGAGCCGCCACCCGGCTTGATCACCGTTTGCCAAAGCCGGGGCTGGGCGACGCGCAGTGACGAACCGGAGGATTCGGGGCGGCAGGTCACCGAGGCCGGTGGCCCTTCCTTTTGCGGCCGGCCGGCACGGCCCGGCGACCGGAGCCATTCTGTGCGGGTTTACGTGCCTGTCGCTGTGCCGGTTTCTCCGCAGGGGAGGCAGGCGTACGGCCCCGCGAGCTGTTCACTGTCCGGCCGCGGACGATGCCGATGAAATCTTCCACCAGGTCAGTGGTTGCGTCCGTGGGCCAGGTCAGCGCGACCTGAGACTGCGGCGCGTCCAGCACCGGCCGGTAAGTGAGATCCTTGCGGTGGTGAAGGCGTGCCAGCGACTGCGGAACCAGGAGAAGCCCAGTGCCGGCCGCCACCAGCTCGACCGCGTCCGCCGTTGTGGCCGGGCGGGTGAACGCGGGCAGCCCGGGCCGGACCGACCACTCGATGGTGTCGTCCAGAGGATGCAACACCTGGTCGTCGGTCAAGTCGGCGATGGCCACCTCGTCGGCGGCGGCCACCTCGTGATCCTTGGGCACCACGACCACCGTGGTCTCCACGTAGAGAGGAATCACGCTGAGCCCGTCCCGGTCGACCGGCAGCCTGACGAATCCGGCGTCGGCGCCGCCATCCCGCAGGAGTGTCACCACCTCGGCGGCGGGAACCGCGACCAGGGTAATCGGCACGCCTGGCATCCTCTCGGCCCAGACGTTGACCCATTTCGCGGGTGTCACCCCGGGCACGTAAGCCAGCCGAAACACTCTGCCGGTCTCTCCATCAGTCACTTCCCCAGGGTACCGATGTCAGGGGAACCCGTTCCGACTGACTACTCTTGGCGCCATGACCTCGCCCAAACCGAAGACCACCCAGACGATGAAGCCCGAGACTGCGGCCAAGAAGCTGGGTGTCCTCCTCTCGGCCACTCCCGCCGAGTTCCAGGAGGGTGTCGTCTCCAGGGACGAGCTGAACGAGTTGCAGTCGAAGCCGCCCGCCTGGCTCGCTGACCTGCGCCGCAACGGCCCGCATCCCAAGCAGGTCGTCGCCGCGAAGCTTGGGGTTTCCATTTCCGGCCTGATCAGAGGCGGGATCACTGAACCGCTGACCACCGCTGAGATCGATGCGCTGAAAGCGGAGAACCCAGCGTGGCTGGAGCGCGAGCGGTCCATCCAGGCCGAGGCCCGCAAAGAAGCACTCCGCCTCAAGCAACGCTAGACAACGGGGATCCCGCACGTCTCCGACCCCAGGCGAACCTACCGCTGAAAGTCTGGTTCGAGACGCGTTTATGGGGACCATAGATCGCTGAAGATCACTTCGGGTGTCTTAAGCCCCGCTTCAGGCGCCGCGTACGACCCTCCTGGTGTCTGAGAATCACCTCGGGAGGGAGATCCCATGTTGAAGAGGCGCCTCGCGACCGTCGGGACGGCGGTCGTGCTCGGGCTCGCCGGCATGGCCGGGACCGCGCTGGCCCACGACGAGCCGATCAGGGTGCACCCCAAGCCGGGCCACGAAGGCTCGGTCAAGGTGCACGCCGAGCCGGCCGAGCCGGTCTTCGTCAGCGGCGAGCTGACGTGCTGGATCGACGGCCGCGGCAAGGCCGTGAAGTTCTCCAAGGCAAAGGTCGCCGAGCTCATCGGTGAGGAGGTCATCGAACCGGAGGACGCCTGGGACATCGCCGCGGACGGCGTCACGGTCGTCCCCGCCGACCGGGTGTCGATCGCCGTTGCCGGTAAGGAGCTGCCGCGCAAGGTCGTCGGCAAGCGCTGGCACCAGCGCCGCGTCATCCACCTCACCTGCGTGTGGGACGAGTTCGCGGCGAAGTAGTGCGTCGTGCCCCCGGGAGCCTCCGGGGGCACGCCCGCATTTCACGCTTTGTGACGCGACGAGCACATGATTTTTCATTTGGCGGGACAAAGGTGGGCCGGGCGGGCAAGGATGGAGGCCCGGTCCCCTGGGCCGGAGCCGCGGGAAGGTCGAGACGGAGGCGAGGAGAGGGCGCCCCCGCTAAGGACGTGCCGCCGAACCCGGAACCGGCGGGGCGATCCGCTGATGGAGAAGTGCTGGTTGCCGCGTGCGTACCTGGATCACGTCCCTGCGTCCCTTCGACGCGCCCGCCGTGCGGTCATGGCTGGAGCGAACCACCGACCTGCGCGAGGCGGAGCGCTTCATCAGGCTCTACCACGCCGAGAACCCCTCTGCCGGCGGCCTGTACGCCCGGCTGCGCGACGTCGCCAGGGACGTCGGCCGCACCGGGACCTACACGCACACGTTCGAGGAGCTCGAATTCGGCGCCCGGGTGGCCTGGCGCAACAGCAGCCGCTGCATCGGCCGGCTCTACTGGCGCTCGCTGCGGGTACGCGACCGCAGGCAGGTGAACACCGCCGAGGGCGTGGCCGTCGAATGCGTCGACCACCTGCGCGAGGCCACCGGCAACGGCAAGATCAGGCCTACGGTCACCGTCCTGCCGCCCGACACCCCCGCCCTGCCGGGCCCTCGCATACTGAACGACCAGCTCGTCCGCTACGCCGGGCATCGGCTACGTGGCGGCGGGATCGTCGGCGACCCCAAGAACGCCGAGCTCACCGACATGGCCAAGGCGCTGGGGTGGCCCGGCGGCACAGGCGGCCGCTTCGACGTGCTGCCGGTGATCATCCAGCCGGGGCTCGGGGGTCCGCTCCTGTGCAACCTGCCCGGCGACGCCGTGCTGGAGGTGCCGCTGGTGCACCCGGAGTACCCGTGGTTCGCCGATCTGGGGCTGCGCTGGCACGCCGTGCCGGCCATCTCGGACATGTGCCTGGAGATCGGCGGCATCTGCTACCCGTGCGCGCCCTTCAACGGCTGGTACATGGGGACCGAGATCGGCGCGCGCAACCTCGCCGACACCGACAGGTACGACCAGCTCACGGTGGTGGCCGAGCGGCTGGGCCTGGACACCTCCACCGAGCGCTCGCTGTGGCGCGACCACGCGCTGGTGGAGCTGAACGTGGCGGTGTTGCACTCGTTCGAGCAGGCCGGGGTGACGATGACCGACCACCACACCGAGTCGCGGCGCTTCCTCACCCATCTGGCGAAGGAGGAGAAGGCGGGGCGCGTCTGCCCGGCCGACTGGTCGTGGATCGTGCCGCCGCTGTCGGGCAGCGCCACGCCTGTCTTCCATCGCTACTACGACAACAGCGTCCTCACCCCGGCCTTCGTCCACCACCGCTAGCCCGTTCCCCGCAACGTCACCGCGACTGGCCCGCGCTCCTTCACCACCCTCCGCACTTCGCGCAGGTCCTTGAGAGAGGGGCGGAGGTCCCTTCCGGGGCCGCCATGGACCTGCGGACACTGGTGTCGCCGCGTCCCGTCCCCTCCGTCCTTCCGAAGGGGACCGCCAACGGTGACGGCGGGGGTGCGGGCACGTCGCGATGACGTGCCGGAGGCGGAGCTAGCCGCTCTCTGTCAGTCGCTCGCGGACCGCGGCCTGGTCGGCTGCGCTCACGTAGGCGTCGAGGCGATGGAGGGCGTCGAGCGCGGCGAGCACAGCGTCGCGCGCCGTGGTGCCCGCCCTGGCCAGGTACGCCTGCACCCGCAGGTCGTCGTCTGGCTGGCCCAGCTTGGCGTAGAGCGGGCGCAGGCGGGCGGCCGACCGCTCGTAGTCGGCCAGGATGTCCGGCGCGCCGACCCCGGCCAGCGTGAGCAGCGCCATCGTGATCAGGCCGGTGCGGTCGCGTCCTGCCACGCAGTGCACGAGCACCCCGCCCGGGGGCGCCTGCGCGATCGCCCGCAGCACGCGGGCGCATCGCTCCGGGTGCCGCTCCAGGAAGGCGCGGAGATAGAGCGGCGTGCCGCCGTGTTCGTGAGGCTCGCCGGGCTCGTGCAGCGGCACGTCCATCACGGTCATCCCCGGCCGGCGGTGACCCTCGCCCGCTGCCCGGTGCTCGCCCGGCGTGCGCAGGTCCACGATCGTCCGTACGCCGTGGGCCGCAGCCGCCGCCCAGCCCGCCTCGGTCAGCCGATCCGGCGTGTCGGAGCGCACCACGGCTCCCCAGCGGGTACGCCGCCCGCCGGCGGCCGGTAAGCCGCCCAGGTCTCGGACGTTGTGGCAGCCGTCCCAGGCGAGGTCACGGTCCATGGGGACACGCTACTTGCCGTTCCGGGCTAGAACATGGTTCGGTTGGGGCATGGCGGAACTCGTGCTCTCAGCTGTCGACCAAGGCGTGCTCACGCTCACCTTCAATCGTCCCGACACGCTCAACGCGTGGACGGACGCGATGGGGCGGCGTTACTTCGACCTGCTGGCGGAGGCGGAGCAAGACCCCGGCGTGCGGGCCGTGGTGGTCACGGGGGCGGGCAAGGGGTTCTGCTCCGGGGCGGACTTCAAGACCCTGAACGCCATCCAGACGGGCTCCTACGACGAGACCCCCGATCCGCGGCCCAACACCTTCCCGACGACCATCGGCAAGCCGATCATCGCGGCGGTCAACGGGGCCTGCGCCGGGCTCGGCATGGTGCACGCGCTGGTCTGCGACCTGGTCTTCACGGCCGAGTCCGCCAAGTGGACCACCGCCTTCCCGCGGCGTGGGCTGATCGCCGAGTACGGGTTGTCGTGGATGCTGCCCCGGATCATGGGGCAGCAGCGGGCCATGGACGTGCTGTTGTCGGGGCGGGTGTTCACTGGGCGGGAGGCGTACGAGCTGGGGCTGGTCAACCGGGTGGTGCCGGGGGACGGGGTGGTGGCGGAGGCGCAGGCGTACGCCCGGGAGCTGGCCGTGCACAGCTCGCCGGCGTCGATGGCGGTGATCAAGCGGCAGGTGTGGCGGGATTGGGACGTCACGCTCGAGGAGTCCGCCAAGGTGGCCGTCCAGGAGATGATCGCCTCCTTCGGCCGCACCGACTTCGCGGAGGGCGTCGCCAGCTTCCTGGAACGCCGCCCCCCGAACTTCCCGCCGCTCTGAACACCCGCCGGTGCCCAACCGGCGCGGCGACGTGTCTTGCGCCGGCCATGGGCGTGCCGGGCCTCAGGCGATTGCCGGGAGTCCGGCACTCCGGGGCCGGTGGTGCTGCCCTTGGGAGGGATGGGGGCGGGTCAGGCCAGGCGGTGGGCGCCGCGGGCCGGGGTGGCGGGGAGGAAGCGGGGTGGCTGGAAGCCGCGCTCGGCGTAAGCGTCCACGACCGACTGCTGGACGGCCTCCAGGCGGTCGTCGGACACCAGGGCGATGGCCGAGCCGCCGAAGCCGCCGCCCGTCATCCTGGCGCCCCGGGCGCCGCCCTTGATGGCGGCCTCCACCGCCACGTCCAGTTCGGGCGACGACACCTCGTACTGGTCCCTGAGCGACAGGTGCGAGGCGTTCAGCAGTGCGCCGATCTCGGTGACGGCGCCGGCCCGCAGCAGGCCGATGAGGGCCTCCACGCGGTGGTTCTCCGTCACGACGTGCATGGTGCGCTTGCGCTCGTCGCCCTGCAGCCGCTCCAGGGCCGCCGCCAGATCGGTCACGTCGCGAAGGGCCGGGACGCCGAGCTTGCGGGCCGCCGACTCGCACTCGGCGCGGCGCTTGGCGTACTCGCCGCCCGAGTGCTCATGGTGGACCTGGGTGTCGATGATGAGGATGCTCAGCCCGTGGGAGGCCAGGTCGAGCGGGATGTTGCGGGAGCCGAGCGAGCGGCAGTCGAGGAACAGGGCCTGCCCCTCCTGGCACAGGGCCGAGGCGGCCTGGTCCAGGATGCCGGAGGGCACGCCGACGAAGCCGTTCTCGGCCTTCTGGCTGAGCAGGGCGATCTCCATGGGCGTCATGCCCAGGTCGTGCAGGTCGTTGAGCGCGGAGGCCACGGAGACCTCGAGGGCGGCGCTGGAGCTGAGGCCGGCGCCCGGCGGGATGGTGCCGTCGATGGCGATGTCGGCGCCCGGCACGCGGTCGCCCAGCATGGCCAGGACGCCGACGACGTAGCGGGTCCAGCCCGTGGAGTCGTCGTGGTTCTCGATCGTGACGGGCTCACTGTGGCCTTGGAGGGAGAGGAGGCGGATGGTCTTGTCCGTGCGCGGGGTGACCGCGGCCGTCACGCCCCACGGCACCGCGAACGGCAGCACGAAGCCGTCGTTGTAGTCGGTGTGCTCGCCGATCAGGTTGACGCGGCCGGGCGCGTGCCAGACGGTCTGGGGGGGCGCGCCGTAGGCGGCACGGAAAGCTTCAGCAACGCGCATAATCAAACACTCCTCAACAAAGGCCCGACCGTAGACTAGCGCCATGGAGGAACTCCTGGATCCAGGGCTCGGCCAGGTCCGGGTGTTCCTGATGCATGACGACAACAAGCCTCGCAAACTCAAGTACAACCTGGGCCATCGCCGGCTGCTGACCTTCGGCGGCGCCTACTCCAATCACATCAGGGCCGTCGCCGAGGCGGGGCACCGGCATGGGATCGAGACGATCGGCGTCATCCGGGGCGAGGAGCATCTCCCGCTGAATCCGTCACTGGCCTATGCCAAGGCCTGCGGGATGACGCTCACCTATCTCGACCGGGCCGCCTACCGGCTCAAGCACACCGAAGAGATGCAGGCGCGGCTGCGCGCGCGGTGGGGCGAGGACGTGGCGATCCTGCCCGAGGGCGGCAGCAACGCCGCCGCCGTGCGCGGGTGCGCCGAGTTGCCGGGGGAGATCGGCGTGCCGTACGACGTCGTCTGCTGTCCGGTCGGCACCGGCGGGACGCTGGCCGGGATCTCGGCGGGACTGCCGGATGGCAAGCGGGCGATCGGGTTCGCGGTGCTCAAGGGGGCGGGGTTCCTCACCGGCGAGGTGGCCAGGTTGCAGCGGGAGGCGTACGGGCGCGCGTGGTCGAACTGGTCGCTCAACCTCGACTACCACTTCGGCGGATACGCCAAGACAACCCCACTCTTGGATGGATTTATCGGGAAATACCGGGTTGAAGGCGTCTACGTTGCCAAGATGCTCTACGGCATCCTCGACCTCGCCCGCCAGGGCGCGTTCGCGCCCGGCACCCGCGTCGTCGCCGTCGTCACCGGTCAGCCCTCGACCCCGGTGGCCGGGTGAGAAGCACCGACCGGCTTCGACTCGGGCGAGCCGCGCTGGCGTAGATAGATCGACAACACCACCATCGACAACACGGCAAGCAGCTCCGACTGCCAGTTCTGCAGGCTCCGATCCCAGAACTCCGGCGAGGTGACGTACGCGCCCCACGTGACCGGATCCCGCAGGTCGCCGAGCCGTTCGGCGTTGTACGCGGTCTGCCCCGCCACCGACTGCGCCAGCCATGACAACAGGAAGAGCAGCCCCATCACCAGCCCGAGCGAGTTGCTGTACAACCACAGCCGTGCCCCTTTGGCCTTGGCCCAGGAGGGGGACTGAGGACTGGCGTGCGCCCCGATCTGCTGCTGGTGCTCCGACTCCGACCCGATCGCGTCCATCTTCTTCGACTCGGGCGACCCCTTCTGTACGAGCCACACGGTGAGCATGACGAACAGGAAGAACTGCAGGTATTCCGACTGCCAGTTCTCGGCCACGTTCACCGCGAACGCCGAGGACGCCACGTAGTGGAGCACCGAGACCGGCTCCGCGCCCTCGACTCGCTGCTGGTCGTTGAACTCCAGCGTCCCGGCCACCGCCTGGCCGGCCACTGCCAGGAGGAACATGATGAGGAAGGCCAGGGCCAGCGAGTTCTCCTTGAGCCACCTCACAGCCTCGACCACCCCACGTAGAAGAACCACGTGAGACCCAGCACGATCGCGAGCGTGGTGAGGGCGAACATCACGCGCATCAGTCGTCGACCTCGCAGTCGTACGGAAGGTCGGGCACCGGCTCGCAGCCCGCGGCCCTGACCCGCCATCCGTTGCTGTAGCGGTGCAGGAAGATCGTGTCACCGGCCAGCCGAACCTGGGCCTCGTCGCCCCACACGCTCACCGAGGTGACCACGCCGCCGGGGCCCAGCCTGAGCTCGCGCAGCGCGTCGGCGCACGACTGGCCGGGATGGGGGAGCCTCTCGGCGGTCTTGCGAGTGAGCATCCCGCAGGCGGCCTCGTCCTGGCCCGCGGTGATCAGGGCGTGGAAACGCTCCGCCACCCGCGCCGGAGAGGCCGTGTCGACGGCGCAGCCGACCAGGGCCACCGCCAGCACGATGAGCAGGATTCTCATGGGGCCCCTGCTACCCAGCCATTAATCAAACATGCTGGTCGGTCAGCCGCCGAGCTGATCGAGGACGGGGGACACCAACGCGTTCAGCTCGCGGGCGAGCACCGTCACCGCGCGGTGGGCACGCTGCTCGACATCGTCGTGCGGGCCCTCCGGCTCCGGGGGCAGATCCTCCAGCGGCACCGGCGCCTCGACCAGCAGCGACGCCCGCAGGAACGGGATCCTGGCGAGGTCCTGCTGCGACGGCTCGACGTACTGGCCGAAGGTCTCCTGCCAGCCCAGCCAGCCCCGGTCGCGCCACCAGGCCCGCGAGCGGGTCAGCTCCTCGGGCAGCGGGGAGACGAGCCTGATGCGCGCGTAGAGCGTCCCGTCCCAGGTGTTGCGGTGGCAGGTGGCCTCCAGGATGCGGCGGTCCCACCGTACGTACCCGGGCGTGAGCGCCGGCGGCGTGGCCAGCCGCCAGGCCGCGCAGGCGAACCGTACTGGCGCGATGTCACCCCACTCGAACTCCTCCAGGTTCTTACGCACGTGCACGGCATAGCGCCCGTCACGGTCCCTGTCGAACTCTTGATCGATCCAGAACGCCTTGGCCATGGGATCTACGCTACGGCGCTTCGGCGTTCCTGAGGGCGAGGACCGGAGATCTCGGAATGTCCTGTGACTGGCGCGACACATGTGTAGCTTTTTCACATTATTGGCTGACTTTGGGGTGAAGCATGGCGTCAGAACAGCTCGACGCGGCCATGAGCTACTGGAAATCGGGAGAACTCGACCTGGCCGCCGCGCTGTTCAGGCAGATCGCGGCCACCGGCGACCCGGAGGCGTCCCACCTGCTGGCCGGGCTGCTGCAGGAGCAGGGTGACCTGGACGGCGCCGAGGCGGCGCACCGGTCGGTGATCCAGTCGGGCGACCCGGTGTTCGGCCAGCGCTCGGCTATCGCCATGGGCATGATGCTGGTCACGGCGAAGGAATGGCCGGCCGCGCACCGGGTGCTGACGATCGCCTCGGACGGCGCCGACTTCGAGGTGGCCGCGCTCGCCGACACGGCGATGGTGCTGGTGTGCACGCAGCTGGGCGACGCGCAGGGCGCGCAGCAGGCGCTGGAGCGGGCCCGCAGGTGCGACAGCCCCGCCGTGGCGGAGCTGGCCGCGCGGCTGGAGCTGCCGGAGTTCCACCAGGACCCGGCCTCGGCCCGCGAGCTGTATGAGCAGGCCGAGGACGAGGACGACTACCGCACGCTGCTGACCTGCGGTGACCCCCACGTCGTGTCGCTCTCGGCGTTCCAGCTCTACCGGGTGTACGCCGAGGAGGAGGACTTCGACGCCGCTCGCGCCGTGTGCGAGCACGCCATCGCCGTCGGCCACTCCGACCACCTGGCCATGGCGCACAAGTTGCTCGGCGCGGCGCTGGTGGACCTGGGCGAGTACGCCGAGTCCGCGGCCGCCTACCGCGTGGCCGCCGAGGACCCCCGCCCCGACGTCCGGCTGCCGTCACTGATCGAGCTGGCCAAGGTCACCGCCCAGCTCGGCGACGAGGACGAGACGAAGGCGATCTTCCACCGGGTGATCGCCAGCGGGCAGCGCGAGTACGTCGTGCAGGCCCAGGCGTGCCTGGCCCAGATGCACACCGAGGCGGGCGAGGTCGCCGACGCGCTGGCCGCGCTGCGGGCGGTGCTGGAGGCGGAGGAGGACGAGTGGGCGGCGGTCTGCGTGACGCTGCTCGGCCTGCTGCTCGCTCAGCATCCGGAGGCGTACGACGAGGTCATGGAGCTGGCGCGGTTGGCGGCCGGGCACGTGGATCCCGACGCCGCGTTCAAGGCCAGGCTGCTGCTCGAGCACGACGACCTGGGGCAGCCGCTCGCCGACCCGGTGGAGGAGCAGGCGGTCCAGGACATCGACGCGGCGCTGGACCGTCTGAGGGCCGGCGACCTGGCCGAGGCCCGGCGGCTGCTGCGCGGCGCCTGCGACTGCGGCGCGGCCGCGCAGTCGATCCGGGCCATGGTGGTGCTGGCCGAGCTGGAGCTGGGGGAGGGCGATCGGGAGCAGGCCGACGAGCTGCTGACTTACGTGGCCGAGGGCGAGGACGTCGTGCAGGGCTTCGCCGCCGCGTTCCTCCTGCACCTGCTGCGGATCTCCGGCGACGACCTGCACCCGGTGCTGCGCGCGATGATCGACCACCAGCGGCTCGGGCGTGAGGAGGGGCTGACCCGCTACCACGAGACCATGAACCACGCCGACCCCGCCGTGGCGGCGATAGGCACGGCGGTCTTCGCCCAGGTGCTGGCCTCCTTCGGGTACGCGTTGTCGGAGACCTCCCGGCTGCTGCACGACGCGGCCGGGTCCGGCGAGCCGCTCGCCCTGTCGTACGCGGCGGCGCTGGCCAAGGAGATCCTGCCGGACCGGGACGAGGCGGTGGCGCTGCTGCGGCGGGCCCGCGCGGAGGGGCATCCGGTGCTGGCTCCTTGGGTGGGGTTCCTGCTGGGCGGGCTGGTGGAGGAGGAGCCTGCCGAGGCGCGGTCGGCGTACACGCTGGCGCTGGACAGCGCGCACCAGGGGTTGCGGAGCGAGGCGGCGGGGTCGCTGGCCGCGCTGTTCGAGCAGCAAGGGGACCTGCCGGCGGCCTGCCGGCTGCACGAGCGGCGGATCGCCGGGGAGAGCGGTGACGAGGCCGGGCGCAGCGCCTGGTTGCTGGGGCTGACCTGGGTGCGGCTCGACGACCTCGCCGCCGCGCGCGGCGCGTTCGAGCTGGCGACGGGCGAGCCGGCGGCGATGGGGAGGTTCGCCAGGTGCCTGCTCGACCGGGACTTCGACGGCGCGGCGGAGGCGTTCGCGGCCGTCCCGGAAGGAGGCAACGCGCTGCTGACGAGCATGCTCGGCATAGAGAGCGCGCACGCCTGGCAGCGGCGCGGCGAGACGGCCGCCGCCGATGCGGCGCTCTCGCTGGTGGCCGCCGCCGGGCATCCGGGTTTCCGCCAGGAGGCGGACTGTTACCTAGGGGCGTTGCGTACCGAGGCAGGGGACAAGCGGGGGGCGATCGAGGCCTGGTCACGGGCCGCGGAGGGCGAGAACGAGGGGCTGGCCGCGATGGCGCTGAGCGACCTCGCCCGGGTGTGGCAGGAGCTGGGGCAGCTGGTCGAGGCGGCCGACGCCTGTCGGAGGGTGTTGCGGGACGGCGACGAGCGGCGGCAGGCGAAGGCCACGGTGCGGCTGGCCGAGGTGCTGGTGGCGAGCGGCGCGCCGGAGGAGGCCGGCGAGCTGCTCGCGGCGGCGTTCGGGACCGAAGGCTGGCTGTACCTGGCGAGCATGCTGCGCGACCACGGCGACCTGGCAGCCGCCCTGACGGTCCTGACGACTCCGCACTCCGACGGCTCGACAGCGTCTCTCGACGGCTCGTCCGGCGGGGATGGCACGACGGCGCTTCTCGATGGCGCGTCCGGCGGGGACGGTGGGGGTGAGGCGCGGTTGCTCGGTGAGCTGCTGGCCGGGACCGGTGACCTGGCGGGGGCGAAGGCGGCGTTCGAGCGGGCCGTGGCCGCCGACCCCGAGTCCGCGGGCGGCACGTTGGTGACCGCCGCCCGGCTGCTCGGCGAGGCGGGCGACGCCGAGTACGCCCGCGCCGCCTACGAGCGGGCGGCCGCACTGGACGAGGACGGCTGGGCGGCGGCCGTGGCCCGGGTGCGCCTGGGCACGGGCACGGCCGAGGAGCGGGGGTGGGTGCTGGCCGCCGACGGCGACCGGCCGGGCGCCATCGCGGCGCTGGCCGAGGTCGTGGGCTCGGCGGCGCTGGCCGAGCTGGTGCTCGCGCTCGACGACGGCGACGTGCAGGAAGCCCGCCGCCTGCTGGCCGCGCTCACCGGCGACGACCGGCGCGACGGCCTGGTCCAGGCGATGCGTGTGGCAAGGGGCAAGGACGACGAGGCCACGGCCAGACGGCTCTACCGCCTCGTGATCGAGCTGGCCGACCGTGAGACGGCAGGGGCAGCCAGGGAGACGGCCGCGGAGGCGTACCTGTCGCTGGGCGCGAGCTGGGCCGAGGCCGGCGAGCATGGCCGGGCCGAGCTGTGCTTCCTGCCCGCAACCGAGCACCCGGAGACGGCCCCCGCCGCCTGGCACAACCTCGCGATCGTACGCGAGCGCCGCGGCGACCTCGACGGCGCCGTTGAGGCCCTGCGCACCGGGATGCCCGGCACCGCCGTCGCGCTCGCCGAGTTGCTGGACGAGCGCGGCGACGCGGCAGGCGTACGGCAGGCGCTGGCCGGCGGCGCGGCGGACGGCGACCTGGAATGCCTGCGCCTGCTGGTCACCCACCTGGTAGGCGAGCGGGAACACCAGGCCGCGGCCGAGGCGGCCGAACGTGCGGTGGCCACCGGCGACCCGCGGACCGTGGCCACGGGCTATTGGGGATGGGGTGACGCGTACCGGGGCATGGACGACCTGGCAGGCGCGGCGCGGATGTACCGCCATGGCATCGACAGCGGTTTCGAGCCGCTCGTCCCCGGCCTGCGGACGAACCTGGCCAAGGTCCTGTACGACATGGGCGACCGGGCAGGCGCGTACGAGCAGGCGGAGGCGGCCGCCGCGGCCGGGGAGCCGGACGCCGCCGCCATCGGCCACATCATGATCGGCTGCTGGCGGCACGACGACGGCGACGTGCTCGGGGCCGCCGAGGCGTTCGCCGCCGCCGCGGCCACTGGCGCGGAGCTCGCCGGGGAGGCACTGGAGAACCTGCGTGCCCTCGCCCACCAGGAATTCGAGCGCGGCGCGCACGACGTGGCCGGGCACGTGCTGGAGCTGATGGGCGAGCCGGGCGCCGAGGTCGCGCGGGAGCTGGGGAGGACGTGCGAGGACCCGGCCGCCGTACGGGCGTACTTCGAGCGGGCAGGGCGAGGGCCGTTCACCGAGCTGGACGTCGCCGACCGGCTGGCCGCGCTGGGCGTGCGGGCCGAGGCGCGGGCGATCTTCGAGCGGCTGAGCGAGCACGGGGAGCCCGAGGTGCGGTTCGTCGCCGGCGGCCGGCTGCTGGAGCTGCTCGACGGCGAGGGCGACGACGAGGCGTTCTACGACGTGGCGCGGCGGCAGGCGGCCGACGCCGACAGCCCGGTCAGGGGTGTGTTCGGGAGCCTGCTCGGCATGTTGCAGGACAACCGCGGCGACACCACCGAGTCGTTGCGCACGTTGCGGGAGGCGGCCGCCGGCGGTGAGCCCATCGCGTTGTCCACGCTCGCGCAGACGCTGGTCGGCGCCGGGATGGTGGACGAAGGTCGGGAGGCGTACCTGAGGGTGCTCGACGCGGGCGACGCCGGGCTGGCCGCGCGGGCGATGGTCGCGCTCGGCCAGATCTATCACGACGAGGACGAGGAACAGGCGCGCGAGTGGTATGCGCGGGCCGTCGAGACGGGCGACGGGCACACGAGTGCGCTCGGCGCGATGTACTTGGGCGCGCTGGCCAAGCGGAACCGCGACTTCCCCGAGGCGCTCACCTGGTACCAGCGCGTCATCGACGCCGGCGACTCCGAGTCCGGAATGGCCGCCGCGCACCTGGGCGAGCTGTGCTACTGGGTCGGCGACCGCGACGGCGCCCTGCGTTACTACGAGCTGACGCTGGGGCTGACCGAGCAGGCCGACCTGGTGGCCGAGGCCGCCTGCCGGCTCGGGGAGATCCGGTACGAGCGCGGCGACCTGACGCTCGCCCGCCGGCTGCTGGAGGCGGCGGCGGGCACCGGCGACCCGGCCTTCGCCCCGCAGGCCGAACTCCTTCTGGAGAAGATGAGGTGAACTTGCGGTTAATTTAATGACCGGATAGTCTCATCTAGTCAATAAATGGGGTGGGACGGATGGTCAAAGTGGGACGGCCTCCGCAGGATCCAGCGCGTCAACTGGAGCGGGCGCACCGGATCCTCGACGCCGCCGCCGAGCTGATCCTGCGCTGGGGTTACGACAAGACCACGATCGACGACGTGGCCAAGCGGGCCGGTGTCGCCAAGGGCACGATCTACCTGCACTGGAAGACCCGCGACGAGCTGTTCGCCGCGCTGCTTCGCCGCGAGCGGGTCCGCATGCTCGAGGACGTGCGGGCGAGCGAGCCGGCCACGGTGAGCGAGCTGTTCGGGCGGTTCGTGAGCGTGGCGCTGCGCCGGCCGCTGCTCCGCGCGGTGCTGATGGGCGACTCCGAGGTGCTCGGCAAGATCACACGCAGCAAGCGGCAGAGCACGACGGCGCTGGAGCTGGGCGGCGCCTTCGACACCTATCTCAAGAGGCTGATCGAGCTCGGCGCCGTGCGAGCGGAGCCCGGGGATCACACCACGGTGATCAGCTCGATCGTGTACGGGTTCGTGGCGCTGCCGGACATGTTGCCCGAGGAGGAGCGGCTGCCGGACGAGCGGATCGCTGAGCTGGTGGCCGACACCGTCGAGCGCGCGATGGACACCGGCAGGCCGCCGTCGGCCGCCGTGGCGCGGGCGACGCGGGATTTCATCGAAGCCATGGTGGAGGTCGCCCGCCACAAGCTGGCCGACTCCCTGGGCGCTGAGGAGCGTGTGACGTGAAGGCTGTGCTGCCTTTGGACGATGCCGCGGCGGATCTGGCGACCGTGGGTGGCAAGGGTGCGTCTCTGGCCCGGCTGGTGAGGGCAGGGCTGCCGGTTCCCGACGGGTTCCATGTCACGACCGCGGCGTACCGGGCGTTCGTGTCGGACTTCCACGACGACATCCTGCGCGCGGCGGCCGCAGGCGACACCGAGGAGATCGCGGCGCTGTTCGCCCGTCACGACGTGCCAGAGGGCCTCGCCGCCGAGATACGGCAGGCGTACGCGGCGCTCGGCGAGGACGTGGCGGTGGCGGTGCGTTCGTCGGCCACCGCCGAGGACCTGCCGGAGATGTCGTTCGCCGGCCAGCAGGACACCTACCTCAACATCAGGGGCGACGCCCTCCTCGATGCGGTCAAGCGGTGCTGGGCCTCGCTCTGGAACCCGCGCGCGATCGCCTACCGCGACCAGCACGGCGTGCCGCACGACGAGGTGGCACTGGCGGTCGTCGTGCAGGAACTGGTGGACGCGGACGCGGCAGGCATCATGTTCACCGCCGACCCGGTCACCGGCAACCGGGCGGAGACCGTCGTCAACGCCTCCTGGGGGCTGGGCGAGGCGGTGGTCGGCGGCCAGGTCACCGCGGACACGATCGTGCTCTCCGGCGGCGTGGTCACCCGGTCCCAGACCGGCGACAAGACGGTCATGACCGTACGTACGCCCACCGGCACCGAAGAGCGGCCCGTCCCCGACGAGCTGCGGCGCGCGC
Source organism: Nonomuraea sp. 3N208 (assembly GCF_052245935.1). Taxonomy (NCBI): domain Bacteria; kingdom Bacillati; phylum Actinomycetota; class Actinomycetes; order Streptosporangiales; family Streptosporangiaceae; genus Nonomuraea; species Nonomuraea sp. 3N208. The sequence continues at coordinate 275,251 of NZ_JBQQBR010000007.1, read as the reverse complement.
CGGTGCTCACCCCGGCGCAGGCGGTGGAGCTGGCCGCGATCGGCACCCGCGTGCAGGACCTGTACGGCATGCCGATGGACGTCGAGTGGGCCAGATCCGGCGGCGCGTTCGCGCTGGTGCAGGCTCGGCCGATCACCGGTCTCAAGCCGCAGGTCGAGGAGTGGAACGACAGCCTCAAGGGCGACTACCTGTGGACCGCGGGCAACCTGGGCGAGGCCATCCCCGACGTGATGACCCCGGTGACCTGGTCGTTCGTGCGGCTGTTCATCCATGAGGCCATGGCCGCCTCCTCCCTGCCCGGCTTCGACCTGGTCGGCAACATCGGCGGCCGCTTCTACATGAACCTCAGCATCGTCTACACGATCGCCGAATCCCTCGGCATGAAGAGCCGGCTCGGCGCGATCGAGAACGTCTTCGGCAAGCTCCCGCCCGGCCTCGACGTGCCCCGGGTGAAGATCTCCCGCTGGGAGATCATCAAGCGGGTCGTGCCCATGGCGATCAACATCCAGCGCCGGGTCCGGGAGAACCTGAAGGGCATGCCTGCGTTCCTGGCCACCTCGCAGCAGCGGTGCGAGGACCTGCGCGCCCGGATCGCGGCCACCGGCTCCGGCCCTGAGCTGGCCGACCTGTACGAGCGCGAGATCCAGCCGCACATGGTCACCTCCTGCCGCATGCTGGAGGCCGCCGGCCGGCAGGGCGGCGCCACCCTGGTCTACACCCGCGACAAGCTGCGCAAGATGATGGGCGACATCGACGCCGAGGCCATGCTCACCGGCGTCAACGCGGATGGCGAGCTGGCCAGCCTCGGCCCGGTCATGGGGCTGTCCAGGCTGGCGCGCGGCGAGATCACCAGGGAGGAGTTCGCCCGGACGTACGGGCATCGCGGCCCCCACGAGTTCGAGGTCTCCATCCCTCGGCCCAGCGAGGACCCCGGCTGGATCGACGCCCAGCTGGCGGGCCTGCGCGACCTGCGGGCCGACACCGAGGCGCTGCTCGCGCGGCAGGAGAAGGCCAGGGAGGAAGCCTGGGCGCGGTTCGCCGAGCGTTACCCGGGCAAGGAGGCCAAGATGCGGGAGCGGGTCCGGCGCTGGAGCGCGGTCGTCCGCGATCGCGAGGACACACGCTCGGAGAACATGCGTGCGTTCTGGGTGCTGCGGGCCTTCACCGTCCGCGCGGGGGAGCTGACCGGGCACGGCGAAGACGTGTTCTCCCTGTACCTGGAGGAGCTTCTGGACCTGCTGCGCGGGGACGGGGCGGCGTTGTCGGAGGTGCCGGTGCGGCGGGCGACGTACGAGCAGTACGCCGCGTTGCCGCCGTACTCGACGCTCATCATCGGACGCTTCGACCCCGTCCGCTGGGCCGCCGACCCCGACCGGCGGGCCGACATCCACGACGCCCGCGGCCACACCGCGCCGGTGAGCGACACCGTGACCGGCTTCCCCGGAGCGCCCGGCGTCGTGGAGGGCATCGCCCGCGTGATCTCCGGCCCCGAGCAGGGCGAACGGCTCAAGCCAGGCGAGATCCTGGTGACGACGCTGACGAACGTCGGCTGGACGCCGATGTTCCCGCGTGCCGCCGCCGTCGTGACCGACATGGGCGCCCCGCTGTCGCACGCCTCGATCGTGGCCCGCGAGCTGGGCATCCCCGCCGTGGTCGGCACCGGCAACGCGACCATGCGGGTACGTGACGGCGACCGCATCAGGGTCGACGGCGAGCGCGGCACGGTCGAGTTGCTGGGGTGAAAAGACTGTGCCAAGTCCACTGCCCCCGCCCCTAGGGTGTGATCCCTTGGGTGACCATGATCGAACAGTGGATCCTCGAGGACGAACGCGAGCTCGAAGCCCGCTGCGCCCGCTTCCGGGCGGCCAGGCTGGCGCTGGACCGCGGCGGCGACCAACCCGACGAGGAGGATGAGAACGATACGGCGGCGTAGCCGGCCCGAGCTGCCTCGGCCGATCGTGGCCGAGGTCGAGCAGCGGCTGGGCGTCGCCGTGACGAGCTTCTCGCCGCGGCGGGGCGGTTTCTCGGACGGGGTGGCCGGCGTGGCCGTGCTCGATGGCGGCGGCCGGGAGTTCGGGGATAGCGGCCAGGAGTTCGGGGACGGTGGCCAGGAGTTCGGGGACGGTGGCCGGGAGTTCGGGGACGGTGGCCGGGTGTTCGTCAAGGCCGTGCCCGGCCACGCCGCCTTCGCGGGGGACTACCGGTTCGAGGCGGTCGTGAGCGCGGCACTGCCCGCGGGCGTGCCGACGCCGCGGCTGTTGTTCTCCTGTGAAGTGGCCGGGTGGGTGCTGCTCTGCTCGGAGGTGGCGCCCGGCCGGGTGGCCCACGAGCCGTGGCGGCCTCATGAGCTGTCGGCGGCGCTGGACATGCTCGCGACCTGCGCCCGCGAACTGACCCCTGCGCCGCTCGGCGGCCTGCCGACGCTCGCCGCACGGATGGCGGGCCGCTGCGAGCTCTGGCATGACCTGGCCGCCGCATCCGCGCCCGGGCCGGCCACCGGCACCCCTCCCGCCGTGGCCACGGGTGGCGTTGGACCCTGGGAACGCGCCCACCTTCCCAGGTTGGCCGCGGTCGAGCGGACATGGGCGGACCTGGTCACCGGCGACACGTTGCTCCATTTCGATCCGCGTTTCGACAACATCCTCATCGACGCGCACGGCACGGCCCGGCTCGTGGACTGGGGACGCGCCTGTGTCGGCCCTGCCTGGGCGGATCTGGTCTGCCTGCTGCTGGAGTCGGACCTGGGCGCCATCGACCCGCAGGAGGTCTTCACCAGGCACTCCCTCGGCGGGCAGGCGCCGGGGGAGCGGGTGGACGCGCTGCTGGTGGCGCTCTTGGGCTACTGGACGCGTACCGCCGCGATCCCCGCGCACCCGTCCCATCTGCGGGAACGGCGCGAGCACTCCCGCCGGGCGACGCTCGAGTGGCTGCGTTCACGTTGGAGCAACGAAAAATGTGTCCGGGATCGGGTCAGCCGGAACGGCTGGTGATCAGGTTGTGGCCGCCCGGGCTGAGCGAGTTGACGAACAGGCGGTTGCCCCCAGGCAGGGCGGCCAGGCGGAACAGCAGGTCGCGCGCGCCGATCCGCCATCGGCTCGACGGCGCCATCCACTTCACGAATCGGCGCCCGAACCGCTGGACCTCCTCGATCCTCGGCGCCATCCGCGCCTGGTAACGCGCCAGCGCGACCGAAAGGTCCCCGTCGGCGGACGGGCGCTCGCCGTGCACGCCGGACGTACCGGGCCGGCCGTCGGCAACCAGCTCGTCGGCGAGGACCCAGGCGGCCGCCATCGCCATCGACGCGCCGTGCCCGGCGAACAACGACACGGCCTGGCAGGCGTCTCCCACGAGCACGACCCTGCCGCGGTGCCAGCGCTCCAGCTCGACCTGAGTCACCTGGTCGTAGTACAGCTCCGGCGGGTTCGGGCAGCGTGACAGCACGTCAGGCAGGATCCAGCCGAGATGGCCGAAGTGGCGGCCCAGCGCCGCGGCCGGATCGGCGGGCAGCGCCGGGTCCGGCTCGCGGCGCAGGAACAGCAGGGCGAGCCGGCCGTCGCGGAGCGCGTACGCGCCGGCCATCAGGCCAGGCTCGGTGAGCATCTGGTAGCGAGTCCCGACCCGGCGGCTCAGTTCCTCGTCCTCCACGATGTACGCCGCCACCTGGTGCCCGAGGTAACGGGGCGTCCCGTCGCCGAAGCCCAGCCCGCGCACCCGCGAATGCGCCCCGTCCGCGCCCACGAGCAGGTCCACGTCCCGGGACGTGCCGTCGGTCAGCCGGAGAGACACGCCGCCGGCGTCCTGCTCCACGGACTCGACGGTGGTCCCGTACGTGATGGGAGCCCGCACGTCGTCGGCGATGGCCCGCGCCAGGTCGCCGCGGAGCAGGCTGACCACCTGGTCGAGCCCGGACGTCAGCGTCAGATGGCTGGTCTGCCTGCCGGCCCGGTCCACGTAGCTCAGCTCGTTGACGGGGTAGCGGACCTCCATCAGCCGCGGACGAAGCCCCATTCGCGTGGCGACCTCGAAGCCGGGCCCGTAGAAGTCGATCATGTATCCGCCGTCGCGGAACGCCGCCGCGCGCTCGACCACCTCCACCTCCCAACCGGCCCGCTCCAGATGCCAGCCCAATGTCAGCCCGGCGATCCCGGCACCGCAGATGAGAGCCTTCAAGGTCGCCTCCCTTTCTCGAGCCCGAATCCGAGCTCGCGTTGGCCGCCGTGCGCCCGCATCAGCCGCCGAGCCCGAACATGGCTCGCAGCGGCCCCGCCAGCGCGGCGATGTCCAGGCCGGGGTCCAGCGCGCGGTGCAACATGATCCCGTCCACGGCGGCCGCCAGCAGCGCGGCCGCGACCTCCGCGTCACCCTGGTAGCCGCGCTCGGCCAGCCACGACGCGACACGCGAGCGGAATGCGGCGATCTGCTCGCCCAGCCGCTCGCGGAGCCCCGGCAGTCGCGTCGAGGCCAGGAACATCTCCACCACCAGCAGCGAGGCGGGATCCACGCCGCTGTAGCGCGCCAGCTCGCCCAGGAGCCAGTCCACCCCCTCACCGATCTCGGCCCGGGCCGTCAGCTCCCCGGCCATCTGGTCGAGCAGGCCGCCGCTGAAGCCCGTCCCGGCCGCGATGAGCAGCTCCGTCACCGACGCGAAGTGGTAATGCACCACGCCGGGTGCCACCCCGGCCCGCTCGGCGACCAGCCTGGTCGTGACGCCGCCCCATCCGAGCTCGGGCACGAGCGCGACGGCCGCGTCGAGCAGCCGCTGCCGGGTCTCCTGACCGCGGGCCGCGGAAGGAGAGGCCATATGCTCACCTCTTTGGGCGATCGCCTTGGGCAACTGTCCAAACAGTACAACGCGCCACCGGCGGTCGTCAGCCGTCTATCGGCGAAGGCCGCTCCACACGCCGTCAGCCGTCTACTCAACCGGGGGAGCGAGCACGCGATGGGGGCCGGTGACCCACTGGGAAGGGAACGTGGCCGCCGCCGACGTCCACCTCACCCCCGATGACCAGGCCGCCCTGGACGCGCCGCCCCCCGCGGAGCCGGGGCCGAAGTCACCCGCCTACGTGGATGCCCGGGCGGCGAGTGGGGTCGGGCTCGCGCTGGCGGATGATCTCGCGGACGACCGGAGGCGTGTCCCCGCGTCCCAGGATCAGGTAGCGGAGCAGGTGTACAACCGGTGAGCCCTCGGACCACTCGAAGTAGCAGTGCGGCCGCACCCCGGTGGCGTCCCTGAGGGCGAGCAGGACGGCCGCGATGGCATTGGGCACGGCCGGGCTCTCCGCACGCAGCACCCGGTGCCCCTCCACCTCCACGCCGCGCACCCGCAGCACGTCGCTGAAGTCGGACGGGTCGATGACGTCGATCTCCAGGAACAACACGTCGGCCCGCCCGGGCACTGGATTGAACCCGCGCTGCTCGGCCTCCTTTGCCTCGTATTCAGCCTTGTCGCCGTTCTGGCGGCGGTTGGCGATGAGGTTGAGCGCCCGGTCGTAGGCGAGGGAGTCGGTAATGAACCGCCGGGCCGCCTCGTCGAACTCGATGCGGTCGGCCCGCAGCTCCGTCGTGCGTGACACGCGTGAGATCAGCGAGATCACGATGATGCCGACGATGAACATCCCGGAGATCGCGATGCCATCAGGCTTCTCCCTGATGTTCTCCACCAGCGCGTACAGCAGCACCAGGGTGAGCACGGTGAAGCCGGCGATGGCGGCCCGCTGCCGCTTGCGGATGGCGGAGATCGTCACCGCTACCGCGCCGGACACCATCATGGCCAGGATGCCCGTGGCGTACGCGCCCGCCTGCGCGTCCACGTCCGCGTCGAACGCGATGGTGAGCACGATGCAGATCGCGGTGTAGACCAGCACCACGGGCCGCACCGCACGCCCCCACTCGGGCGCCATGCCGTATCCGGGCAGGTAACGCGGCACGATGTTGATCAGCCCGGCCATCGCCGAGGCCCCGGCGAACCAGAGGATGAGGATGGTGCTGATGTCGTACGCCGTCCCGAACGCGTCGCCCAGCTGCTCGTGCGCCAGGTACGCCAGCGCCCTCCCGTTGGCCGCGCCGCCCGGCCTGAACTCCTCGGCCGGAATCAGCACCGTGGTCACGAAGCTGGTCGCGATCAGGTAGACGCTCATGATGAGCGCCGCCGCGGTCAGCAGCTTGCGCGTGTTGGCGATGCGCGAGGCCAGCCGCTCCTCGGGGCTCTTGCCCTGGGCGGCCACCAGCGGCATCATGCTGACGCCCGTCTCGAACCCCGACAGGCCCAGCACCAGCAGCGGGAAGGCCAGCACCGCGGGCCCGATGACGCCGCCGAGACCTCCCCCGCCGCTGGTCAGCGCCTCGATCCAGCGCGACATCGCGTCCGGCGTCGCGAGCACCTCGGCGATCCCGACGGCCACGACGACGGCGTTGAGCCCGAGGAAGAGCGCCACCAGCGGGATCGCCACGCCGACCGCCTCGGTGAAGCCGATCAGGAACACCCCGCCCAGCACCAGCAGCAGCACCACCGTCAGCGCCACCTCGTGGCCGTGCAGGAAACTCGGGAAGAACGGGTTCTCCACGACGTGCACGGACGCGTCGGCCGCCGAGAGCGTGATCGTCACGATCCACGACGTGGCCACGAATCCGAGCAACACCAGCACGAACAGCTTGCCCCGCCAGAACGGCAGCAGCCGCTCCAGCATCGCCACCGACCCCTGGCCGTGCGGGCTTTCCTTGGCGACCCTGCGGTACATCGGCAGCATGCCCAGCAGCGTCAGCGCCACGATGAGCAGTGTGGCCAGCGGCGACAGCGCGCCGGCCGCGAGCGCGGCGATGCCCGGCAGGTAGGCCAGCGTGGAGAAGTAGTCGACGCCGGTCAGGCACATGACCTTCCACCAGGCCTGCGGCTCGGCGTGCCCTTCTTCCGTCTCGGGGCCGACCGGCTGGACCTGGTGACGCAGCAACCACCGCGCCACGGGGCTCGATGGCGGCGCCGAACGCGAAGGGCTGTCGACCACCGCCGGCACGGCCAGGTCACCGGTCACCGGATCTTCCTCTCCTCGGGAATGCACACCACCCTAGAACTTCGCGATCGGATCGCCGCGACGGGTGCGGCGACCAGGGCTCGGCCGTACGCCGCCAGTCGGTCACCGCGGGCCAAATCGCACGCCAGCGGGGCCTGTTCGACATCAAGATCGGCGACGCAATCGGCGAGCCGGGCTGGGTGGCGTCACCAGGTCACTTCGCGCCGTCGACCCTGGAAACCGTCGTGTGTCCTAGCCCGGCACGCCCACCGTGGGCCGCTCCACCTCACGAAGGGAACTCTTGCTGCACTTGGTACCGCGTGTCTAGGAGCCGTCCTTGTCGGAGTCGGCGGCGAAGACGATGACGCCGAGGTAGCCGTCGTCCTCCTTGGCGACCTTCATGAGCATGCTGTCGTCGTAGATGTTGTCGTTGTCGTTGAACGTGTCGCGCCCCGTGTGCTCCGAGTACGGCGACATCGCCATGACCGCGCTGTTGAGCTTCTCGTCGAACATCATCTGCGTGGTCAGCACCCGCTCGCTGCTGAAGTGCACCATGGCGTGGATGTGGATCGTCCGGCCCCGGTACCAGCCCGGCCAGATGGTGATGAACTCCACGATTCCATTGCTGTTGGTCACCTGAGCGCCGCGCAGGTAGCGCTTGTCGTCGGTGGGTGTCAGGTCGGCCATGCCGCCCCCGCCGCCGCCCCCGCCAGTGCCGCCGCTCGGCGGAGCCCCGGTGGGCGCGCCGCTCGGCGGAGTGCCGCTCGGCTGGTTCCCGCCACCTCCGCCGGTGGACTGCGCCTCCGCGCCGGAGTAGAGGCCGGCCGCGTCGCAGTGCCAGATCTCCACCACCGCGTTCGGCAGTGGCTCGCAGGTCTCGCTGTCCTGCACCTTGATGGCGACCCGCAGCCGCACGCCCTGCTTGTCCTCGCGGATGTCGCTGCGGACCTTGTCAGCGTCGAAGTAGTAGGGGCCCTGGGTCGTGGTGGCGGTCAGCTTGCAGGTGTTGGCGTCGGCGAAGAGCGAGGTGAGGTCCTTGGCCGTGGTGGCCTCCGGCGTGACGGTCGCCCCCGTGGAGGTCGTGACGGCCGTCGCGCTTGTGCCGCTGCCGCTGCCGCTGCCGCAGGCGGCCAGCAGGCTGCCCAGCCCGAGCGAGCTGACGCCGGCGAACAGCCGCCGCCTGCTGACCCGCTGACCTTCGTGATCGCGTCCCACTATCTTCCCTCTCCGCTGATCCGTTGTTGCGAACCAAACGGTAGAAGGCGTGTCCTTGATGACTCATTTGCGCAAGATGAAGCTTTGATGAGTTCAGCGGCTGCTCACCGCCCATGCGGAGCTGGCCGAGGCGCTGCGGCAGGCGTACCCGCAGGAGCTCGACGAGGGAACGGCCGCCGCGCTGGTCGGCGCGGCCGGGCTCGCAGGACTGCGGCGGGGGGACACGCCCGACCAGGTACGCGACGCCATGAGCCGCGCGGTCGGCATCGCCCTGCGCTCGTGCTGAGCGAGCGAAAACCCCGAAAGCCTTTTCGGTGATATGAAACCGTGACCAAGCGCTCGTTAGCTGATCAGCGGCCACGCGCTGGCGAAAGCACAGCTCAATGCCTATGCACACAGTTGCAGCGGCTGATTGACAGCGCCCACCGCGCCGTTCTACGTTCCCGAAAACCTTTCAGGTTCACTACGTCGTTCCGGGTCAGTGATGTTAGCGCTAACACACTAAGGGGCACACTCTCATGACACGACGATGGGCGGCGGCCCTCGCCGCGGCACTCCTGGTCATCCTCGGCATCCCGCATCCCGCGCTCGCGGGTGCGCCGATCACCACCGCGATCTACACGGCCGACCCGGCCGCATTGGTCGTCGGCGACACCCTGTACGTCTACACCGGCCATGACGAGGCCCCGTCCGGCGGCACGAACTTCGTCATGCGCGACTGGCACGTCTTCAGCTCCACCGACGCCACGACCTTCACCGACCAGGGCGCCAAGCTGTCGATCTCCAGCTTCCCGTGGGCGGGCGCCGACGCCTGGGCGGGCGAGGTCGAGCGCGGCGCCGACGGCAAGTACTACTGGTACGTCTCCATCAACGGCAACGGCCCCGGCTGGATGAACATCGGCGTGGCCGTCGGCGACACCCCGACCGGCCCGTTCCGTGACGCCATCGGCGGCCCGCTGGTCAGCGACAGCACCCCCAACTCCTCGCCACTCAACATCGACCCGACCGTCTTCAGGGACGACGACGGCCAGGTCTACATGTACTGGGGCTCCTACTACGGCCTGCGCGCCGCCCGCCTCAACGCCAACATGACATCGATCAACGGCTCGGTGGTCACCCCGAGCGGCGTGTCGAACTTCTGGGAAGCGCCCTGGATGTTCAAGCGCAATGGCGTCTACTACCTCGCCTACGCGGCCAACGACTCCGGCTGCTCGCAGCCCAACTACGCGTGCATCCGCTACGCCACCGCCAGCAACCCGATGGGCCCGTGGACCCACCGCGGCGTCGTGCTCGACCAGGTCAGCTCGACCACGAACCACCCGGCGATCATCGAGTACAAGGGCCAGTGGTACATGGTCTACCACAACGCCGCCGCCCCGGGCGGAGGCAACTTCCGCCGCTCGGTGACGATCGACAAGCTGTACTTCAACGCCGACGGCACCATGCAGAAGGTCGTCCAGACCGGCGGCCCGACCACGCCGGGCAACCTGGCGGCCAGTGCCACCCCGTCCACCTCCTACGTCTCGCCGTGGGAGACGCTCGCCGCGATCAACGACGGCTACACCCCCGCCAACTCGGCCGATCACAGCCACGGCGCCTACGGCAACTGGGACCACCAGGGCACTGAGTGGATCGAATACCGCTGGCCCACCGCGCAGACGATCTCCCGGTCCGAGGTCTACTGGTTCGACGACAACCTCGGCATCGACCTGCCGGCCTCGTGCCAGGTGCAGTACTGGAACGGCAGCGCCTACGTCAACGTGCCCGGCGCGTCCGGCTGCGGCGTGGCGGCCAACACCTTCAACGCCACGACGTTCACCCCGGTCAGCACGACCCGGCTGCGGCTGAACATCACCTCTAGATCCGGCTACTCGACCGGTGTGCTCGAATGGAGGGCCTTCTCATGAAGCACGCCCTGTCAGCCCTGCTGCTCGTCGTCGGCTTAATCGTCGCCGGTCCGCCGGCGGCGGCCGACCAGACCATCGGCTTCCCCACCTTCGGCGGCCCGGCCGTCCCCGCCCCGCCCGGCTCGTACACGCCCGGCAACATGATGCAGGCCATCTACGACGCCGAGAGCTCCGGCACCGACTTCTGGATGGACCGGCTGCTGGCCCGCCCCGGCAACGACCCGGCCGGCACCTGGCTCATGTCCCGCGGGCGGGCGCTGTTCATGAAGACCCACACGCCCGGCACGCTCGGCTTCGCCGGGCAGGCGGCGTACTGGGAGAGCATCAACAACAACAACGCCTTCACCGTCGCCGTCACCCCCGGCACCTTCACCGAGCAGGTGAGCTCCCGCTGGCAGGCGCCCAGCCACTGGAAGAGCCGGCACACCAGCGGCTCGATCACGATCAACCAGACCAAGTTCATCACCGAGAACAACGTGGCCGTGGCCAACCTGGCGATCACGAACGGCGGCTCCGGCTCGACGACCGTGCAGGTCAGGGCCACCTCGCCGTACGCGACGTCCGGCAGCGGCAGTGAGCTGACCGGCCAGGTGAACGCCTACAACAACCTCACCACGATCTTCCCGAGGCTCACCGGCGACGGGTTCACGGTCTCCAGCGGCGGACTCAACAGATCCGTCACCGTCGCCGCCGGCGCCACCGTGACGGTCAAGGTCGTCATGGGCTTCGTCACCAACGAGATTCCGGCCTCCCGCACCGAGTACGACGCCTACGCCGGCTACGCGCCCGCCACGGCGTTCGCCACCCACGTGCGCGCGTACAACCGGTGGTGGGCCGAGAACGTGCCCTACATCGACGTGCCCGAGCCCGGCATCAAGAAGAACATCTACTACCGCTGGTGGCTGATGCGCTACAACCACCTCGACGCGGACATCCCCGGCCAGACCTTCCAGTTCCCCACCTCGATGGAGGGCGTGCTGGGCTACAACAACGCGATCGCGCTGACCCAGCCCATGCACATCGACGACCTCAAATACCTGCGCAACCCGATCTACTCCTACGGCGATTGGCTCAGCGTCGGCCAGACCTCCAAGAACGGCCGCTTCCTGGACAACCCAGGCGACCCCGAGAACTGGTCCAACAGCTACACCCAGTACATCGGCGAGGCCGCCTGGAAGAGTTACCAGATCCACGGCGGCCAGCCCGCCATCGCGGCCAACCTGGCCCGCTACGCCGAGCAGGACGTCAAGGGCCAGCTGTCGTTCTACGACACCGACAACAACAAGCTCATCGAGTACGACTGGGGCGCCCTGACCGGCAACGACGCCGACGCCGTGTCCTTCCACTGGAAGCCGGGACGCATGGACCGCGCCGAGGCCGCCTACCAGTACAGCGGCGCGCTGGCCGCGGCACAGGCGTACGAGGCGATCGGCAACACCTCCAAGTCGACCGAGATGCGCACGCTCGCCACCCAGATCCAGAACGCCATCGTCAACGTGTTGTGGAACCCGAGCAGGCAGCTGTTCGAGCACCGGCTGAAGTCCACCAACGAATGGGTGCCGTGGAAGGAGATCAACAACTACTACCCGTTCGCCGTCGGCGCGATCCCCAACACCGCCACCTACAAGCAGGCCCTGCGCCTCTTCGACGATCCGGCGCAGTATCCGATCTTCCCCTTCTACACCGCCAACCAGGCCGACAAGGCGGCCTCGGGCACCGGCAGCAACAACTTCTCCACGATCAACTCCACCGTGCAGTTCCGCCTGCTCTCCTCGGTGCTGCGGAACTACCCCAACGAGTGGATCGACACGACCTGGTACAAGAAGCTGCTCTATTGGAACGCCTGGGCTCAATACGTCAACGGCAACACCCAGTGGCCGGACGCCAACGAGTTCTGGGCCGACTGGAACGGCTCCTCGATCGCCTACCGCTCCTGGATCCACCACAACATCCTCGGCAGCAGCAACTGGACCGTGATCGAGGACGTCGCCGGGCTGCGGCCGCGTAACGACGCCAAGGTGGAGCTCTCGCCGATCAACATCGGCTGGACCCACTTCACCGTCAACAACCTGCGTTATCGCAACGCCGACCTGACCATCGTCTGGGACGACCCCGCCGACGGCGTCGTGCGCTACCCGGGCGTGCCCGAAGGCTACTCGATCTACATCAACGGCAGCCGGGCTGCCACGGTGTCGTCGCTGGTGCCGTTCACGTGGGACCCGGCCACCGGCGCGGTGACCACCAGCGGCACCGTCACCCACAACGTCGCCGTCCCCAGCCTCCAGTCGCCCACGCAGGTGAACCACGCCGGCGCCCGCATGGTCGACCTGCTCGCCAAGGCCGGCGTCGACCTGACCGCCAACCTCACGAACCTCGCCGCCGACGCGACCCCCACCGCCTCCACCACCGCCTCGGGCAGCTCCACGGCGGGGGCGAGGGACGGGTTCCCGATCAACGAGCCGTTCTGGGGCGGCACCACCGCCGGGCAGGACTGGTACGAGCTGAACTTCGGCGCGGCCCGCACGTTCAACGAGGTCCGGCTCTACTTCAAGGACAGCCGCCCGGCCAGCTCCACCTACCGGGCCCCGGCCTCCTACACCGTCCAGTACCACAACGGCAGCGCCTGGGTGGACGTGCCCAGCCAGGCCAAGACCCCGGCCACACCACGGGCCAACTACAACGTGGTGCAGTTCTCCGCCGTCAGCGCACAGCGGATGCGGGTGCTGGCCACGGCCGCGTCAGGAGCCAGGACCGGGCTCACCGAGATCAAGGTCCACAACCGGGGCGGGGTCCAACCGGAACCCAACCCCAACCTGGCGCTGCAGGCCACACCGTCGGCGTCGTACACCTCCTCCTGGGAGAGCGTCGCGGCCGTCAACGACGGGATCGACCCGCCGTCGTCCAACGACACCGTGAACCCGCGCTGGGGCTGCTGGCCGGAGACCGGTCAGCAGTGGGTGGACCTGACCTGGTCCTCGGCGCGTACGCTCAACCGGGCCGAGGTGTACTTCTTCGACGACGATCAGGGCATCGACATGCCGGCATCGTGGAAGCTGCAGTACTGGAACGGCAGTGCGTACGTGGACGTGCCGGGCGCGTCGGCGTACACGCTGACCAAGAACGCTTACAACAACGTCACCTTCACCGCCACGAGCACCACCCGGCTGCGGGTGCTGCTCACCGGCAACGGCAGCAGCTCCGTGGGACTTCTGGAGGTCAAGGCCTACGGAACGTGATCCATCGAGCCGGAAGGGCCACCCCCTGCCCTTCCGGCTCGGTGTAGTCACTCTTTCACTTTCCGTGACGGAGCGCAGGAGAATCGGGCAATCGGTGGGAACCTCTAAAGCGCGGCGATCGCCTCGATCTCCAGCAGCCACCGGCTGTCGTAGATGTCAGCAATGATCACTGTCAGCGCGGGGCGGTGGTCGCCCAGGATCTCCCTGCGCACCGCCCCGTTGACGGCCGCGTGGCGGCGGTCCGACAGGTACGTGGTCACCTTGACGAGGTGGGACACGTCCAGGTCCGCCGCGCGCAGCGCCGCCAGGATGTTGGCCCAGACGAGCCGGCACTGCGCCTCGAAACCGTCGGGCACCTTGCCCTCCCGGGTCTCGGGGATCTGGCCGCTGACGAACAGCAGCTTCGACGCGCCCTCGACCGCGAGGGCTTGTGTGTAGCCTCCCTGCGGCTCGGGCGCGTCGAGCGGATCGATGCGGGTGTAGGTCGTCATGCGACGGTTCTAGCAGATGATCGGCGCTGCTTTGCGGGGCGGATGACGGGCTCGTCAGAACAGGCGGTGGCCCGCACCCGCGCCCGCCGGGACCAGGGCCTTGAGTGCCTCGGCCGGGTGGATGCGGGTGAACAGCGTCGGGGTCCAGCCGGCGTCCGTGCCGAGTGCCGTGCCGTTGGCGGCGTTGTAGGCGGCCACCAGGTCGGCCGGTGCGTTGCCGACCAGGTTGTCCTTGGCGGTGATCGCGGTGCCGCCGAACACCGACAAGACCTTCTCCGCCGCGATGCTGTCGAAGGCGTTGCTCTCGGCGTACACCTTCGAGCCGACACCCACGCCGATGCTGTACCCGTGCGTGGCGCCGCCCGTGTAGTAGTTGTTGTACACGTGCACCTGGCCGAAGCGCACCCGGGGCGTGCGCTGCCCGAGGCCCTCGAAGTGGTTGTGGTGCAGCGTGACCTTCAGCTTGTCCGCCTCGCCGTACCTGGTCGGGTTGTCGGTGTTGCCGATCAGCGTCACCTTGTCGTGGCCGCTGAGGTGGTTCCAGGAGAGGGTCACGTAGTTCGCGCCGCGCACCACGTCCAGGAGCCCGTCGTGGACCTGGTACGGGCGGCCGAAGTAGAGCGGCTGGCCGGAGTCCGGGTTGTCGCCGTCGTTGAGCGTGTTGTGGTCCAGCCAGACGTGGGTGGAGCCGGACACCTCGACGTTGTCGAACGAGGCGTTCCAGTTGCCGTCCGCGCCGTCGGTCGGGTCCCACTGCGGGAAGCAGTCCGACGTGTCGGTGATGGTCAGGTTGCGGACGATGACGTTGTCGGCGTTGCCGATCCGCAGGCCGAAGCGCTTCAGCGCGGCGTCCCGGCCCGCGCCGACCAGGGTGACGTTGGAGCCGATCGTGACCGTGACGTGCTGGGCCATCTTGTTGTACGACGCCCGCCGCGCGTCCTCGAGCGGTCCTGACGGGACGCTGGTCCTGCCCCACACGGCCGGGTCGTACGCGGCCAGGTACGCGGGCAGGCTGTAGCCGTTCACCGCGTAGTCCGCGCAGGTGAGCGGGGCGCCCGAGTCGTCGGTGTCGGCGTCGATCGCCCCCTTCACGTAGATGATCTTGGGCGTGTTGTCGGCCGGATCGCCGAGCGCCGCCCGCAGCTGCGCCCTGGTGGAGACGACGTGCACGTTCTCCTGGCGGGCCGCCGAGCCGCCCGTGGTGCCGGTGGTGGCCGCCGCCCAGCCGTCGTTGCGGGGGAGGACCTCCCGGCCGGGGCCGTACCCGGGGTGCGGGTGGTGGTGGCGGACGGGGTTCCAGCCGTCCGTGCCCGCCAGGTACCGCTCCGGCGTGAAGGCGGCGGCCTGCTCCGAGGTGAGCTGTGGGCGGTCGTCATTGATCGTCGCGCCCGGGCCGTGGTTGCGGTATTCGGACAGCCGGGCGTCCCGCCAGTTCAAGCCGGACATGTCGGTCCAGGGCGCGTCCTTGAACTGCTGCCCCAGCCACGACTCCCGCACCAGCACCTGCCCGCGGGCCGTGGCCGACCCGCCGGCCGGCCACGGACGGCCCAGATGGTACGTGCGCGCCGGCGCGTTGCTGGTCAGGTGGCTGCGGTAGATCAGGAAGCCGTACGGGTTGCTCAGCTCCGTGCTGGCCGCGGTGACGTAGCCGTTGTTGTCCGCGCTGCCGCGGTTGAGCGCCTTGATGACGCAGTTGTCGAAGACGGCGGTGGCGCGGCCGAAGATGAAGTCGACGTCGCCCTCGACGTGGCAGTCGCGGAAGTACTGCCGGGCGGTCGTGGTGGCGGACGGCGTGTTGGCGTAGAGGGTGTCCTGGTTGCCGATGAACCTGACGTTCTCGTACACCTGCCGGTCGCCCGTCGTCCGCACCGCCACGGCCTGGCTGTTGCCCTTGGCGGCCTCGTCGTAGGAGTTCTCGAAGGTGAGGTTGCGGGCCGTGAAGTCGGGAGCGCTGATCACGTAGGAGGCGCTGCCCGAGGTGCCGTAGGTGCCCGAGCCGTCCGGCTTGGGGGTGGAGGCCGAGGCGTCGAACGTGAGCACGACCTCGCGCGGGTCCCTGGTGTCGCCCACTAGCGAGATGTGCGGCTTGTCGGCGGGGATAACCACTTGCTGCTTGTAGGTCCCCTTGCGGACCAGGATGGTGACCGGCTGGGCGTTGCCGGACGGCACCGCGTCGACGGCCGCCTGCACGGTCGGGTGGTCGCCGGTCCCGTCGGCCGCGACCACGATCGTGGCGCGGGTCTGAGCGGCCGCGGGCGGCGTCATCGCCATCGCCAGCCCTGCCAGCGGAATGAGTAACAGAAGTCGCATGCGCAACCTCGCAGAGTGTGCGGCAATCGGTTGCAAGAAACGTTCGCGTAATGCCGCTGACACGTCAATGGGTGCAGTAAAACTGCACTTTTGCTGCAACAAGCGGTTGCAGCAGATCTCGCGTCCTCGAGACATCTTGACCGAGTCGGCGCGCCGCATCTACAGTCCGCCTGACATTTATCGGAACATCCTTGAAACTTTCATCCCCACCCCCGCAGGAGCACTGTGCGCACCCTCCGAGCCCTGGTGGCCGCCGCCCTCTTATGCCTCGTGCCGGTGCTTCCCGCGCACGCGGCCGCTGATCTCACCTACGACTTCGAAGGCGGCACCACGGAGGGCTGGGGCCCGCGCGGCGGCGGCGTCTCCGTCACGGTCACCACGGACGCGGCGCACGGGGGAACCGGCAGCCTGCTCACCACGGGCCGGACCGACACCTGGCATGGGGCCTCGATCGCCGCGCCGTTCGTCAAGGGCGTCACCTACCGCGTGACCGCGTACGCC
Source organism: Nonomuraea sp. 3N208 (assembly GCF_052245935.1). Taxonomy (NCBI): domain Bacteria; kingdom Bacillati; phylum Actinomycetota; class Actinomycetes; order Streptosporangiales; family Streptosporangiaceae; genus Nonomuraea; species Nonomuraea sp. 3N208. The sequence continues at coordinate 258,584 of NZ_JBQQBR010000007.1, read as the reverse complement.
CGGCTCGTCACCGGGCAGCCGGCCAGCACGATCGCGCTGACCGTGCAGCGTACCCCCGCCGGTGGCGAGACGACCTACGAGCGGGTCGCGGCGGCCACCGTGACCGACGGCGAGTGGGTGCGGCTCGCGGGCACGTACCTCTTCACCGCCGACTCCACCGACCTCCAGCTCTACGCGGAGAGCTCCGACGCCACCTCCCAGTACTACCTCGACGACATCGTCCTCAGCCCCCAGGGCGACCCCACGCGCGAGCCGATCAGCACCGACTTCGAGGACGGCACCGCGCAGGACTGGTCGCCGCGGGCCGCCGCCACGCTGGAGTCCAGCACGGCCGCCGCCCACGGCGGCGCCCGCAGCCTCGCGGTCACCGGCCGGTCGGCCACCTGGGACGGGCCCGCCATGAACGTGCTCGGCCGGATGGGCAAGGGCGACAAGTACGCCCTGTCGGTGTGGGTGCGGCTCGGCCCCGACACCGCGGCCGGCCGGCTCGGCCTGTCGATCGAGCGGCGCACCGGCGGCACGCCCAGCTACGAGCGCATCGTGCCGCCCACGGACGTTGCCGCGGGGGAGTGGGTGCAGCTCGCCGGCACGTACACGCTCGCTTACGACGTCGACTTCCTCAGCCTGTACATCGAGTCCGACAGCGGCACCTTCCCCTTCTACCTGGACGACTTCGCGATGACCTACATCGCGCCGAAGCCCATCCAGACCGACATCCCCGCGCTCAAGGACAAGGTGCCCTTCACCATGGGGTCGGCGCTGACCAGGCCGGACACGCTGGGCGTGCACGGTGAGCTGCTGGCCAGGCACTTCAACGGCATCACCCCCGGCAACGAGCTGAAGTGGGACGCCACCGAGCCGCGGGAGGGTGAGTTCGCCTTCGCCGACGGCGACCACCTCGTGGACTTCGGCATCCAGCACGACATGACCGTCCGCGGGCACACGCTCGTCTGGCACAGCCAGACCCCGGCCTGGGTGTTCGAGGGTGCGGACGTTAAGGAAATAGACAAGGAGACCTTGCTGCGGCGCGTCGAGAACCACGTGCGCACGCTCGTGACCCGCTACAAGGACAAGATCGCGGTCTGGGACGTGGTCAACGAGGTCATCGACGAGAACCAGCCCGACGGGCTGCGCCGCTCCAAGTGGTACGAGATCGCGGGTCTCGACTACATCCGCACCGCCTTCCGCGTCGCCCGCGAGGCCGACCCGGACGCCAAGCTGTACATCAACGACTACAACACCGAGTTCCCACGCAAACGCGAAGCCCTGTACGCGCTGGTCAAGCGCCTCAAGGACGAGGGCGTGCCGATCGACGGCGTCGGCCACCAGCTGCATCTCAACATCGAGCAGCCGCCTGCCTCGTACGTCGAGGACACCCTCGAGCGCTTCGCCACCCTCGGCGTGGACCAGCAGGTCACCGAGCTGGACGTGAGCATCTACACCGACTTCGTCTCCTCCTACCCGTCGATCTCGCCGGAGCTGCTGGCCGAGCAGGGCCACCGGTACAAGGCACTGTTCGACGTCTTCCGGCGGCAGGCCGGCAAGCTCAGCTCGGTGACCGTCTGGGGCGAGTCCGACGACGTCAGCTGGCTGAACACCTGGCCGATCCCGCGGCTCAACGCGCCACTGCTCTTCGACCACGACCTGCAGGCCAAGCCCGCGTACTGGGCCGTGGTGGACCCGTCCAAGCTGCCGCCATCGGCGGGCAAGCTGGAGGCGCCCGCCGGGAAGGTGAAGGTGGACGGCAAGCGGGACCTCCAATGGGACCTGCTGCCCGACACGCCCCTCGCGCGGGTGGGCGACGTGTCGGCCGGCTTCCAGGCGCGGTCCGCTCCTGACGGCCTGTACGTGCTCGCCGAGGTCGTCGACCCGACACTCACCGCGGAGGACAAGGTGACGTTCACCGTGGACGGCACCACGTACACCGTCACACGGGCCGGCGGTCCCCGGGCGGCCGTGCGGCGCACGGCGACCGGATACCGCGTCGAAGCGCTGGTCAAGAAGGGCACCGACGTGGACGTGGACGTACACGACGGGAGCACTGCGATCTCCTGGACCGGCAAGGTGACCACCGCGCCCGCCATCAAGCTCACCGCTGCCGCACACCGTCCGGTGCCGCCCGTACTCGACGGCGTCGCGGACCCGGCCTGGTGGGCCGCGCCCGAGATTCGCACCGCCACCTGGATCCAGGGCACGTCGGGCGCGACCGCCAAGGTCAGGTCACTGTGGCACGGATCGGTCCTGTACGTCCTGGCCCAGGTAGCGGACCCGGCCCTGAGCGAGGAATCCCCGAACCCCTGGGAACAGGACTCCGTCGAAATCTTCGTGGATCCCGGCAACGGCAAGACGAAGGGCTACACGGACGACGACGGCCAGTACCGGGTCAGCCATACCTGTCGCGTCACGGTCGGCGGCACTTTCGACGCGGCCGGCGTCAAGGACAACGTGACGGCCGTGGCCAAGGTGGTGCCCGGCGGGTACGTCGTGGAGGCGGCCATCAAGCTGCCCACGATCACGTTGGCGGAGGGGACGCTGCTGGGCTTCGACATCCAGGTGAACGACGCGACGGGCGCGGCCCGTACCGGTGCGGTGACCTGGAACGATGCTACGAGCCGCACCTACCTGGACACCAGCCACTGGGGCGTGCTCCGCCTGGCCGACTAGGGCGCTACGTGGCCCACCCGCTGACCGTTCAGGGTGGGCCACGACGAGCAATGCCACGAACGTCCGTCGTACTCGACGGCGAAGGGGACCGCGTGCGGAAGCGGTGCTCCCCAGACCTGCTCGCCGATCCCGCACAGCGCGCTGAGGCCGGTGGTGAGGCTGGCCACATGCCCCACCACAGCGACCGTCTCACCCCCATGCTCAGCCGCGATCGACGTGAGGGCGGCGACGATCCTCGAGGTGACGGCGTGCCCGTCCTCGCCATCGCCCACCGCCTCACTCAGCCGCCCGTCCACGATCCATGAACGGAGAACGTCTGCCGTGCGTGCCCGAGTCGCTGGATCGGTGCTGCCTTCCAAACCGCCGATCCCCACTTCGACCAGGTCGGGCCAGAGGGCGACATCCACGCTGAGCGTTCGCGCGATGATCTCGGCGGTCTGCTGGGCCCGCAACGCCGTACTGGCGTAGATCCGGGCGATCCCCTCGGGGACCAGCCGCTGCGCCGCCTCAGCAGCCTGCAGCCGTCCCTTTGGCGTCAGGCCGGCGAGGGGCAGTGCGCCGGCGGCACGAGCGATGACGTTCTCCGACTCCGCATGCCGCAGACACAGCACCCGTACGCGATCATCCATCTCCTGACACTACGAGCTTGCGGTTGCCCCGCGGGCGGATTCGCCGTGTCAGAGTGCTGCTATAGGCGCCTCTCCCGGTGTGATCTCGTCCGAAACGTGCGACACTCCACCTATGGCCGACCAGGGGGAGTCCACCAGGAGAGTCGGCTTATTCGGCCGACCTCTAGGCCGGTGGGTAGTGACAGTTCTCTTTGTCCTCGTGGCTGTATATGCGGCGGCGTGGGGCACGGAGAAACACGGGGTCGCGGTAGGTGCCGTCATCGGGCTGTCCTATGGAGCCCTTGTGGTGATCGGGTGGACTCCAGTGCTCACGCTGAAGCGCTGGTCTCAAGAACATCCAGCGCTCGATCTGCTCCCCTTTTCCTTCTTGGCGTTCAGCGGACTTGCCCTCTTCACACCGCTTTCGCTTCTTCTATGCCTGGCACTCGCGATTTCCGGCTACATAGTCCTGTATGGAGTTGGCTGGCTCGTTCGCCGGTATCGCGCACGAGACCTGGGCTAATGCCGGGTGGTGAGGATCTGCTCGGCGAGTTCGCGGGCGGAGGCCGCAGGGTGGGTGCCGGGGCGGGTGACTCCGGCTGCCATCGTGCCGTCAATGAGCAGGAGGAGCTGGCCGGCCGCGTGTGCGGGCCTCGGATGCCCGAGCTTGGTGAGTTCGTCCTCGAGAAGTCCGTGCACGCGCCGCCGGTAGTCGCGGGTGATGGCGTGCCCCGGGTGTTCGGGATCGGCTAGGGCGAGATCGGCGGCGAGATAGCGGCAGCCGCGGAAGTCAGGCGCGGTGATGTACTCGGCGAGCCGGTCGAAGATGGCCAGGAGGCGGTCGCGCGGGTCATCGCCGGCGGCCTGCATGGTCTGCAGGTAGCGGGCTTCGTCCTCGGCGGTGCTGCGCCTGAGCACCTCGGCGATCAGTCCGTCTTTGCCCCCGAAGTGCTCGTACAGAGAGCGGCGGGCCACGTTCGCGGTCTTGAGGATGGTGTCGACGCCGATGCCTACGCCGTGGCTGTACGTCAGCTTCTGGGCTGCCTCCAGGAGGCGTTCTCGCGGGCCGGGCGTGGTACGGGTGCTCACGGCTCACAGCCTGCCATCTGTTGACGAGTAGATCAACCGGTCTATATGGTGCGAAGTAGACCGGACGTTCTATCTATTGGATTCGTATGTCTCTCAGTACCACGGCCGATGTCATCGACCACTTCAACCGCGCCTTCGTCGATCACGACCCCGCCGCGCTCACCGACCTGATCGGCGACGACTGCGTGATGGAGGCGATCCAACCGGCTCCTGACGGCGCCCGCTACGAAGGACGCGAGGCCTGTCTGACGTTCTGGCAGGCGCTCGCCGAGGACCGCACCACCCAGTTCGAGCCCGAGGAAGTGGTGGTGGCCGGCGATCGGGCGACGATCCGCTGGCGCTACCGCTTCGGCGACGGCCCGGCCGACTCGGTACGCGGCGTGAACCTCATGCGCCTTCGCGACGGCCTGATCGTCGAAGCCCTCGGTTACAGCAAGACCGCGGGAGAGGTCCCACTGGCCACGCCCGCTGACGAGGAGGAACCCCTTGCGTAGTTACCACGTCAACAGCGGCGACGGGATCGACGGCCTGTCGATCAGGAAACACGAAGACCCCTTTCCGGGCGCCGGGCAGGTCGTGGTGGCCGTGCGCGCCACCTCGCTGAACTTCCGCGAACTGATGGTGCTGCGCGGCGATTATGTGCTGCCGGTGAAATCCGACGTCGTCCCGCTGTCCGACGGGGCGGGCGACGTCGTCGCGGTCGGACCCGGCGTCGACGGGTTCAGCGTCGGTGACCGGGTCGCGGCCACGCTCTTCCCGAGCTGGCAGTACGGCCCGTTCGGCGTTCAGCACCTCCCGCAGCGCGGCGGCTCGCTGGACGGCATGCTCACCGAGCTCGCGGTGATCGAGGCGATCGGCCTGGTCCCGGTCCCCGATCACTTGTCGTACGAGGAGGCCGCGACGCTTCCCTGCGCCGCGGTCACCGCATGGAACGCGCTCACCGGCGACGGCATCGGCCTGCGAGCAGGCGAAACGGTGGTGACACAGGGATCGGGCGGGGTGTCGCTGTTCGCGCTGCAATTCGCCAAGGCGCTCGGCGCGCGGGTGATCGCCACCACGAGCAGCCCGGCGAAAGCGCGACGCCTGGCCGAGCTCGGCGCCGACGAGGTCATCGACTACCGGGCCACCCCGGACTGGCCCGCCGAGGTCCTGGAGCTGACCGGCGGCCGGGGCGCCGACCGCGTCGTGGACGTCGCCGGCCTGCTGGAACAGTCGCTCAAAGCGGTGATGATCGGAGGTCACGTGGCCTGTGTGGGCTTCGTCTCCGATACCGCAGCGCCCATCGACCCGCGGGTGCTGTTCGCCTCCGGCGCCACCGTACGCGCCGTCGCCGTCGGCAGCCGCGCACAGTTCCTCGCCATGAACCGCGCCATCGAAGTCAACCGTATCCGTCCCGTCATCGACCGCGTGTTCACCTTCGACGAGGCGCCCGACGCCTGCCGCTACTACGCCTCCGGCGAGGCGGTGGGGAAGGTCGTCATCCGGGCCTGACGCTCCTATTCAGGGGAGGCACCCGATGGCGGAGAGCCATCAGTCTGCGGCGTGGGTTCCGTTGTGTCACACCAGGTCGCGTCCCCGCCGTTCTGGACGCCTAAACTGAGAAGCGTTGTATCGGCTACATCTCTCAGTTATCCTCAATGTATGGACCATAGCGAGGCGGATGCAGCGCTGGCCGTAGTCGGGCAGGGGGTCACAGCGGACTCTCTGGAGACTGACATGCTGGACTTCAAGCTCGTTGCCGACTCGCCGAAAGCGACGCTCAACCTGCTCGCAGATGCGCTTGTGTGTTTTGTCAACGCACGCGGCGGCACTGTCGTTCTGGGTGTCGATGACAAGGCCACCGATCGCATTCGCGCGCTTCGAGGCGTGCCTACGAATTACACCGTCGACAGCATCCGCAAAGGGATTTTCGACCGGACAAGCCCGCCGATCACGGCATTTGTGTGCGAGAGGTTCATCGATAGCGTCCGCCTGGTGCTGATCACCGTTCCGCAAGGCGTCATGCCCCACAGCAACGCGGCCGGCCTCGCCACACGGCGCCTCGGAAAGGAATGTCTGCCATTCCCTCCCCACCAGCAACGGGAGGTGATGATCGCGCGAGGGCAGGTCGACTGGTCAGCGGACGCGTCGAGCGTCGATATCAGCCAGTTGAGTGCCGTGGAGTTCGGACGGCTGCGCCGCCTCTTGAATGCCGGCGGCCGCGATCATTTGGCTGACTTGTCGGATCGGGCGCTGCTCGAATCGTTGAGGTTGATCGCGCCCAACGGAAGCATCACCAACGCGGGCGTGCTCCTGCTCGCTGAGGAGTCACTGATCACCAGAGTCATCCCCCGCTATGGCTACTCCTATCAATTCCGCCCCACGTCCGGCAGCGAAGCCACCAGCAGGATCAGAGGAACTCGACCACTGATAGCGGCGATTGAAGCTCTGACCGACGCCATGGAGAGCCGGAGAGAAGTTCATCCACTCAATGTGGCCGGTGGTATTCAGCTTCAGCTCACCGACTATCCGGCCGAGGCGGTCCGAGAGCTGATCATCAATGCTCTCATTCACCGCTCCTACGAGACCGGCGGCACGGTCGATATAGAGCACTCCCCGGAGCGTCTGGTCATCACAAGCCCAGGCGCCCTCGTGTCAGGGGTGACACCGGCCAACATTCTTACCTACCCCTCTACGCCCAGAAACCGGCTACTCACGGAGACCGTATCTATGCTTCAGTTGGCAGAGCGGACCGGGCAGGGAGTGGACAGAGCCTATAGGGAGATGCTGCGAATCGGTAAGGAGCCACCACTCTTCGAAGACCACGGCACTCTTGTCCGAGCTGTCCTCGCGGGCAAAATCGGAAACGGCGTGTTCGTGCGCTTCATAAACGACCTCCCGGTCAAGGCAGGCAGAGACATCAACATCCTGCTCTCACTATCCCATCTGCGCCATAGCAGCAGTATCGACGCTCACAAGCTGGCCGTTATAATCCAAAGAACCCCGCTCGAGGCGCAAGAAGTCCTGCGTTCCATGGCTGACGAATACAATCTCATAGAGGCCACCAGGCGGACAGTCAATAGGCCCTTTCCTACATATCGGCTCAGATCTGCGGCTCTTGCGGCCATGTCTCGCTCGGTTACGTATCGCCGGCGCGGGATCGAAGACACCGATCAAAAGATCGTCGACCATGTCAGGGAGTACGGATTTATCACGAACCAGACCGTGCGTCGCCTCTTCGATCTGCATGTCTACGCGGCTCGTGATTTGCTGAACAGCTTGAGAGAGCGGGAGATCATCGAGAAGATAGGGGATGCACGAGGAGGCGCGGGAGTGAAGTATGGGCCGGGGTCTAAATTCCCCAGAGTCAAATCCTAGTCCCAGCTTTCGTTGCCGGCGCGCCGGCAATCGCTCTGGTATTCATCTCATTTCTTCTACCTCGTAGTCGCCGATCGAGGGCCCTTGCTGTTCGGCATGGAGACGACCATCACGTGATCGTTCTCCGGCGGCCGCACGGACGGCCTACCGGAGGCGTTCGCCCTCGCCATCAGCACGCCCGGGCCGCCGGCCGGCCGCTTCCGCGACGTTCACTGCCGCGCCCCCGGTCTGGAGGACTGGTGGACTCGGCACGTCACCCTCGAGGAAGCGATCGCCGCCGGCCGCATCTCGCCTCAGTGGGCCGAGCAGCGTAAACGCCAGTGGGGCGCCGACTCCGCCGGCGCCAGTCCGCTGCCGAGGTGCGGCTGGACCGCTAATCAGGCATCGGCGACCTAGCCCTCGCTTGGGCCGCCAAGAACCCGGGATCTCGGAAATGAGTAGGCCCTACTCATGACGGATCCGCTCGTCATGCCGACTCTGGATCACATGACAGGAAGAATGACCATGTCCTTTACAGCAGTCCGCCGTGCCTTCGTCGTCGCCTTGGCCGCGGTCGCCGGCCTCGCCCTCGCCGGCACCGGCGTCGCCCACGCCGAACCCGCCTACTACAAGTTCGTCGTCGAGCACAGCGGCAAGTGCCTGGACGTACGGGGTGGGAGCACCCGGCACGCGGCCCAGGCACACCAGTGGCGGTGCCTGAACGGGGTGCTCAGCCAGCAATGGGAGGCCCGCAGGTTCGACGACGGGGCGTACGTGTTCATCGCCAGGCACAGCGGCAAGTGCCTGGACGTCGTCGACGCGAGCAAAAATGACGCGGCGGTCGTGCTCCAGGCGACCTGCCGCTTCACCGCCAACCAGCGGTGGTGGGTCAAAAAGAACGCCGACGGCACCAGGCGGATCATCGCCAAGCACAGTGGCAAGTGCCTGGACGTGGCCAATCTGGACCACGCCGACGGCACCAGGGTGGTCCAGGCCCGCTGCTGGGGCGGCGAGAACCAGAGCTGGCACGTCACCAGGGTCGCCTAGACATCTCTGAACCGGGCCCCCGCATCGCCGTTGCGGCGCGGGTTCGTGGGCGCATCCGGCGGGCGGCCCCTACGCCACGCGGTGGGGCCGCGCGCAGGGCGCTTGAGCGCCCGAGAGTTCCCTGTGAGCGGCCTTCAGTTTTCCTGAACTCGCGGACGACACTACCTCCTGGCCTACACACGCCGTATCCAGGAGATCGCCGCCCACGTCGACCTGGCCGATCTCGTCGAAGTGATCCGGCTCCCCGCACACTAACTGCCGGATCCTGGGACGGTTGGAGCGTCCTGGGCGGCGGTCATGCCGGATGTGCCTCCTTCGACATGGCGGTCACCATGAGGTCGTTAGGCAGGTGTCCGGCCGTTCGGCGTGGAAGCCCGCCGCATCAGATGGTCGGGTGTGACGGCGGGGTGTGCGGTGATGCGCGGCCGAGCGGGCCGGGTATGGTTTCACCTCTGGAGCAGCTCGGTCAGGCGGTCGGCAAGCTTGCGGTAGTCGCTCAAGGGGTGGGCCTGACGGCGCCGGAAGCGCTGGGGTGCGCCGAAGGCGCATGGATAAGGGACAGCCGAGCCCCGAGCGCGAAGCGCCCCCGTGTGAAGACCTTGCGCGCCGTTAGGCGCGCCTCAGGAAGGACAGCCCGAGCGAAGCGAGGACCCTTCGGGGTGGGATCCCGGCAGCCCACTTGGTAGTGGGGCAACGGGTGGGTGGCGGTGGCCCACCTACGATCGGCGGGCTGGAGGGCGTACGGAGTCGCGGACGACGATGTGGGTGCCGAGGACGACGTGTTGGCGGTCCTGGCGGTTCAGGGCCAGGCGTACCGCGGTCCGGCCCAGCTCTTCCGTGGGGATGTGCACGGTGGTCAGGCTGGGGGTCAGGTCGGCGGCGAAGGGGATGTCGTCGTAGCCGGCCAGGGAGACGTCCTCCGGTACGCGGAGTCCTGCCTCACGAAGAGCGGCCAGGACGCCGATGGCCACCATGTCGGTGGCGGCGAAGACGGCGGTGAACTCGGCACCCAGCGCGATCAGGCGGCGGGCGGCGTCGTAGCCGTCGGTGCGGTCGAAGCCCGCCGGGACGACCAGGTCCGGGTCGTGGGGCACGCCGAAGGACTCGTGGGCGCGCATGAAACCGCGTACCCGATCGAGCCTGGTCGTGCTGCGGTCATCGACGGTGGCACCCACCAGCGCGATGCGCCGGTGTCCCTGGGACAGCAGGTGGCTGGCCATGGCGTACGCGCCGCCCTCGTTGTCGTACTCGACCACCGTGGTGGGCACGTCCTCGCCCAGGGGCGGCCGGCCGCACAGCACGAGGCGGGACCCTGCCTTGTCGAGGGCGTGGGCGAAGTGTGACATGCGCTCCCGGTAGGTGTCGTCCAGCGTGCCGCCGCCGACCAGGATGACCGCGTCGGCCCGCTGCTCACGCATGGCCTCGACGATCGCCAGCTCGCGGGCCGGGTCGCCGTGGGTGGTGCACACCATGCACAGCCGGCCCTCGGCGGTGGCCTGCTGTTCGACGCCCTTGGCGACGTGGGCGAAGGAGGGGCCGGTGACGTCGTCGAGTATGAACGCCACCATCTTCGTGCTGGCCCCCGACAGGGCTCGGGCGTGCACGTTGAGCACATAGTCGAGGTCGCGCATGGCCCGCAGCACTCGTGCCCTGGTGGCCTGGGCGACCGGGTAGTCGCCCTTGATCACACGGGAGACCGTGGTAGCCGACACCCCGGCCCGCGCGGCCACGTCGCGGACGGTGACGCGCTCGTCCGCGCCCACTTCGTTGGGGCTTACTTTTCGCGACAAGGTCGGCCCTTCATGGTCGTCGACAGGCTGAGCATGGGAGGTCCGCGACCTCAACGCAGTCTATGGTGGGAGTGATCCGCTCGGCATCCCCCTGCCGATATGGGCGGCAGGCAGCGCGACGAGGCTCTCCAGCCGTCGCATGAGCGGCGGGGTTGAGAGCGTCGCGAGTCGTTGCGCGCGCGGCGAACGACGCCTTCGGGCGGGGGAGCAAAGGACGCCTCCAATTCCGACGAATGTAGAAACCGGTACCTACGGTAGGGCCGAGAGCGGTTCCGGTCAACGGGGGTTGGTGAGGTACGTCTCAGCAGGCGAAGCCCGGTGAGGTGATTCAGAGGTAACGTGTCTATAACGCGTTCTTGTGGTCGCCGGTTCTCCGCCGTAGCGTTTCGCGGCGACCGGTTTCTATCTATGGAGGCAGCCATGACACGGACGGCCATCCGCAACCCCGTCCTGCCCGGCTTCCACCCGGACCCGTCCATCCTGCGGGTCGGCGACGACTACTACCTGGCCACGTCGACGTTCGAGTGGTACCCGGGCGTACGTGTCCACCACTCCCGTGACCTCGTCAACTGGCGGCCCCTGGGGGGCATACTCACCGACCGCCGGCTGCTCGACCTGGCTGGCGTGCCGGACTCCGGCGGCATCTGGGCGCCCGACCTCACGTACGCGAACGGCCTGTTCCACCTGGTCTACGGCGTCATGGACAACTATGCCCACGGCTACAAGGACATCGCGAACTACCTGATCACCGCCCCCTCCATCGAGGGCCCGTGGTCGGACCCGGTCAGGCTGCCCGGGCGCGGGTTCGACGCCGCGCTCTTCCACGATGACGACGGCGCCACGTACCTGCTCAACATGGTCTTCGACTCGCGCCCGGGACGCGGCTTCGCCGGGATCGAGCTCCAGCAGCTAGACGGCGGCGGCGCAGCGGTCGGCAAGCCGCGGCTCATTCTCGAGAACCGGAACGTCACCGAGGGACCGCACCTTTACAAGATCGACGGCTGGCACTACCTGATGGTCGCCGAAGGCGGCACCGGGTACGAGCACGGCGTCACCGTTCTCAGGTCCCGCACGCTCGACGGGCCGTACGAGCCGGACCCGGCCGGGCCGATGCTCACCGCCCGCCACGATCCCGGCCTGGAGCTGCAGAAGGCCGGGCACGGCTGCCTGGTGCAGACCCAGGACGGCGAGTGGTACGTCGCGCACCTGGTCGCCCGCCCCTACACGCCGCGCGGCCGGTGCGTGCTGGGCAGGGAGAGCGCCATTCAGCGGGTCGAGTGGGTGGACGGCTGGCCGCGGGTGGCCGGGGGAGTGCCTGCGGTCGAGGTGCCCGCGCCTGCCTTGCCGCCGCACCCGTGGCCGGCCGTGGAGCACGAGTCCGCGGAGCGCCACTGGAGCACCCTGCGCCGTCCCGCCTCGCCCGACTGGGTGAGCTTCGACGGCGACCGGGTGACGATCACGGGCGGGCAGTCCCCGTACGGGCTGCGTGCCCCCAGCCTCGTCGCCCGCCCGGTCACCGGCATGACGTGCACGTTCGAGGCCGGCGTGGTGTTCGAGCCCGACAGCGTGCACCAGTCCGCCGGCATCACCGCCTACTACAACTCGCGCAACTGGTACCACCTCGCGCTCACCACCGACGGTCTGATCCTTACCGGCAGCGACCGAGGCACGCGGACCGTGCACTTCACCGGGGAGCCCGCGACCCGGCTCGGCGTCGAGTTCGACGGCCCGGTGCTGCGCTTCTCCGCCGACGGCCGGCCCATCCCCGTGGAGCTGGACGCCACGATCCTGGCCGACGAGCACGCCGACGAGATCATCGACGGCCAGATACGGTCCTTCGGGTTCACCGGAGCGTTCGTCGGCCTGTGGGTGCAGGACCTGGCGGGCGAGGGGTGCCGTGCCACCTTCTCCGACGTGATCTACCAGGCCTGATCAGTTCTGGGCCTGGCAGGGAAGGGTGTAGGGGCGGCCGGGGAGGTATTGCGCCCACTCCTCCCGCGTGATCGACATGCCCGACGACTGGCAGACGCTCTCGCTCGCCTGTTCCACGCTCAGCCCCCACAGCTGGGTGGCCAGGTCGGAGGTGCCGGCCAGGACGGTGCCGTCCGGGCCGAACTCCACGTCGTCGACCGCGCTCGTGCCCCCGAGCACCGCCCACAGTGACGGGCGGGCGCGGTCGGCGATGTTCCACACCCGGATCGTGCGGTCGCGGGAGGCGGTGGCGAGGGTGCGGCCGTCGCCGCTGAAGGCGACCGCGGACACGTCCGCGACATGCCCCGGCAGGGTGGAGACCCGCTTGGGCTGCTCGGGGCGGGTGACGTCCCACAGCCGCGTCGTCCCGTCCGACGCCGCCGCGGCCAAGGTCTTGCCGTCCCGGCTGAACTGCAGGTCGAGCACGCCACCCGGGGCGGCCGCGAAGTCGGCCAGCCGGCGCGGCTGGGCCGGCTTGGACACGTCCCACAGCCGTACGGCGGCGGTGCCCGAGCCGGTCGCGAGGACGCTCCCGCTGGGCCGGAACGCGGCCACGTCGAGCCGGTCGTCGGCGGCGCCCGGCGTCGCCACCCGCTTGGGGGTGGCCGGGGTGGACACGTCCCACAGCATCGTCCGGCCGTCCCGCCCGGTCGTCACCACGATCTTGCCGTCAGGACTGTACGCCGCCGACCGCAACCCGGCCGCGTGCCCCTGGAGCGTCGCCACGAACTTCGGATTGGCGGGCCGGTCGACCTGCCACAGCCGGGCCGTCCGGTCGAGCGACGCCGAGACCACGTAGCGGCCGTCCGGGCTGAACGCCACCGCCACGACGGCGTCGGTGTGCCCGCGCAGCGTCGAGACGGGAGTGGCCGATGCGGGATCGGAGACGTCCCACAGCTTGACGGTCTTGTCGTCGGAGACGCTGGCCAGCGTGCGCCCGTCCTTGGCGATCGCCACTCCGTTGACCAGCGCGGTGTGCCGGGCCAGCCGGGCGCGGGCGGCGACCCGGGCGGGGTCGGCGACGTTCCAGACGCGGGCCGTGCCGTCGGCGGACGACGTGGCGAGATTCTGCCCGTTCGGGCTGAACGCGACCCCCGTCACCGTGCCCCCGAAGCCGGTCAGCGTGGCCCTCGGCTGCGGGTCGCTCGGGGTCGACACGTCCCACAGCCGGGCGGTGCCGTCGGCGGAGGCGCTGGCCAGCACGTTGCCGTCGGCGCTGAACACGACGTCGCCGGCCGGCTGCGCGTGCCCGGCCGCGGTGCCGGCCAGCTTGGCCGTGGTGATGTTCCACAGGTGCAGTGTGCCGGTGCTGGAGGCGGTGGCGAGGCTCTGGCCGTCCGGGCTGAACGCCACGCTCCTGATGCCGCCGCCGTCCGGCGCCGTCAGCGCTGCCAGGCTGGTCGGCTTGGCGGGGGTGAGCACGTCCTGGAGCGTGACGCCGGTGGACGAGGTGACCGCGATCATGCGTCCGTCGGGGCTGAAGGCCACCTCGGTGACGTCGGTGGTCTGCTTGAGTACGGAGACCGGTTGCGGCTTGGCGGGGTCGGCGATGTTCCACAGGCGTACCGACCTGTCGGCGCCCGCGGTGGCCAGCAGGTCGCCTTTCGGGTTGAGCGCCACCGAGACCACCGGCTCACCGTGGCCGGTGATCGTGGCCAGGGCACGCGGGCGGGCGGTGTCGGAGACCTCCCACAGGCGGGCGGTCTCGTCCGCGGAGCCGGTCGCGAGGATCTTGCCGTTCGCGCTGAACGCGGCCGCCGTGAGGCCCCTCGTGTGGCCCTTCACGATGCCCGCGCTCTTGGGGCGGAGGGGGTCGGCGACATTCCACAGCCGCGCGGTGTAGTCGCCGGAGACGGTGGCGAGCACGCGCCCGTCGGGGCGGTACGCCACCCGCTCGACGGGTGCGGTGTGGCCGATCATGCGGGCCGGAAGCGGGCGCGAGAGCGTGCCGAGTAGCGCGCCGCGGGCCTCGGGGGTGGCCGAGACGCGGTACGCGCTCAGGGCCAGCTGGGCGGCGAGCGAGGTGTCCGGCAGGCTGTTGGCGGTGGCGGCGAGCTGGCGGGAGAGTGCCTGGTCGCGTTGGCCGGTCGCCTGCTCGGCCTGGGTCGAGGCCTGGCTGGACTGGCGCAGGGCCAGCACGCCGCCGGTCGCGGCCACCAGGAGGAGCACGGAGAGCGTGGCGATGACGGCGCGGCCGATCAGCGCCCGCCGGCGGTGCCGCCGCGCCGACGCGTCGAGGAACGCCCGCTCGAGGGGCGTGAGCGGCCCGTCCGCCGCGACGGGGCCGCTGGACTTGGCGTTCGTCGTGGCGGCGAGGGCCTGGGCGGTGCCCAGGCGGCTGTCGGTGTACAGGTAGGCCGGGTCCTGGCCGTCGCGTTGCCAGGTCGCCGAGTCCTCCGACAGGCGGCGGCGTACCAGCAGGGAAGCCCGTTCGGCGTCGACCCAGCCGCCGAGCCGGGGCCAGGCGCGGATCAGCGCCTCGTGGGCGAGCTCCGCCGTACCCCCGGCCACCGTGACCAGCCGCGCCCTGGCGAGTTCGGCCATGACCTGCCCGCCGACCGATGGCGCGTCGGGAGCCAGCTCGGCGAGCGTGACCCGCCGTGCCGTGCCGCCGATCTGCTCGTCCACGCGTACGAGCCGGACCAGCAGGTCGCGGGCCACCGGCTCGAACTCCGCGCCCAGCCCCCGCAGCGTCTCCTCCGCGCTCATCGCCAGCGCTCCCGTGACGCCGCCCGCTCCCCGATAGCCGGCCATCGTCAGCACGCCGCCGGACCGCCGCTGCCACGTGGCCAGCAGGGCGTGGGAGAGCAGGGGCAGCGGTCCGCCAGACCGCTCAAGCGCCGCCTCGTTCGCCCGCAGGTCCTCCAGGATCAGGTCGGTGAGACCTGCCTCCACACTGAGGCCGGAGCGGACGGCCGGTTGCTCGATCATCGCGCGCAACTCGGCCGCGGTCATGGGCGTGACGACCTCCGGCCGCCGCATCGTCTCCACCAGCCCGGGGTACGCCGCGCAGCGGCCGAAGAACTCGGCGCGTACCGCGATCACCACGGCCGCCACCTGGGACAGCTCGGCCAGCGCCTCGGCGAACCGCGCCCGCGCCGCCCCGTCGGTACGGGCCGTGAACACCTCCTCGAACTGGTCCACCACGAGCAGCAACCGCCCGGGAACGCCGCGCCGCGCCCCGCTCGGATCGGACTCGATGATCGCGCGCAGCCGTGCGGGGTCGCCGCCGCCGAGCTCGGCCAGCTCTCGGGCCAGTGCGCCGAGTGGATCGGCGCCGGGCGTCAGCACGACGCAGGACACGTCGTCTTCCTGCCGCAGGGCGGGGATGAGCCCGGCCCGCAGCACCGACGACTTCCCGCAGCCTGACGGGCCGGTGAGGACGAGCGGGCCGCCGGCCGCGAACGTCTGCGAGCCGATGACGACGGGCGGGCCGCCCGCCCTGAGCGCCTGGCGCACTCGCGTGGTCAGCGACCTGGTCAGCTCCTCGCGCCCGAAGAACAGCTCGGCGTGCTCGGGACCGTAGGCGGCCAATCCGCGATAGGGGCTGGACAGGTCGCCGGGCGAGCCCATCGGTGGGCCAGAGCGGTTGGGCTGCCCCGCATGGGCGGGGTTGGCGGCCAGCGGCGCCCGGTCGCCCACGTCCGTGGCCTGCCGCCGCGGCCGGGGGAATCCGGCGCCGGGCAGGGTGCGGGCCAGCCGGTGGTAGACG
This sequence comes from Nonomuraea sp. 3N208, assembly GCF_052245935.1. Lineage (NCBI taxonomy): Bacteria > Bacillati > Actinomycetota > Actinomycetes > Streptosporangiales > Streptosporangiaceae > Nonomuraea > Nonomuraea sp. 3N208. Next base: position 242,367 of record NZ_JBQQBR010000007.1, on the reverse strand, counting down.
TGGTCCAGCGTGAACGCCGGCGGCCCGTCCGCCTCGCCCTCGTTCAGCAGCCTGATCAACGCCCCGCTGAGCGCGGTGTGCCGGACGCCGGGCAGCGCCCAGGCGTTGTCGTCCCTGCTGGCGGAGGCCAGCACGTACGCGCTGCGCCCCATGCCCTCGAAGATCCGGTCGGCGGCTCGCGCCGGCGACGGCCGCCCACCGCCGGTGAAGCAGCAGTCCAGCACCACGATGACCAGATCGGCCGGCGACGACGACAGGATGGTGCGCACCATGCCGTAGGGGAGCGCCTGGTAGCCGGGCATCCCCTGGCCGAGGTCCACGGTGGCGCGGGTGGCCAGGTGCAGCTCGCCGTCCGGCGTGAAGACGCCGTGCCCCACGTAGTAGAACACCAGGACCGACGTGGCCTCCCTGGCAGCTCGCTCCAGCGCCTCGCCCAGGTTGGCCGGGGTGGCCGGGTCCACCAGCACGGTGAGATCGGCCGGGGCCAGGCCCGTCCGCTCGACCAGGGCCTGGGACACGTCGTTGACGGTCGCCGGGACGGCGGGGGCCTGCGGCAGCCGCGACTCCGGGCGATGCGCGCCCGTGCCCGCCACCAAGACGCGGACGCCGTCGGACGACAGCAGTAACGGCGGACCGTTCCACTTGGGCCGCACTAACCGCGTCGTCTCCAGTGACGCAGATTCGTCCTCGGTCATCCGGCGCTCCACGGCGTGGTCGGCCCATAGTTATCGGGGGTTGTTAGGCTACGGAACTCACCGTCCCCCGTCGAGTCGGGCATACCGCCGACACCGGTCGCCTCCCCAAGGGCAGCGAACGTCGCCCGGCCGGCGCTCCCGAGAACCGGAGCGCCGGCGGCGCGAGTCTCACCAGTTGGCCGGCAGCCCAGGGGTCGTGGCGGGGAGGGCGTGGCCCGGCGGGTGGATGACGTACGCGATGCCGCCGCTGCTGGAGCTGCGCAGCCAGACGTTCTCGAAGTCGGCCCGCGGATAGACGTGCCGCACGGCGTCGTTGTCAGGGGACGCGGGATCGTTGGCGATCACGTCGCCCGTCGCGGTGAAGCCGATGATCGCCATGAGGTGCCCATTGGTGCCGTACCCGGCGCCCGGCAGCTCGCTCTTCTTGAAGGACTGCGAGGTGATGACCGGGACGCCTGCCTTGATCAACAGCTCAAGCTCGGTCAGCGACCGCAGCCGGGTGACGAACCCGTCCATGCCGTAACGGCCCGCGTAGGCGGTGTTGAACGGCCAGTTGCCCGCGCCCTGGTAGGCGTGGTCGTAGGTGTAGCGGGCCGCGTAGTCGACCTCCGGGTTCGGGTCGGACGGATCGACCCACGCCGTGTCCTGCGCGCTCGGCCACTTGCCCCAGTAGCCCAGCACCATCGTGGTCGAGGTCGGGCTGCACCACGCCTCGCCGCCGCCGTCCCATTCGGGGTAGTGGCCCTCGTGCACGTTCTGGGAGCGGCGCGGCACGTTCAGCTCCGTCCCCCAGGCGCCGCCGCCCGGGCTGACCGGCACGGTCTTGCGCTCGGGCACGTTGGAGGCCATGGCGCCGGACGTACGCACCCGCGGCGTCACCGACGAGCCCGGCGTCCGGTAGAGCGTGAGGCGCAGCTGGTAGGCGCTGATCTGCTTGCCCGCCGCCGCGACCAGCGTGTCCACGGCGACCGTGGCGTCCGCGTCGCCCTGCCCCGGCACTGACGTGCGCCGGATGTCGCCCTCGTCGTACGCCCAGCGGCCCAGCGAATACCACTTCGTCAGGCCCTCGGCGTTCCTGGCGCGGGTCTCGACCTGCAGCCAGCTGCTCGGCGGCAGATCCGCGGTCCAGGAGGCGATCAGCTCGGTCGCGGGGAACCCGATGGCCCGCTCGGGTCCTGTCCAGCGCGCGTACTCCCAGGTCTTGGTGCCGAGCGCGTCGGTGTAGGAGGTGGTGCCGGCGGCCGAGCCGAACGAAAGACCGTCGCCGGTCGTCGTGCCCTCCGGCGTGCCTGCCGAGAAGTCGGCCCGATGGAAGACCACGTCCGCCGGCGTGGCGGGCGCAGGTTTCGCGCTCGCGGGCGGAGAAGCGGTCGTGATCACGATGAGGAACGAGAGGAACGCGGTCAGCGCACGCATGGACCCACCTTCTCGCAGGGCGCTCGATGGGGCCTGAGAGTAAGCACCGAAGGCATACCAGGCATCGGCAAATCTACGTATCGCCGTTAGATGAGTGCCGTGCCACACCACGCGGCTTCTCAGGCGTGCAGGGCAGATGGGAAGGTGACGATGCCCGGAGAATGACCTGACCGCGAAAGCGAAGAAATATGCGCAAATATGTGATCATGGGCGTGCAGGGGAGCGGCAAGGGCACCCAGAGCAAGTTGCTCGCCGACGACCTCGATCTGGTGCACATCAGCGTCGGCGACATCTTCCGCTGGCACGTCAAGAACCACACCAAGCTCGGCGCCCAGGTACGCCGCCTGGTCGCGGCAGGGGAACTTGTGGGGGACGACCTGGTGGAGGACGTCGTCAGCGACCGCCTCCACCTGCACGACTGGAACTACGGATTCGTCATCGACGGTTTCCCGCGCAACCGCCGGCAGGCGGAGTTCTTCCTGGAGAGCTACGACATCGACGGGGTGATCCACCTCGATCTGCCCGACGAGGAGGTACGCCGGCGCGTCCTGGCCCGGCGGCTGTGCTCGCAGTGCGGCATGGACTACAACTTGATCGCGCACCGGCCTGAGGTCGAGGGGCGGTGCGACGTGTGCGGCGGGGAACTGGTGAGCCGGGAGGACGACAGCCCGGACGTGTTGGCCAGGCGGCTGCGCGATTATCACAGCAAGATCGATCCGGTGGTCGACCTCTTCCGGGGCAAGGAATATGTGATGACGATCGACGCGCGGGCCGACAAGTTCACCGTCCAGCAGACCATTCGCGCCCGTTTCAACCTGCCGCCGTTCGACCCGTCGCGGGGCGGCGAACCGGCGGAACTACGCAGCTGACCTGCCGTCATCTCAGGAAGGCAGCGACCGTGACGTCCGGTCGTCATCCTGCTTGACGCATCTCATGACGAGGAACACGGGGAACTTGGCGGCGTCGCTGCGCTTCGCCGCCCAGTCCGGGGCGGGCTCGGGCTCGGCCATCTCCTCCAGCCAGAGGCCGTGGCGGCGGAAGGTGTTGACGTAGGTCGAGAGCGTGCGGTGGTTGGCGCCGACCTGGCGGCGCAGGGACGACAGCTCGCCGTCGGCCCGCCACCAGCCCTCCGTGTGGTAGCGCCCGTCCCCAGGCCACGAACCCGAGACGCCCTGGCCGCCCGGGAAGCACGGATGCAGGATCGAGCACGCGAAGACGCCCCCGGTCTTGAGCGCGCGGGCGGCTCCTGCGATCGCGCCTTCGAGGTCGTCGATGTCGGAGAGGCCGAAGCTGCAGACCACGGCGTCGAACAGGCCCGAAACGCCGGGGATGCCGGGTGCGGCCACGTCGGCGTGGATGTATTGGATGCCGAGCGGGGAGGCACGTTCGGCAGCACGTGCCTTCTCGATCAGGGCTGATGAGAGGTCGGCGCCCACGACGTCGGCTCCCCGGCGGGCGAGTGCGCGGCTGATCCGGCCGTGGCCGCAGGCGATCTCCAGAACTCGGCGGCCGGCGATCGGCTCCAGCAGGGCGAGCAGGCGGACGGCCGCGGGGTCGTCGACGGTGTCCGTCCAGCCGGCCGCGTAGAAGTCGGCGGCGTCGTCGTAGCGGGCGGCATCTGGCATGATCCCGACACTACGCGGCCGAGCGTGCCGTGCCCGGGTTGTTCGTCGAGCGCGGAATGCGACAGCAAAGAATTCGTCATCACGGTGCATGGTTCTGGTGTGCTCGCCTCTCCGCGGTGTCCGCGGGATAGCAGGATCGCTCCCGGGTCGACCAGGTATGGGGGATGAGATGGGCGTGCCCGGGATTGCGGCGGTCGTCGCGCTCGCAGCGTTGGGCGGCGGTGGCTGGAGCGGCCAAGCCACGGCGGCCGCCTCCCCGCCCGAGCTTCGGATCACCAAGACCGTGGCCCCGGATCCGATGACCACCGGCGGGGTGTCCGTCTACGCGGTGACCGTCACCAACACGGGAGGCCAGGACGCCGAGGACGTGACGATCGTCGACACCCTCGGCCGCGGCACGGCTCCAGGCCACCTCCCGGACGGCTGCTCCCTCGCCGACCAGGCCGTCACCTGCGGCGGACCAGGCCTGACCATCGCGCCGGGACAGAGCGTGACCTACGAGATCCCCGTCAGGACCGACGCGTCGCTCCCTGACGACACGGACATCGTCACCCAGGCCCACGTCACCGCCTCGAACGCGACGGGCGACACGACACGGCTGATCAGCCGGACCCGGACGATGGCCGACGTGGAGATCGCCACGACCGGCCCGTCCAGCGTGAAGGCGGGCGCCGGCATCAGGTACAGAGTGACGGTCAGCAACAGCGGCCCCTCCCCGGCGGCTGGCGTCACCGTGGAGAACCCCATCGACGGGAACCTGACCAGGATCACCGGTCGCCCGCCCGAATGCCCTGCTGGGAACTGCCGGCTCGGCACACTGGCTCCGCGCCAGAGCAGGACGCTCGTCTTCACCGCCGCCGCCCCTGACGTCGCCGGCATGATCGACAACTGCGCCGCCGTCTCCACGGCCAGCCGCGAGGAGAACAGGGAGAACAACCGCTCCTGTACGTCCACCGCCGTCGAGCCGGTCCACAGCCCCAGCCCGTCCCCTGCCCGCACGCACACACCCGCCCCATCGGAAAGGCCGGCCCCGGTGGTGGCCCGCCGGGCCGAGCGCAGGCCCGGCGGCAACGGTCCGCATGAGGAGCCACGCGCCACCGTCACCGGCTCCAGTCAGGGCCAGGACCCGTACGAGCCCAGCCCGGCCCCCGCCGGAGAGCGGGCGGCACGCGACCACGAGCCCCTGCCCATGGCGGGCGTGTCGCGGTGGCTGATCGGGCTGGGCGTGCCGGTGCTGCTCGCGATCGGCCTGCTCGTCCGCTGCTTCCGCGGCAGGGAACGATCAGGAAGGACTCCTTGACAACGCCTCCCGGCTCCACGACCCGAGCACCAGCAACGTCTTCGTCCCCGTCACGTTCCCGGCCCGGCGCAGCCGGTCGATGACCTGCTGGAGGTGGCCGAGGTCCCGCACCCGCACGTGGATCAGCGCGTCCGGATCGCCGGCGATCGTGAACACCGCCTGCACCTCCGGCACCTCCGTGGCGGTGCGGACGATCTCGCTGACCGGTGTCGTGCCGGGATAGCGCAGCTCGGTGAACGCCTCGATGCCCCACCCGAGCTTGGCGTAGTCGATCTGCACGGTGAACCCCTTGATCACGCCGAGCTCGCGCAGCCGGTCCACCCGCCGCTTGACCGCGGCCACCGACAGCCCGACCAGGTCGGCCATCTCCGAGAACGTCCTGCGCCCGTCCTCCCGCAGCAGCCGCAGCACGTGGTGATCGATCTCGTCCACGTCAGCCATGCCAGAACCCCTTCCTCAGGCGCAAAGAACATCAGCCACGTAGCCGGAACCCTCATATTGTTTGCGTCTTTGGGGCACCTTCTCATCTAATACTTGCAGATGTCCTGCCCACGTTGCTGTGCTGGGAATCACCATGTACGAAGCCAGGAGGAGGTACGCGTGAGCGCGAGCGCGACTCCCGCCCCCGTGTCGCTCGACGACAAGTACACAGCACTCGACGGCAGAGTGCTCATCTCCGGTATCCAGGCCCTGATCCGCCTGACACTGGAGCAGCGCCGCCTGGACCGCGAGCGCGGGCTGGACACGCGGGTTTTCGTCACCGGATACCAGGGGTCGCCGCTGGGGGGTGTGGACCTGGAAATGGGGCGGGCGGCCCGGCTCCTGGACGAGGCGGGCGTGGTGTTCCAGCCCGGGGTGAACGAGGAGCTCGCGGCCACGTCGGTGGCCGGCACCCAGATGCTCGCCCAGGTGCCGGGCCGCCGCCACGAGGGCGTGACCGGCTTCTGGTACGGCAAGAACCCCGGCCTCGACCGGGCCGCCGACGCGATCAGGCACGCGAACGCGGCCGGCACCGCACCGCTCGGCGGCGCCGTGGCCTGGATCGGCGACGACCCGGGCTGCAAGTCCTCCACGCTGCCCAGCTCGTGCGAGCCGATGTGCCAGAGCCTGTCCATGCCGCTGCTGGCGCCCGGCTCGGTCGCGGAGATCATCGAGTTCGGGCTGCACGCGGTGGCGATGTCCCGCGCCACCGGCCTGTGGACGGGGCTGAAGATCGTCGCGGACATCGCCGACGCCTCCGCCACCGTGGACCTCGGCCCGCTGCGGGCCGCGATCCCCGTCCCGGCCCGTACCGCGGGAAAGGCGACGCCGATCCTGCTCGGCCCGGCCGCGCTCGACGCCGAGCACGACATGCTCACCCGCCGGCTCGACCTGGCCCGCGAGTACGCCCGCACCCACGGGCTCAACCGGGTGATGGCCGGATCGGGCAACACCGCGCTCGGCATCCTGGCCTCGGGCACCACGTACGCGGTGGTCCTGCGGGCGCTGGCCGACCTCGGCCTGGACGCGGCGGCCTTGGACGACCTGGGGGTGCGGCTGATCAGGCTGGCGATGCCGTTCCCTGTGGACTACGCGGATCTGGCCGCCATGACGGCCGGCCTCGACCGGGTGCTGGTGGTCGAGGACAAGGTCCCGTTCCTGGAGGGGCAGGTCAAGCAGGCACTGTACGGCGGCGAGCGGGTGCCGGCCGTCGTCGGCAGGGAGCTGCTGACCGCGCGCGGCACGCTCGGTGCCGAGGACGTGGCCAAGGCCATCGCCGCCTGCGTGGGCGCGGACCGGCTCCCGCGGCCGGCGGTCACGGTGACCAAGCGCCGCAGGTCGCTGCCGCTCGTGGCGGCGCGTACGCCCTATTTCTGCTCCGGCTGCCCGCACAACACCTCCACCCGCACCGCCGACGGCACGCTGGTCGGCGTCGGCATCGGCTGCCACGCGATGATCGCGCTGGACGGGCACGGGCGCGGCACCCAGGTCGGCATCACCCAGATGGGTGGCGAGGGCGCGCAGTGGATCGGGCTGGCGCCGTTCACCGAGGACCGGCATTTCGTGCAGAACCTCGGTGACGGCACCTTCCACCACTCCGGCTCCCTGGCCATCAGGGCGGCCGTCGCCGCCGGGGTGTCGATGACGTACAAGCTGCTCTACAACGACGCCGTCGCCATGACGGGCGGCCAGCGGGCCGAGGGCCGGCTCGACGTGCCCTCGCTCACGCAGGAGCTGGCGCTCGAGGGCGTACGCCGCATCGTGATCACGACGCCGGAGCCGGAGACGTACCGGGGCGTGCGGCTGGCCCCGAACGCCTCCGTACGGCACCGCGACGACCTGGCCGCGGCCGAGCGGGAACTGGCCGCGCTCGACGGCGTGACCGTGCTGATCCACGACGACCGGTGCGCGGCCGAGGAACGGCGGCTTCGCAAGCGCGGCAAACTGCCCACCCCGGTCGAGAAGGTCGTGGTGAACGAGCGGGTCTGCGAGGGCTGCGGCGACTGCGGCGACGTCTCGACGTGCCTGTCCGTGCAGCCGGTCGAGACCGAGTACGGCCGCAAGACCCGCATCCACCAGGCCTCCTGCAACTCCGACCTGAGCTGCCTCAAGGGCGACTGCCCGTCGTTCCTGCTGGTCGAGCCGGGCACCCCTGCCGCTCGGCAGGCAGCGCCGCCGCCTCCGCCCGTGGACGAGCCCGCAGGCAAGCCGGGCGAGGTGCTGATCAGGATGCCCGGCATCGGCGGCACCGGCGTCGTGACCGTCTCGCAGATCCTGCAGATGGCCGCCCACCTCGACGGGCTGCACGCGGCCGGGCTCGAGCAGACGGGCCTGGCGCAGAAGGGCGGGCCCGTGGTCAGCGACGTGCGGATCTCGCCGCGCCCGGTCGCGGGCTCGGTACGCGCCTCGCAGGGCCGCGTCGACGTGCTGATCGGGTTCGACCTGCTGGGCGCGGCCTCCGACGCCAACCTGGCCGTGGCCTCGCCCGAGCACACCGCCGCCGTGCTGAACACCTCCGTCGTGCCCACCGCCGCCATGGTGACCGGCCGGATGCCCGTGCCGGGGCACGCCGCCGCGGTCGCCCGCGTGGAGTCCGCCGCCAGGAGCGTCACGTGCCTGGACGCCCATGAGCTGGCCGAGGCGCTGTTCGGCGATCACATGCCGGCCAACCTGCTGCTCGTCGGCGCCGCGTACCAGCACGGCCTGCTGCCGATGTCCGCCGCGGCCATCGAGCAGGCCATCACCCTGAACAGGGCCGCCGTCGAGCAGAACCTCGCCGCCTTCCGCTGGGGCCGCGCGGCGGTGGCCGACCCCGAGGCCGTGCGCCAGGCCGTTCTACCGGCCGCCGACGAGCCGGCCGAGAAGCTGGACGAGGTCGTGGCCCTCCGCGTCGCCGACCTGACCGGCTACCAGAACGCCGCCTACGCCGCCACGTACGCCGAGGACGTGCGCCGCGTGACCGAGCTCGCGGTCGAGCGGGCCGGCGAGGAGACCGGCACGGAGATCGCCCTCGCCTACGCCCGCGGCCTGCACAAGCTCATGGCCTACAAGGACGAGTACGAGGTGGCCCGCCTCCACCTCGACCCCGCCGAGCAGGCCAGGCGGGAGCGCGAGTTCGGCGCGGACGCGGTCGTCACGGTGCTGCTGCACCCGCCGGTGCTGCGCGCGATGGGCATGAAGCGCAAGATCAAGCTGCGCCGCTCCGCGCCCGTGCTGTTCCGCGGACTGCGGGCCGCCCGGATGCTCCGCGGGACGGCGTTCGACGTGTTCGGCCGGGCCCAGGTGCGGCGGGTCGAGCGGGAGCTGGTCGGCGAGTACCGCGACCTCGTGCGTGCCGCCCTGGCCCGGCTCACCCCCGCCACCGCCGACGCCGTCGCGGAGATCGCTGGCCTGCCCGAGCTGATCCGTGGGTACGAGGACATCAAGCTCGCCCGCGTGGCCGAGTTCCGCGAGCGCGCCAAGACCGTGCTCGCGCGGCTGGAGGAGCCCGTTTCGAGCGTGGAGAGATCGTGACCGTCGACCGCCTGCTGCCCGGCCAGGACGCCAAGGACCTCATCGACCTGACCCGCGAGATCGCCGACAAGGAGCTCGCGCGGCGGGTCGACGAGCACGAGCGCGCGGAGACGTACCCGGAAGGGCTGTTCGCGACGCTGGGCGAAGCGGGGCTGCTGGGGCTGCCGTACCCGGAGGAGTATGGGGGCGGCGGGCAGCCGTACGAGGTGTATCTGCAGGTCATCGAGGAGCTGGCGATGCGGTGGGCGGCCGTCGCGGTCGCCACCAGCGTGCACACGCTCGCTTGCTTCCCCGTCTTCGCCTACGGCACGGAGGAGCAGCGGGCGCGGTGGCTGCCCGACATGCTGGCCGGGCGCCTGATCGGTGGCTACAGCCTGTCCGAGCCGCAGGCCGGCTCCGACGCCGGCGCCCTGACCTGCAAGGCCGAGCGGGTCCCTGACGGCTACCGGATCAGCGGCAACAAGGCGTGGATCACGCACGGCGGCATCGCCGACTTCTACGCCCTTTTCGCCCGTACCGGTGAGGGATCGCGCGGCATCTCCTGCTTCCTCGCGCCGGGGGCGGCCGACGGGCTGACCTTCGGCCGGCCGGAGGAGAAGATGGGCCTGCACGCCGTGCCCACGACCAGCGCCCATTGGGACGGCGCCGTCCTGGAGGCCGATCGCCTGATCGGCGAAGAGGGCCAGGGCCTCCAGATCGCCTTCAGCGCGTTGGACTCCGGCCGGCTCGGCATCGCCGCCTGCGCGACCGGCCTCGCCCAGGCCGCGCTGGACGAGGCGGTGGCGTACGCCAAGGAGCGGAAGACGTTCGGCAAGCGGATCATCGACCATCAGGGGCTCGGGTTCCTGCTGGCGGACATGGCGGCGGGGGTGGACAGCGCGCGGGCGACGTACCTGGACGCCGCCCGCCGCCGCGACGCCGGCCTTCCCTACAGCCGCCAGGCGAGTGTGGCGAAGCTGGTGGCGACGGATGCGGCGATGAAGGTGACGACGGATGCGGTGCAGGTGTTCGGGGGGTACGGGTACACGCGGGAGTTCCGGGTCGAGCGCTATATGCGCGAGGCCAAGATCATGCAGATCTTCGAGGGCACCAACCAGATCCAGCGCCTGGTCATCAGCCGTCATCTTGCCCAGTGATCTTTGACGTCCGAAACCCGCCTGCCCGTCCTCGGAAGCGGGGTTCGCTGTCTCGTGCATGAGGCTTAAATGATCACTGTTCCTCCGCCATCCTGGCGATCTGCGCGGCCGCCACTGCTCACCCACCGATGGGGTCGAGACGTGGGCATTAAGAAGAACATCTCTCATGTCAAGATCATGAGCTGCTCAACGCCTCCCGCAGTGTCGGCCAATCTCTCCATTAACAAGGTGCTCTTGCTGGGCGACGGTGAGCGCGTAAAGATCCCCACGCAAGGAGGTCGCCATGATTCGCGCACTCAACAAGCTGGGAGACCGCCTCCTCGACAAACTCCTGCCCTCGGCAAACGCCTCGGCCGCGTGCTGGACCGACTGGTGCTGCCAGGGCAAGTTCTGCCGGACCTGCTGCTACCACGACTCCTCCGGCACGGTCAGCTGCGGCAGCTTCGACTACTGCTGACGCGTCCTTCCGATCCCCAGTGACAGCCATGCAGTACGTCGTGCTGGCCTGCCGGGTGGCGATAGGCGTCGTCTTCCTGGTCGCGGTGCTGGGAAAGATGCGCGGCAGGTCCGCGTTCGCGGGCTTCCGCGTATCCGTGCGCGGCCTGGTCCCTCTGGGGCCGCGGGCCTCCACGGCGTTGAGCGGCGCCATCGTCCTTGCGGAAGGATGCGTCGTCGTACTGCTGGCGATCCCCGGGACAGTGCAGGTCGGCCTGATGCTGGCCGGCACCGTCCTGGCGGGTTTCTGCGCCGGCATCATCAGGGCCATGCGTTCGGGCTCCACGACGCCGTGCAGATGCTTCGGCGCCACTGGAACGCCACTCGGCCGGCGCCACCTCGTCCGCAACACCGGGCTGCTCGCGCTCGTCGCCGCCGGGCTCGTGCCGGGGCACACCTCTCCGCATCCCGCGGGCATAGCCCTGAGCGTGCTGGTCGGGGCCGTTCTCGCCGCCATCGTGATCTTCTTCGACGACCTCGCCGACCTGTTCGCCGCCCAGCCGCGCCGCCCCTAAGGAGCTCGCATGCCGTATCTCGTCGCCGCCGTCATCGTCGTCGGATTGTTGTGCCTGGTGAATCTGGTGCTGACCCTGGCGGTGATCCGCCGCCTGCGCGTGCACACGCTGCGGCTGACGGAGCTGGGGCCGACACGTGCCCCCCTGGTGCAGCCAGGAACGACGATCGGCGATTTCAGCGCGACCGCTGTCAGCGGCGGGACCGTGTCGCGCGCGTTCTTCTCGGGGCCCTCCGTGGTGGCGGTGTTCTCCACCGAGTGCGCGTCCTGCCACGAGCGGCTGCCGGAGTTCACGTCCTACCTGGCCGACACCCGTCCCGAACGCGTGCTGGCCGTGGTCACGGGCGACCCCGACGAGGCCCGGCGGTTCACTCGCGAGCTGACCTCGGCCACCGTCGTGCTCGAGCCGATGGGCGGCCCGGTGAGCAGGGCGTTGCAGGTCTCCCAGTTCCCCAGCTTCTACCTGGTCGACGGTGACGGGATGGTCGTGGCGGCCGACACCGCCCCGGGCAGGCTGCCGGCGGCCACGCGCCGATGACCTCTCCTGCCGGGTACGGCGGCGCCGCCCGGCGACGGCGCTTTCGCGCGGCCGCGGCGCTGGCGTGGCGAGCGCACCCGGCCGCCGTGGTGGTATCCGGGATCACGGTGCTGCTCATGGGCTTGGTCCCGGTGGTCGCCGCGTGGCTGACCAAGCTCGTTCTCGACGACCTGGCGGCAGGGGCGGGCCCCGCCGAGTTGCTTCCGCAGGGCGTGGCTCTCGGCGTGACCGGCCTGGCGGGTGCGGCCCTGCCCTCGGTCGCCGAGTATGCCCAGGAGCAGTTGCGCCGCGCGCTCCAGGTGCTGATCCAGGATCGGCTGTTCCAAGCCGTCAACGCCCACCCAGGGCTGAGCCGTTTCGAGAACCCGGCCTTCCATGACCAGGTACGGCTGGCGCAGGAGGCCGGCCAGAACGCGCCGCAGCGGATCGTCCGCTCCGCCCTGGGGATCGCCCAGGGAGCCGTCACCCTCGCCGGATTCACCGCGGCGCTGGCCGTCTTGGCCCCGGGGATGATCCTCGTCGTGGCGCTCTCCGCGATCCCCTCGGTCCGCGCCCAGCTCGACCTGTCCCGGCGTCGCGCCGGGATGATGTGGGGCGTCAGCTCGAGGACCCGGCGGCAGATCTTCTTCGCCAATCTTCTCACCAGCCCCGACGCGGCCAAGGAGATCCGGCTGTTCGGCCTCGGCGACCTCCTGCGCGCCAGGATGCTGGGCGAGCTGCGTGCGGTCAACGCCGCCGAGCAAGGGCTTGCCCGCAGGATGCTGCGTACCCAGGGGTCGCTGTCGCTGATCGGGGCGGCCGTCGCCGCGCTCGGCCTGCTCTGGGCGATCACCGCCGCCGCGTCGGGCACACTGAGCGTCGGCGACGTGGCCGTGTTCGTCGCTGCCGTCGCCGGGGTGCAGTCCGCGCTGACGTCGATCGTCGGTCAGTCGGCCGATGCGCACAACGCGCTGCTGATGTTCGGGCACTACCTCGACGTCGTGGCCGACGCGCCCGACCTGCCTGTCCCACGGCATCCGCGCCCCGTCCCCTCGCTGCGCGAGGGCATCGAGGTGCGCGGCGTGTGGTTCCGGTACGACGACGCCCATCCGTGGGTGCTGCGCGGGGTCGACCTCTTCATCCCCCGCGGCGGCTCCCTCGCCCTGGTCGGGCTGAACGGCGTGGGCAAGAGCACCCTGGTCAAGCTGATCTGCAGGTTGTACGACCCGGTACGGGGGTCCATCCTCTGGGACGGCGTCGACCTGCGGGAGATGGATCCCGCCGAGTTGCGCGGCCGCATCGGCGCGGTGTTCCAGGACTATATGTCCTACGACCTGACCGCGGCCGAGAACATCGGGCTCGGCGACGTCGCGGCGCTCGACGACCGAGACCGGGTCGAGGCCGCCGCCAGGCTGGCCGGTGTCCACGAGACGGTCGCCGGACTGCCGCACGGCTACGACACGCTGCTGAGCCGGATCTTCTTCGGCGACAGGGACGACCCCCAGGCCGGAGTGGTGCTGTCCGGCGGGCAGTGGCAGCGCCTCGCGCTGGCCCGCGCCCTGATGCGGGAGGGACGGGACCTGCTCGTGCTCGACGAGCCGAGCTCCGGCCTGGACGCGCAGGCCGAGCACGCCATCCATCAGAGCCTGCGCCGCCACCGTGCGGGGCGAACCAGCCTGCTGATCTCGCACCGGCTGGGCGCGGTGCGGGAGGCGGACGTGATCGTCGTGCTCGCCGAGGGGCGGATCGCCGAGCAGGGCTCGCACGCGGAGCTGATGGCGCTGGGAGGGGAGTACGCGAGGCTGTTCACCCTGCAGGCTCAGGGCTACGAGCCGACGGACTCCCAGGGCTCGCCGGATATCCCGAACTTTCCGGAATCGCGGGAAGGGGCGAGCCCCCGGACGACGACGCCGAGCACGCGGTCGAAGGGCACGTAACCCCACGCCCGCGAGTCCTGGCTGACCTGCCCGTCACCGAGGACGACCAGCCGGCCCGCCGGGACCGTGTCGCCCGGCGACGCCTCCACGCGATCCATGACCTGGGCCGGCACCGGGTCACCCGGCACGGCCACCGCACGTTTGATGAACCACATGGCCGCCCCCGGCTGCGGCAGCGGCCCGGTACGCCACTTCCCCCCGGGCAGCGCCGTCTGCAGCACCACGACCTGGCCGCGCCTGACGCCAGCCCCCGTGGTCCTGCGGACGAGCACCCGGTCGCCCGTGCGGTAGGTCGGCAGCATGCTCGCCCCGCTGATCCGGACGATGACGAAGCGCCGCCGGGCGACGACCAGACCGGCGGCCAAGGCCGCGATCGGGGCCAGCAGGATCATGACGCGCCGCACGGCGCCCTCCAAAGTCGATCACCACCAGTGGACTGCCGACACTAGCGCCCGATCTCCTCCTCTGACACCTGCGTGATCCCGCACAGTGGGCATCCGGACCGTAATAGGCACCCGACCCGGACCTGCACGAGCTGCAGCAGTTGGAGAAGGCGGTCAAGGAGGTAGAGGAACTGCACGAAGGGGCGAACAACCCAGACCGAGGGCACCTCGCCAGGTAGCATCTGCCCGCAATCACTCGGCGCTGCAGGACCTGTGCTCCGGACGCACCATCGGGTACCGCGAAGGTGACCGGGTCCGCGACGTCCGGTTCCTGCACACCGGGGCGCACGTGAACACGGCCGACCCGATCGAGTTCGTCGTGGCCGCGCTGCTCGGACCGAAGGCCGCCGCCGACACCGCCGCCGACGCAGGCGCCTTCGCCGAGCAGCTCGGCCCCGAGGAACGCGAGGCGGTGCGGAGGCTCCTCGACCGGCGCGGCACCACCACCACCGCATCCGACCGGCACACCAAGCTCTACCCCAACTACCTCGGACGCATCGCACCGGAGGACCGGGACCTGATCCTGCCCTCGCTGATGAACATGCTTGCCCTGGTCGGCACCCGCGACGACCTCCGCGCCCGCATCACCACCCTGGAGCAGGCCGGCATCGACGAGCTGCTCATCCAGCCGGTGATCGACCCACCCACCGAGATGGCCCAGCTCGCGAAGCTCCTCACCTGAGCGGACCTGCCGGCCGCGGGCTACGGAGCAGGAGGACGCCTTCCGGTTCCTCGGCTCGCTCAACGACCGGGGAGTGGGCAGGCCGGAGCATGGGGCGAGCGAAAACCCCGCCCTCCCGATGTTGGGAGGCGGGGTTCGCTGTCTTCGGCTCGGGTCCTAGATGATCATTGTCAGTCGATGTAGTCGGTGATGGTGTAGATGTGGCAGGTCTCCACGCCGCCGCGGTACATGCACAGGCGGTACTTGATCCAGTGGCGCTCGCTGTCGTACGGGTAGTCAGTGAAGGTGATCTCGGCCGCCTTGCCGCCGCTGGTGGTCACCGTGTGGGGTCTCCATTTCCCCTCGGCGTACGCGGTCGTGTAGGAGACCCTGGCCCACGCCGTGCCCGCCGCGGCCCGCAGCGTGAAGGAGTTGCGGCCCTTGGACAGGTTGTGGGTGCCCGAGTTGTACCAGACGATGGCGGCCATGTTGCCGCTCTGCTTGAGCTCGAGAAACGAGGTGTACGCGCTGGCGGGCGTGGCGGTGGCGACGACGAGCCCGACGGCGGCCGCGACCGCCAGGGTCCGGCTGAGGACGTTGCTGCGCATGGTGGTTCCCCAAGAGATTCGGAGTGGTGCTCACGATGATCGCGGGACGCCATATACACCATTGACACCATCGCTATGCGTTCGCTACACATGAGCCGCCTCAGCACGTAACAGGGGACGGACGACACATTCATGCAGTTTTCGATCCTCGGCCCCGTCGTGGCTGAGCAACATGGGCTTCGCATCTCCGTCCCTCGCTCACAGCGGCGCGGACTCCTGGCGTTGCTGCTGCTCAACCAAGGCCGCCTGCTCTCCGTCGACGCCATCTGCGAGGCCCTATGGGGCGGCGCCGCCCCGGCGACGGCCCGCCAGCAGATCCAGTCCGGAATTCACGCCGTCCGCATGGCGCTGCGCAACCTCGACGGCGAGGACGCCGTGATGGCCGGCGCCGCCGGCTACGGCATCGCCGCCGGGCCCGGTGCGCTCGACCTGGCCAGGTTCGAGGAGATGACCGAGCGCGCCCGCGCCCTGCCGCCGGCCGCGGCGGCCGGCACGCTCCGGCAGGCCCTGGCGCAGTGGCGCGGGCCCGCCCTGGCCGACGCGTCGGGCGCGTTCGTGGGGCCCGCCCGCAGCCGGCTGGAGGACCAGCGGCTGGCCGCCATCGAGGATCTCGCCCAGATGGAGTTGGCGCGCGGCAACATCGAGGCCGCGCTCCAGGTGATACGCCCGCTCATCGCGACCCACCCGTTACGCGAGCGGCTCAGGGAGGGCCACATGCTGGCGCTCTACCAGGCCGGGCGGCCGACCGAGGCGCTGGAGAGTTTCCGCGACCTGCGGGCCCGCCTGGCCGAGGAGCACGGCCTCGACCCCGGGCCCGCGCTCGTGGTGCTCCAGCAGCGCATCATCGAGGCCGATCCGGCGCTGCTGCCGGGGCCGGCCGTCCGTACGCGCGGAAACCTGCCGGCAGACACGACCACCTTCGTCGGACGGCGGGCCGAGGCCGCCGAGATCGCGCGGCTGCTGGCGGGATCGCGGCTTGTCACGCTCACGGGCGTCGGCGGGGTCGGCAAGACCCGGCTGGCCGTTCGCGTCGGCCGCGACCTGGCGCCGCAGGCCCCCGACGGCGTCTGGCTGGTCGACCTCTCCGGGGTGGGCGACCCCGGCCTGGTGGCCGAGACCGTCGGCGAGGCACTCGGCGTGGCCGGGCAGACCGCCCGGCCGCCCGCCGACGAACTGCGCGACCACCTCGCCGACCGCCAGACCCTGCTGATCCTGGACACCTGCGAGCACCTGGTGCACGCCTGCGCGCACCTTGCCGAGTCGCTGCTGCGCGGCGCGCCCGGCCTGCGCATCTTGGCCACCAGCCGCGAGGCTCTCGCCCTGCCCGGCGAGCGCGTGTACGCCGTACGGCCGATGGCGGGCGACGGCGACGGCGCCGCGCTGTTCGCCGAGCGGGCCAGGGACGTCGACCGCGAGTTCGCCCTCACCCGCCACTACGACCAGGTGGCCCGGCTCTGTGACCGGCTCGATGGCATCCCCTTGGCGATCGAGCTGGCCGCCGTGCGGCTGCGCGTGATGACGGTCGCCGAGATGATGGAGCGCGTCGACGCGCGGTTCGCGCTGCTCGGCGGCACCCGTACGGCCCAGGCGCGGCACCAGACGCTGCGCACCGCCGTCGAGTGGAGCCACCAGCTGTGCTCGGCCGGGGAGCGGGCGCTGTGGGCGCGGCTGTCGATCTTCCCCGGCACCTTCGACCTGCGCGCGGCCGAGCGCGTCGGCGTTGGCGAGTACAGCGCCGACGTATGGCGGGTGCTGGCCGGCCTGGTGGACAAGTCGATCGTGGTGCGCGAGCGCGACGGCCGGTACCGCCTGCTCGACGCGATCCGCGAGTTCGGCAGGGAGCGTCTGCGGGAGATCGGCGAGGAGGAGCGGGCCGCCCGGCTGCACCACGACCACTACCACGCCCTCGCGCTGCGGTTCGAGGCCGAGTGGTTCGGCCCCGGCCAGGTCGAGTGGTGCGACCGCCTCCTGGGCGAGGACGCCAACCTGCGTGCCGCCCTCGACTTCGGCGTGAGCGGGCCCGGCGAACGCCTGCGCGCCCTTGAGCTTGCCGCCGCCCTGTGGCCCCTGTGGGCCGCGTGCGGCCGGCTGCGCGAGGGCCGCCACCACCTCGACCGTGCCCTGACCGCCGCCCCCGAGCCCTCCCCGCAGCGCACCAAAGCGCTGTGGGCCTGCGGCCACCTGACCGTGGGCCAGGGTGACCTCATGGCCACCCGCCGCCTGGCCGCCGACTGCCTGGCGGCCGCGACCTCGGTCATCGATGAAGGCGCCGGGACCGTGGAGGCGGAGGACGCACTGGTCTACGCGCTCCACCTCGAAGCAGTGGCGGCCACGTTGGCCGGGGAGCACACCGTGGCCGAGGTCGCTACCCGGCGGGCCCTGGCCCGCCACCGCGAGGGCGACGGGCCGCCCGCCCGACTGCTGACGCTGCTCATCTCACGCGCGTTCGCGCTGCTGCACGCGGGCGACCCGCACGGCGCGCAGGCGGCCCTCGCCGAGCACCGCGCCACGGCCGAGAGCCTCGGCGAGATCTGGACCCGGTCGTGGGGAAACTACATCGGCAGCCAGGCCGCGCTGGCCATGGGGCGGCTCGACGAGGCGGCGGCGCTGGCGGCCGGCTCGCTGCGGGCCCGCCACCTGCTGCGCGACAGCCTTGGCATGGCCAACTGCGCCGACACCCTGGCCCAGGTCGCGGTCGCGGCCGGTGACGGCCGGCGCGCCGCCCGTCTGCTGGGGCTGGGCTACCAGCTGTGGCGCGACTACGGTCACTCCCATATGGGCTCTCCGGAATTGCGCGACGCCCGCGCCCGCTGCGAGGCGGCAGCCCGCGCACTGGCGGGCGAGGCCCGCTACGAGGCGGCTTTCGCCGAAGGCGCCGCGCTCGGCCTGGCCGAGGCCGTCGAGTACTGCGAGGACCCCGCCGGCTACCTCTCGCTCGGCTGAGGTTCGAGCTGCCGACGAGGGGTATACGCAGGCTGCTCGACACCGTGCTGCCTGCGTTCGCCCGGCCACCCCGCGGGCGCTGAGCTCGGCCGGCGATTCGGGGCTCATGGTTGATGGCCGGCGCACAGCGCCGCGAGCATCCCGCCGGCATCGACCCCGCCGGGTTCTGCCAGGAAGCTCTCGCGGTCGCAGGAGAAGCGTGAAAGTTCCGGGGGTGCGCCTGATCGACGGTACGGATCAGGCGCACACTCCCGGAGGCTGGCCCCGCACTCCCGCCGCCACCGCGAAGATCCCGCCGGCGTGCGGCTGCTCGCGCAGCTCCGCCTCGGACAGGCCCACGCGGGCGGTGGTCACGTACAGCGTGCCCAGGTCGGGGCCGCCGAAGGCGCAGCTCGTCACCTTGCGTGCGGGGATCTCGATGGTCATGACGAGCCGTCCCGCCGGCGAGAACCGCTGGACGGCCCATCCCTCCCACAGCGCCACCCACAGGAATCCCTCCGCGTCAACGCTCAGTCCGTCGGGGCGGCCCCGGTCGATGTCGACCAGGCGGCGCCGGTTGCCGAGCGCCCCCGTCTCCGCGTCGTGGTCGAAGGCGTCCACACCGCCCGTGGGGGAGTCCGCGTAGTAGAACGTGCGCCCGTCGGGGCTCCAGCCGAGGCCGTTGGAGACCGAGACCCCGGTCACCATCGTGCGGAGCGTGCCGTCGGGGTCCAGGCGGTAGAGCGCGCCGGCACCCCGAGCGCCGGAGACCAGCGTCCCGGCCCAGAATCGTCCCCACGGGTCGGTCTTGCCGTCGTTGAACCGTCCGCCTGGCGGATCGGTGTCCACCTCGTGCAGGACTCTACGTCCCGAGCCGTCCGCGGCGCAGCCGACGATCCCCGTCGCCGTCGCCAGCAGCAGGCCGCCGTCGCGGCGAGTGGCCACGGCGCCGACCGCCTCGCCTGCCACGAAGCTGACGTCCTCGCCGGTGGAGGGGGAGAAGCAGTGCACCCGTCCGGCCGGGATGTCCACCCACCACAGCCCCTGCCGTCCGGGGTCCCAGATCGGGCACTCAGCCACCGTCGCCTGAGCGTCGAGTGCCAGGTCGGCCGCCGTCATGGGCGGGGCGCCGCGATGCTCTGATGGGTGAGGAACGGCAGCAGGCCGGGCACCCCGCCCTCGTAGCCGATGCCGCTGTCGCCTCGCCCGCCGAAGGGAATCTCCGGCGTCGCTGGGGTGGCCACGTTCACGCCCGCGATCCCCACGTCGAGCCGGGTCAGCAGCTCCGTGCCCGCGGCCACGTCGCCGGTGCAGACGTATCCGGCCAGGCCGTGACGGGTGGCCGCGGCGTCGGCGATCGGCTCCTTCAGGTCGGTGTACGAGCGGACCAGCGCGACGGGGCCGAAGATCTCCTCCCGCCACTCGGGGCTGTCCGTCGCCGGATCGACGACCAGGGTCGGAGCGACGTACCAGCCGCCCGCCTCCGGCCGCGGGCCGCGGTGCACTGACGCGCCTGCCGAGCTCAGCGCGGTGATGAGGGTTTCCAGGCGTCCGGCCATCTCGCGGGTCCGTACGGGGCCGAGGGTCGTGCGCTCGTCCAGCGGGTCACCGGGAACCAGGGCCGAGACCCGTGCGGCGAGCCGGTCCAGGAACTCCACGCGTACGTCCTCGTGCACCCAGACGTTGTTCGCGGCGATGCACGAGGCTCCGTTGTTGCGGAACTTCGTCACCATGAGCGTGTCCGCCGCTTCGTCGAGGTCGGCGTCGGGCAGCACGATGAACGGCGCGCGCCCACCGAGCTCCATCACCACGGATGTGAGCGCCTGGCCGGCCGCCTGCGCGATGTTCCGGCCGACGGCGGTGGAGCCGGTGAAGTGCAGCAGTCGCACGCGGCGATCCTCCAGCCAGGCACCGGTGATCTCCGGCCCGTCCCCGGCCACCGTGTTCAGCAGGCCCTGGGGGAGCCGGGACTCGCAGATCTCGGCGAAGGCCAGGCTGGACAGCAGCGACAGCTCGGAGGGCTTGAAGACCACGGCGCAGCCGGCGGCCAGGGCGGGCGCGATCTTGCGGGCGGGAATGGAGACGGGGAAGTTCCACGGCGTCAGGACGGCGGCCACGCCCACCGGTCCGGTGCGTACGAGGTGCCGCAGGCCTGGGCGCACCGAGAGCACCTGGTCGGTGAGGGTGTGCGCGAGGGCGGCGTACCAGTCGAAGTAGTCGGCGGCCAGGGCGAGCTCGGCGCTCGCCTCACGGCGGCACTTGCCGGTCTCTCGGGCCACGGTCTCGGCCAGGCCGTCGGCGGCGCGCAGCCGTCCGGCGATGGTGC
Source organism: Nonomuraea sp. 3N208 (assembly GCF_052245935.1). NCBI lineage: Bacteria > Bacillati > Actinomycetota > Actinomycetes > Streptosporangiales > Streptosporangiaceae > Nonomuraea > Nonomuraea sp. 3N208. The sequence continues at coordinate 221,779 of NZ_JBQQBR010000007.1, read as the reverse complement.
GTAGCACCTCTCCCCGTCGCGGCGCCGGCGTGGCGCGCCATCCGTCCAGTGCGGCGGCGGCGACGTCCACGGCGCGCGCGGCGTCTGGGCCGGTGCCCGTGGCGACGTGTCCGATCGGCCGCCCGGTGGCGGGCTCGACCACCTCGAAGCGGGGGCCGGCACCGGCATGGGGCCGGCCGCTCAGCCGTACCCCGGGGATGTCGTCGTGCATGATCGATCCTTTCTGTGTCATTCGTCCTCGCCGCGCAGCACGGCCAGGTAGCGTCGCGCGCCGTCCGCCAGCCGGTCCCAGTCCCTGTCCCTGACGGCGCCCGCGTCGATCAGCCCGGCGCCGACCCCCACCGTCGCGCAGCCGGCCAGCAGGCACTGCCTGCCGAGCTCGGCGGTCACGCCGCCGGTGGCCAGCAGCGGTACGTCAGGCAGCGGCTGTCGCAGCTGCTGGACGTACGCGGCACCGACGGGAGCGATGGGGAAGATCTTGACGAGGTCCGCGCCGGCGGCGTGTGCCCGGACGACCTCCGTCGGCGTGAACGCCCCCGGGATCGAGACCAGCCCGGCCGTCCTCGTCGCCGCGACCACCGCCTCGTCCAGGTGGGGCGAGAGCAGGAAGGAAGCTCCCGCGTCCGCGGCCGCCTTGACGTGGTCGAGCGTGCGCACGCTGCCCGCCCCGACCAGCGCGGCGCCGCCGAAGCGCCGCGACAGACCGGCGATCGAGGTGAGGGCGCCGGGGCTGTCCATGGTCGTCTCGAAGGCCGTCACCCCGGCGGCGTGGAGCGAGGCTGTGGCCGCGAGGACGTCGTCGGGGGCCAGGCCACGGTAGATGATCAACAGTTCAGGAAATTTCATGCCTCTCACCAGTTCGTGAAGGAGCCGTCGGTGCGGGACAGGCGTGGCGGCTCGTTCCACCTCGACGTATGGGCGGCCGCCAGCGCGTCGAGGTCGACCGGCAGCCCCAGACCCGGTTCCTCCAGCGGGAGCAGGCTCCCGTCGCGCCACTCCGGCGCCGCCAGGAACACCTCGGGCAGCAGGTCGCCGGGACGGTAGGGCTGTTCCTGGACGCCGAAAGCGGTGCACGCCAGGTTGAAGTGGAGCGCCGCGGCGGTGGCGACAGGGCCGAGGGGATTGTGCACGGCCACGCGGATGTAGTGCGTCTCGCACCAGCCGGCGATCTTCACGGCCTCGGTGAGCCCGCCCGCGATGCACAGGTCGATCCGGGCGTAGTCGATCAGCTCGTCCTCGATCAGCGGGCGGAACTCCCACTTCGACGCCAGCTGTTCGCCGGCCGCCAGCGGCACGGCAGTGCGCTCGCGCAACCGGCGGTAGGCGCCGAGGTTCTCGCACCGCAGCGGGTCCTCGACGAACAGCGGGCGCAGGGGTTCCAGCTCGCGGCACAGCAGCACGGCCTCGGGCGGGTCGAGGCGGGTGTGCACGTCGAGGATCAGGTCGACGTCGTCACCTACCGCCTCCCTGGCCGCCGCGAAGCACTCGACGCCCTCGCGTACCGCCGCCCGGGGTTCGAACGCCTCTCCTGACGCGGGCAGTGCCAGCCGCAGCGCTCGCCACCCCGCTTCGCGCAACTCCACGCAGGCCCGCCCGACCTCGGTGGGACCGCTTCCCTCGGGTCGTACGTGCGTGTAGCACGGGACGCGGTCGCGGACCCGCCCGCCCAGCAGGACGTGCACGGGTACGCCGAGCGCCCTGCCCTTGATGTCCCACAGCGCGATGTCGACGGCGGCGATCGCCGAGGCCAGCACCCGGCCGGCGGGGAAGAAGCCGCCACGGGACATCACCTGCCAGAGCTGCTCGGTGCGCAGCGGGTCCTGGCCGATCAGCAGCGGCCTGAGGTGCTCGAGTGCTCCGCACACCGCCGCCCCGCGGCTCGCGAGCCCCGACTCGCCGATGCCGAGCACGCCCTCGTCGGTGTCGACGAGCACGAACAGATAGGTACGCCGCCCGCCCCGCACGGGAACCGGGCGAACGTCGGTGATCTTCACTCCGTCTCCTCGCTGAAGTGGCACGCCGACCAGCGGCCCGGTGCGACCTCGCGCGCGACCGGCCGCTCCGTGCTGCAGATTTCTCGTCCCGCCCGCACGGCGCATCGCGTGTGGAAGGGACAACCGGAGGGGGGCGACAGCGGGCTGGGGACCTCCCCGGACAGCGGCACACGGCTCCGCCGGCGCTCGACCGCGGGATCGGGCTCCGGCACCGCCGACAGCAACGCGGCCGTATACGGGTGCAGCGGCCGGGAGCACACCTCGTCGGCCGGCCCCTCCTCCATGATCTGCCCGAGGTACATCACGGCGATGCGGTCGCTCATCTGCCTGACCACGGCGATGTCGTGAGCGACCAGCAGATACGCGATGCCGAGCCGGTCCTTCAGATCGAGCAGCAGATTGACGATCTGCGCCTGGAGCGAGACGTCCAGCGCGGAGACGGGCTCGTCCAGCACCAGCACCGACGGTCCCACGGCCAGGGCCCTGGCCAGGGCGATGCGCTGGCGCTGACCGCCGGAGAAGTCGCGCGGCAGCCGGGCCGTCATGTCCGAGTCGAGGCCGACCAGCTCCAGCAGCTCCGCCACCCTGCGCTCGGCCTGGCCTGGTCCTGCCAGGCCATGGATGTGCAACGGCTCGGCCACCAGGCGGCCGACGGTGTGCCGCGGATTGAGCGAGGCGTACGGGTCTTGCAGGACGAGCTGGACCTGCCGGCGCAGCTCCGTCAGCCCACGGCTGCCGGTGGCCGTCAGGTCGTGGTCCCACACGTGCACGGACCCCGAATCGGGTTTCTCCAGTCCGAGCAGGATGCGCGTTAGCGTGGACTTGCCGCAGCCCGACTCGCCGACCAGTCCGAGCGTCTCGCCCGCGGCCAGCCTCAGGCTCACACCGCGTACGGCCCGGATCTCACCCTTGGTACGCCGGCCGAGCCCCGAGCTCCGGCGCACAGGGTAGCTCTTGTGCACGTTACTCAGGACAAGAACGTCGGCGCCGGGCCCGCCACGCTGGGACGGCGGCGCAGGGGCGGCCGGCTCGTCACGCTGCGGCGCGGGGGCGACCGGCTCGTCACGCTGCGGGGTGGGAGCGGCCGGCTGGGCATGCGCTTGTGATCGGTCGGCAGCGGTCAGGCGCAACCCGTCGTCGGTGACCCAGCAGGCGGCTCGGTGGCCGGGATCACGCTCCGTCAGCGGCGGGGCCGCGGCATGGCAGCGGTCCTCGGCGAATACGCAGCGCGGCGCGAAAGAACAGCCGCCGGAAGGATGGCGCAGGTCCGGGGGCCGTCCCGGGATGGCCTCCAGCCTGTCCGCACCTCCGGTGAGCCGGGGCACCGACTTGAGCAGGCTCCACGCGTACGGATGCCGCGGCGCGTCGTGCAGCGCGGCTACGGGGGCCTCCTCGACGATCTGGCCCGCGTACATGACCAGGGCCCGGTCGCACAGCCGGGCTACGAGGCCGAGGTTGTGGGTGATGACGGCGACCGCGGTGCCCAGCTCCTTGTTGAGCCGCGCGAACACCTCCAGGATTTGTGCCTGCACCGTGACGTCCAGGGCGGTGGTGGGCTCGTCGGCGATGATGAGCGACGGGTCGCCCGCCAGCGCGATGGCGATCATGACGCGCTGTCGCATGCCGCCGGAGAACTGGTGTGGATAGTCGGCCAGCCGCCGCGCGGGGTCGGGCACGCCCACGAGGTCCAGCAGCTCGGCGGCCCTGGCCCGGGCGCGGCGGCGATCGTGGCCATGCGCCCGGACGGCCTCGGCGACCTGGTCGCCGATGGTCATGACCGGGTTGAGCGAGGACAACGGGTCCTGGAAGACCATGCCGATCTCGCCGCCGCGCAGCCGAGCGAGCTCGGCCCTGGACATGTCGAGGACCTCACGTCCCTGGTAGCGGATGGAGCCGGAGGTGATCCGGCCCGGGTCGCGGACGAGCCGCAGCACGCTGCGCGCCGTCACGGACTTGCCAGAGCCCGACTCGCCGACGATGGCGAGCGACTCGCCGGAATGGACGTCGAAGCCCACCCCGCGCACGGCCTGCACGCGGCCCTGCCGCCCCGGGAACTCGACTCTCAGGTCGCGCACCTGGAGGAGGGCGTCTTGGTTGTCGTTCACGAATTCTCCAGGGGTTCGCCAGGGGTCAGTAGCCGCGGCGCAGGGCCGCGTTGAGTGCGTCGCCGAGCAGGTTCAGTCCGATGACCAGCCCGGTGAGCACGGCGATGGGCGCGAGAACGCCCCAGTGCTGCTCCGCCAGGTAGGGGAGCCCCTTCTCGATCATCCCGCCGAGTGACGGGGCGGGCGGCTGGATGCCGAAGCCCAGCAGGCTGAGCGCGCCCTCCAGGAACACGGCGCCTGCGGCGGACATCACGAAGTTCACCACGAGCGCGTCGACCGCGTTCGGCAGGATGTGTGTCACCAGGATCGCGGTGCGCGAGGCGCCCACGACGCGGGCTCCGGTGACGTACTCCCGCTCGCGCTCGGTGAGCACCGCCGTCCTGGTCAGCCGAGCGGTGACGGGGATGCCGCTGATCACGATGACGATCAGCACGGTGGAGAACCCTGGGCCGAGGAACGCGGCCAGCGTCGCACCCATGATCACCGTTGGGAAGGCCAGCTTGATGTCGAGCACCCGCTGGATGAGGACGTCGACGACCCGGTGCGTGGTCGCGAGCAACCCCACGACGATGCCGATGGCCTTGCTGAGCGGCACGGCCAGGACGATGATGATCACGTCTTGCCTGATGCCGTACAGCAGCCGGGACAGCACGTCTCTGCCCAGGTCGTCGGTGCCGAACCAGTGCCCGGCCGAAGGCCCTTCCAGCACCGCGCCCGCCTGCTGGAAGTCCGGCGCGTATGGGCTGAGCCACGGCGCGAGGAGGCCGGCCGCGACCAGCGCCAGGACGATCGCTGCGCCCACCGCGCCTCCTGGAGCGCGGAGCGCATGGGGCATTGTCATGACGCTTCACCCTCCAGCCGGACGCGCGGGTCGAGCGCCGCGTGGATCAGGTCGCCGGTCACTTGCACGGCGATGAAGACGAGCACGAAATAGACCACCAGGTCCTGAATGATCAGGTAGTCGTGGTTGACGACGGCGTTCGCCAGCACCTGGCCGAGGCCGGGCCAGGCGAACACCGCCTCGATGACCACGGCACCACCGAGCAGGTGGCCGACGCGCATCCCCAGCACCGTGACAACCGGCGGCAGGGCGTTGGGCAGCGCGTGCCGCCAGAGCACCCGCCGGGCGGAGACGCCTTTGGCGTGTGCGGTATCGAGGTACTCCTGATCCAGCTGCCTGCGTAGCTCCGTCTCCAGGAATCTGCCCACGACCGCTCCGGAGTGCAGCCCCAGCGCGATGGCGGGCATGGCCAGGTACTGGATGCCGATCTCCGGGTCGGCCAGCAGCGGCTCGCGGCCCCCGGCGGGCAGCAGTCGCACGCTGATCGCGAAGAGCAGGATGAGCAGGATGCCCAGCACGTACTCCGGGACTCCGAAGATCAGCGCGCTGGCGCCGCGGATCAGCGCCTGCGCTGCCGGCCGCCGTGCCGTGGCTGCCGCGATGCCGAACGCCGCGCCGGTGATGGCGGTGACGACCAGGCTGGCCAGCGCCAGCTCCACGGTCGCGCCTGCCGCCGCGCCGAGGGTGTCGGCAATAGGGGCGCCGGAGATGTAGGAGGTGCCGAGGTCGCCGGTGACCAGCCCGCGGACCCAGTCCGCGTACTGCTGCAGCATCGGCCGGTCCAGACCCATGCGTTCCTCCAGGGCGGCCACGGCGGCCGGATCGGCCTGGTCGCCGAGGATGATCGCGGCGGGGCTGCCGGGCAGCAGGCCGATCAGCAGGAAGACCACGATCGAGGTGAGGACGACGGTGAGCGCCGCGGTCGGGACGCGGCGGACGACGTAGGACAACACGCGTCAGACCACCGTGGAGTTGCCCAGCAGCACGTCGTCCCAGACCGTGTAGTCCCAGTGAGAAACGCCGGTGGTGACGGCGGTGCTGGTGGCGTGGACGAGGTCGCAGCAGAACGCCTCGTCCAGGATGAACTCGGTGACGGCATCGTAGGCTGCGCGCCGCTCGGCCTCGCCGGTCGCCCGTAAGGCGGCCTGGGCGAGCGTCTCGTAGCGGTCGGAGGCGAAGTTGAACAGGTTCTGCGTGGTCCGGTAAGGCATGGCGCTGTAGAGGAGATTGGTGGGGGAGAGGTTGTTGTACCCATGCTGGCCCATCCACATCCCCTCGAAGGTGCGGCTCTCGATGCGCTCTTGCTGCTGGGTGGCGTTGAGCACGCGCAGCCGGGGCTGGAGCCCGGCCTCGCGTAGGTTGAACTCGACGATCTCCGCGGACTTGCTCACCGGCTGCGCCGATTCCAGGATCAGCTCGGCGCCGGCGGCCCCGGCCTCTTTGAGCATGTTGACGGCCCGAGGCAGGTCGCGGGCGTAGTGGTCGGCGAGCCGCCGGTTATGCGCGGGGCTGGTGGCCGACCACGGGGTGGCGTTGGGGGTGGCCTTGCCGCGGTAGATCTCCTCGGCGATCCGGCGGCGATCCAGCGCGTAGTGGATGGCCTGGCGCACCCGTTTGTCCTTCAGCGGGCCGGCGTTGACGTTGCACCCGAGGTAGACGCCGGAGCTGTAGGTGTCGTACGGGGTGACGGTGAACTTCTGGTCGGACTCGACCTGTTTGAGCTCCATGGGGCCGACCCCGGTGGCCAGGTGCACCTGGCCCGAGCGCAGCGCCGACATGCGGGCCTCCGGTTTGGTGATCACTCTTACCAGGACGCTGTCGAGGGCGGGCCTGCCGGACTCCCAGTACTTGGCGTTGCGGTCGAGCCGCAGGCTGGTGCCCTGCCGGTACTCGGCGAAGGTGAAGGGGCCGGTTCCGATCACCTTGGTGCCGGTCATGAGGTCCTGGGCCGACTCCCGGTCCAGCATGATCATCAGGGACAGCGCGTCGAAGAGGTTGTTCACCGGCTCGTCGAACGCGAGCCGGACGGTCCTGGTGTCCACCGCCTTGACCTCGGACAGCTGCTTCAGCAGCCAGGCGAAGGCGAAGGGCGGCTGCATGTCGCGCTGAAACTCCACGGAGAACCGCACGTCGTCGGGGGTGAACGGGCGGCCGGAGTGCCAGGTGACGCTCTCGCGGAGGGTCAGGGTGGTGACGCGGCCGCCGTCGCTCGTCTCCCAGGCGGTCGCGAGCTCCGGGAGCACCTCGTGCGTCTTCCTGTCGAGGCGGATCAGACTGTTGAAGACCTGTCTGCGCCAGGTGGCGTTCTGCGCGGACTGGTTGACCACGGTCTTGGGGATGATGTCCGTGGCCTGCGCGACGACGAGCCGGCCACCGCCCGTCCCCGCCGTGGCGCCCTTGCTCCTGGCCTCCCGTTCCACAGCGGAGGTGCACCCGGCGGCGCCCGCGCCCAGCAGGGCCAGGCCTGCGGCGCCCCAGCGCAGGATGTCTCTTCGCGGCACCCCACCGTTGAGAGGAGGGCCGTCGAGAGGGGAAAGGTTGCTCATCTGGAATGCCTCCGTTGCGCCTCGGCCCGCGAGGATTAATTCCTGTCTGAAGTTAATCTCTGGGTAACAGTGCAGTCAAGGCGTTCCGTGCAAGAGCTCGGCGCCCGGACGACGCATTGACGCCCAAGGTCGCAGCTATTATCTTCCGTGTGCAACTTATGTCTGCCATGGAGAGGGAAGGGCCCGTATGAGCATGCGCATCACTGATCTCCGCCTGCGCCGGTTCCGCGCCACCCAGAGATCGACGTGGATGTTCCTCGAGGTCGAGACCGAGGACGGCCTGGTGGGGACCGGTGAGTGCTCCGACAGCGGGTGGCCGGAGCGGGTTCCGGAGACGGTCGCGGAGCTGGCGCCACGCGTGCGCGGGACCGACGCGCTGACCAGCGGGCAGGACCTCTGCGAGCGGCTGCGCGGCGAGTGCGCGGCGCACGGCGACCCGCGTGCGCGCTTCCTGCGGCGTACCGTCATCGGCGGCCTCGACATGGCGCTGGCCGACCTCGCCGCGCAGGCGGAGGGAGTGCCGCTGTGGCGGTGGATGGGGGGCGAGCGGCGGGAGAGCGTCCCGGTCTACGCCAACATCAATCGCAGCGGCGGCAGGCGCCGCCCGCAGGACTTCGCCGTCAAGGCCGCCGCCGCGGTCGCCGACGGCCATCGCAAGATCAAGGTGGCACCGTTCGACGGGCCGCCGCTCCCCGGCGAGTCCATCGTGGACACCGGGGTCGCGATCGCGAGGGCCGTGCGTGAGGCGATCGGCGAGCACGCCGAGCTGATGATCGACGTGCATCACAAGCTCTCCAGGGACGAACTGGCCGTGGCGGTGCCCCGGCTGGACGAGCTCTGTGTCGCGTGGCTGGAGGATGCCGTGGACGTCACCGACCCCGAGGCCGTGCGCTGGCTGGCAGCTCGCGCCAAAGCGCCGATCGCCGGCGGCGAGACGCTTCACACCGCGGAACAGCTGGCCGCCGCCCTGTCCACGGGTCACCTGAGGGTGCTGCTGCTCGACCCCAAGTACACCGCCGGTGTTACACCGCTGCTGCGCCTGGCCGAGAAGGTCGCGGGCGTGGACGTGACGTACCACAATCCCTGTGGCCCGATCAGCACCGCGGTGTGCGCGCATCTGTCGACCGTCCACCCCGACTTCACCCTGGTGGAGCTGATGTACGGCGAGGATGTGGACCGGGCCGCCGTGGTCACCCCGCGGGAGACGGTGACCGCCGCCGGCCTGCCCCTGCCCATGGCCCCTGGGCTCGGTGTCGCGCTCACGTCTGGGCTCGCGTTCCTGCCGGAAACGGCGTGAGCGGTGACGGTCTGGTGATCCGTGGCGTCAGCCCCGTGCTGCCGACACCCTTCCGCGCCGACGGGTCGCTCGACCGCCGCTCCTTCGAGCGGGTGAGCAGGCACACGTGGGAGCTGGGCGTGCGCTCGGTCATGTTCCCCGGCTTCGCGTCCGAGTACTTCGCGCTGAGCGAGGGGGAGCGGCTGCGGCTCGTGTCGGACCTGGCCGGGACCGTGCCGCCGGGATGCCTGCTGATCGCCTCCGTGGCCGAGCACGCCACGCACCTCGCCACCCGGCAGGTCAGGCGGTACGCCGACCTCGGCGCGGGCGCGATCAACGTCCTGCCGCCCCACTTCGGCGGCCCTCCCCGCGTCCTGGTCCTCGACCATCTGGCGGCGGTGCTCCAGGCGGCCGGGCCGCTGCCGGTGGTCGTGCAGTTCGCCCCGCGTGAGACCGGCACCCGGCTCGATCCCGGCGACCTCGCGGGGCTGCGGGACGCCCATCCCAACCTGGCCGCCGTGAAGGTCGAATGTCGCGCTCCGGGGGCGTACATCCGTGCGCTCGCCCGGCACGGCGTGCCCTGCCTGGCCGGGAACGCGGGCGTCGACCTTCCCGAGGCGCTGGACGCCGGGGCGGTGGGAGTGCAGCCCGGCGGCGGCTTCGTCGAGCTCTACCTCCGCATCCTGCGTCTATGGGACGCGGGGGAGCGCGACGCCGCCCTGGCCCTGCACGCGGGGCTCGCCACCTGGCTGGAGTCCTGGTGGCCGGTGCCTGGGGCGCCGCTCGCGATGGGCAAGGCGATCGCCTGGCGGCGCGGTCTCATCGACGGGCCACACTGCCGGGCGCCCGGCCCGACGATCCCTTCCGGCCCGGGGGATCCGGCCCTGGCCGAGGTGGACCGGTTCATCCGGGAATTCGCCCTCGACCGCCACGTTTCGGAGTGACCGGAGGCTCTCGTCACACCGGTACGCGTTCCGCCTCGCGCCAGCTGAACTCCGCCCGCCAGCCGAGCATCCGGGCCGCCTTGCCGGCGTCCCACAAGGACGCGTGCCCGGGCAGTGGCTCTCGGATGACGGTGTCCGGGTGGTGCCGGCGCAGGAGTTCCTCGGTGGGCACGTCGCTGAGGGTGTCGGCCGCGGCCACCGCGAACACCTCCCAGCCGATGCGGTCGGCGGCCGCCGCGGCGGCGAAGGCGCGGGCCAGGTCGCGCACCTCGATGTACGCCCACAGACCCCGGCGAAGGAAGCCCGGCTCCACCCGCTCCCGGCGGACCCGATCCAGCAGCAGATCGGGGGTGCCGATGGCGGGGAAGCGCAGAGCCGCGACCGACAGGCCGGTGGCCCGGTGGAACATCGCGCAGGCGGCCTCGTCGGCCTGTTTGGACAGGGCGTAGCCGTCCTGCGGGCGTGCCGGGTGTGCTTCATCGACCGGTGCGTACAGCGGGGACAGCTCGCAGGGCCCGCCGGAGATGCCGAGCACCGACCCGCTCGACGCGGTCACCACCCGCGGCACGCCCTCGCCGACGGCGGCGTCGAGCACGGCGTAGGTGGCCGCGGTGTTGGTGGTGTAGATCGTGTGCCCGGGGCCGGTGCGCGGGTTCGGCATGGCGGCGAGGTGGATGACGGCCCGGGCGCCTCGGAAAACAGGCCGCAGTGCATCGGGGTCCCCGATGGGCATGGTGTGCACGCGCACCCCCGGGGGCGCCGGCGTGGGCTCACGGTCCACGCCGACCACTGGGACGCCCGCCGCCACCAGATGCTCGACGACCGCCCTGCCGAGTCGCCCCGCCGAGCCGGTGACGACGACGGCGTCCTGCCGCTCGATCATGGTCGGTCCTTATGCCATGTGGACGGATTCGGGGCGGTGGATGAGCTCGCGGAAGGTGTCGAGCCGTTCCCCGTCGAGCACCCAGGTGCCGTTCGGGGACTCCACCCCGGAGTTGAAGTACGACAGCGCGACCAGTCCCTGATTCAGCGCGTACTCGTAGGCGTGGGCCAGCCAGGCGGCGGACTTGCCCGGCTCCCGATAGGCGTGGCGGACGCCGTACTCGGCCACGAACAGCGGCCTTTCCCACTGGCGGCAGGTGGCGATGGGCCCGCCCCAGATCTTCTCCGGGGTCTTCCACGGGCGGTACTCGGCGTGCGTGGTGTCATAGGTCCACCAGGGGTTGTAGTCGTCGACGCCGATGAGATCGGCCTCGGGGATGTGCCACGCCTCGACGTCGTCACCTCCCTGCCAGATCCAGCCGTTGAGAATCGGGGTCACGGCGATGTTCGGGAACCGGTGCAGGATCGGGGCGGCATGGGCGTACATCGCCCGGTAGGCCGCGGGCGTCTGCTCGCCGCGTGGCTCGTGGTGCAGGCAGAACCACACCGGACCCGGCACACTGCCGAGCGCCGTGGCCACGTTGCGCAGCCAGGCGTCGTGCTTACCGTCGGCGACCTCCTGCCAAGGGCCGGGCAGTTTGGTGGAGATGACCGGTACACGATGGTGCTTGATGTCGTCCAGGGCGACCCGCCGCATGTCGTGCCACTGCTCGTCATGCACGTACTTGAAGTAGCTCCGGTGGCAGCCGAGCGTAGTGCCGATCCCGGCCTCGAACTCCGGCACGGTTTGCTGCGGGCCCATCGAAGAGCCATACACGATCTTGCCCGCGCCCGGGTCGCCGGGAAACCGGCCCCTGCGCCACCAGGGCGTGGCGGCCGCGGCGGGGAGGGCCGGCAGCAGGCCGAGGCCCGCGGCGCCGAGCGCGGCCGCGCCACCGAGCAGGATCGAACGCCGCGAGGGCGTGTTGACGTCGGTCATACCACTCCTCCTTCGAGGGAGTCTCAAGGATTCCGATATAAACTTCTAACAGAAGTTAATCGTCAGGACCAGCCCCTGGTACGATCTTTCGTGGAACCGGCCGCTCGTTGACGAGTCCGGTCTTCCGGACGTTTAATTCCTCTGCACAGGAAATATGGCGACGTCGGGTAAGGGGAGTGATGGCCATGCGGAGCCCGAGCTCGGCCTCCCGTGCGGCGGCGACGCTGGACGTGCGCAGACACAACGTGGCCGCGCTGCTGCGGGCCCTGCTCAGAGAAGGGCCTGCCCCACGGGTCGATCTCGCCGAGCGCCTCTCGCTGAGCTCGGGTACGACCACCCGCATCACGGCCGAACTGACCCGGGCGGGGCTGCTGGAGGAGCTGCCCGCCCTCCCCTCGGGCGACGCCGGCCGCCCGCGTGTGCCGCTCGACCTGGCTTCCGCGCGCTTCCACGCCGTTGGCATCCACATCGGCCTGCGACGCACCACCATCGGCCTCGTCGACCTGCGCGGCCGTCTCATCGGTGACGCGGTGCGGATCGCCCACGACGGGGAGCTCGACCCCGCGGTCGTGGTCGCCGAGGCCGCCGCGCGCGCGACTGAGCTCGCCGGGGACACCTCCGCGCGGGTCCTCGGCACCGGCTTCACCACCGTCGGCCGGGTCGACGCCGCCTCCGGCCGCATAAGAGACCAGGACGTGCTCGGCTGGACCGACGTCGACATCCCGGCCCTGGCGGGCGGCCGCTTTCCCGGCCTGCTCGTCGTCGAATCGACCCAGCGTGCCCTCTGCCGGGCCGAAATGTGGTTCGGGGCCGACCGTGGTGTACAGGACTTCGTGCATCTGTTCATCGGCAACGTGATCGGTGCGGGCATCGTCATCGGCCGCGAGCTCCACCACGGTCAGGGCGAGGGTGCTGGGCAGATCGCCCATCTGCCCCTTTCCCGGCCCGCCCCGATGTCCTGCGAGTGCGGCCGCAGTGGTTGTCTCATGTCGGTCGCGGGTGATCGCGCCGTCGTCGGCCGGGCCGTGCGCGAGGGATTGCTCGGCGAGGGGCAGTCGGTCCACGACCTGGCCGAGCTCGCCCGCGGCGGTGATGCCCTGGCCGACTACCTGCTGCGTGACCGTGCCCGTGCGATCGGGGAGGCCGTCGCGACCGTGATGGACCTGCTGGCCCCCGACCAGGTCATCGTCTTCGGCACGCCGTTGCTCGTCCCTGACCACATCACCGAGATCCGCGGAGAGGCGCGGCGGTGGATGCGACGTGAGTTCGACGCCGAGCGCGTGATCAAACCGAGCGCCCTCGACAACAACGCGCCCGTGATCGCCGCGGCCACCTGCGTGCTGGAGCGCTTCTACGCCGACCCATTCGCGCTCATCGGCTGAGATCCGGTTTCCTGCCAAGAGCAATTAAACAAGGGGCGTCCGCGCCGGTCGACTCGATTAATTCTTGTCGGAAGTTTACGGTAGCCACTCAGGTCTTCACAAAGATCGCTGCGTAGCGCCCGTTCTCGCTGTTGACCTGCACGGGGTGGAGACCTCGGGCACGCTGCTGGTCGAAGCGCTTCTGGTATCCGGAGCTCGACATCTCGATGTAGTGAGCCCAGGAACGCAGGCCGTCCTTGCGCCACGCGGCCGAGTAGGTGCCGTCCGGGCCCACGGCCACCTGCGTCGGCCGGAAGCCCTGCTTCATGCGCTTGGCGAACTCGGCCTCGTGCTGCTTGGCCGTCTTCCCGTACGTGTAGTACCAGCTTCCACCGCTGTTGGCCGTCCAGACGCCCACGTAACGCGGGCTGGCGGCGCTGCCGTACACGTCGACGGAGGTGAGCGTATAGCCGGTCGAGGCCGCCTTCTGGTTGACCGACGCGAACTGGGTGGCCGTCAGGCCGTGCTTGGCGAAGAACTTGCCGCTCTTCTTCTCGAAGACCGCGGCGAAGACCGCCCCTCCGCCGGAGCCGGTCGCAGAGACAGAGATCGGCTGGTAACCCTTCTTCACGTACTCGTTGAACCGCCTCTGGTAGCCAGTGCCGGACATGCCCTGATAGATCGCCCAAGCAGGGCCCCCGCCCTTGATCCAAACCGCCGCGTAGCGGCCCCCGTCCGCGACATTGACCGTGATGGGACGGTACCCCTGCCTCTTGAGCGTCCTGGCGTAGGCGGCCTGCCTTCCGGCGCTGGCCGCGTGGTAAGCGACGAAGGCGGGAGTCCCAGCGGCCTCCGCTTCCGCAGGCAAGACGGCGGCTGTGGGGAGCACGACGCCGGCCGCCACCACGGTGACGCCGACGATCTTCCGCATCCTAGGCATTTCCCCTCCTGGATAGTGGTTTTTATCCCAAATGTCGGATATCAACTGGCGGCGGGACCCCGCGTGCCCTGGTTTGCCATTGCTCTTCGGGCAGCGACCCTCGAAGAGCCACCGCGCTGCTTGTCGCGATCGCCAGTAATTTCTGTCATGAGAAATTAATGGGGTCCGACTGAGGATGTCAACCGGATCGATCTAGGTCTGACGGGGGTCTGTGGGTCTTTGGCGCCGGGGAGTGGTGGCCTGCCAGGCGTCATTAGCTGTCGTCTAGAGATAATTTCCCACGGTTGCGCTCCGGAGCGCCGGGCCCATGCGCCGTACATCGCGGCCATGCGTGTCACCTGTGGCTCCAGCGGGGTGATCTCGTGGCCGCCGAACTCGGTGGGGTAGGCCGCTCCGGCGGCATCCAGGCAGGTGGCGAAGATGTCGATGAAGTGCGCCGGCTCGTGCACGATGCCGGGCCGGGCGATTCTGGCCGGCCAGCTGACGATGAACGGCGTGGAGATGCCGCCTTCGTGGACCCAGCGCTTGAACCGCCGGAACGGGCTGTTGCCGGCGTTGGCCCAGGAGCGGCCGTAGCTCATGAAGGTGTCGCCCGGTCCGCAGGGCAGGCCGGGGATGTTGCCGATTCCCCGATCCATGCACGTGATCTGCGCGGCGTAGGTGGCCATCCGGCGGTCTTCCCAGTCCCGATGCGGAGCGTCGTCCCACGGTGGGGAGTCCGCGTCCCGTGGCGAGATCCGCCAGCCGGGATCGACCAGGCCGAGCCCCTTCAGCTCCTCATGCCGGCCGGTGCCCGGCATTTCGTATTTCTCCGAGGACAATAGGGACGGCACAGCCTGCATGGTCAGAACCAGCGAACACAAGCTCATACGGTGGGCGGATCGCGATGTGCTGTTCGACCTGACGCGAGACCCGTACGCTGGCCGCGCTGTTGTCACTGGCCACGCTGGTGGTGATTGTCTCGACGCCCGGTGATGGCCGGAACCAGCCCGTGTGGCATGAACAGCACGACCACGATCAGCACGAGCGCGTACACCGCGTACGACAACACGCTCGGCGCGTACGACGGCATCCCGGGCAGGTTGGCCAGCTGGTCAAGCCCCTGCACGAGCAGCATGATCGCCCCTGCCCCGACCACGGCTCCCCAGATGGTGCCCAGCCCGCCGACCACGGCCATGACGATGTACTGGATCGAGATCAGCACGGGGAACGAGCCCGGCGCCACGTAGCCCGTGTAGAAGCAGTAGATGCCGCCGGCGAGCCCGGCGAACGCCGCCGACAGGGCGAAGACCACCAGCTTGTAGGGCCCGACCGGGATGCCGGACGACGCGGCGGCGGTCTCGCTGGTGGCCAGCGCCCGCAGGGCGCGCCCCGGCCGCGAGGTGATGACGTTGTGCGTCACCAGCATCACCAGCGCCAGCCCTCCCCAGGTCAGGTACGCGTACGCGGCCGCGCTGCCCGCCTCGAACCCGCCGAGCGAGAACTGCGGGATGGCCTGCAGGCCGATGTCTCCGCCGGTGAACTCCAGCTGCCCGGCGAGCGAGAGGAGGATGAGTTGCATGGCCAGGGTCGCGAACGCCAGATGGTGTCCGCGCAGCCGCAGCAACGGCATGCCGATCACGAGCGCGAACAGAGCGGCGGCCAAGGGTGCGGCGATCAGCCCGGCCAGCGGTGGCACGTCGTTCAGTGCGAGCAGCGCGGCGGTGTAGGCGCCGACGGCGTAGAAGGCGCCCTGGCCCAGCGACACCTGACCGGCGTACCCCATGAGCAGCGACACCCCGACCGTGACCATGGCGGCCAGGCCGAGGAGGATGTACACGGCCAGCGCGCTGTCGTCCAGCACCGCCGGGAGCGCAAGGGTGACCACGGCGACCAGCGCACCCGCGACGACCCTGATCATGTGGACTCCTGGGAGATGGCCGTGCGGCGGCCGGCCTGCACGATCATGACGATGAGCATGAGGCCGAGCGCCACCTCCAGCTGGTGCGAGCCGTAGCCGTAGCCGGCGGCCATTGTCTCGGCCACGCCCAGCAGCAGCGCGCCGAGCAGCGTGATCACGGGCCGGGTGAGCGCGCCGAAGACGGCCGCGGCGAAGCCGTTCACGATGAGTGTGACGTCGGTGTCGAACGAGATCGGGCGCAACGGCGTCACCAGCACCCCCGCGATGCCGCCCAGCAGCCCGCCGAGCGCGAACGCGATCAGGCCCATGCGGCGGGTGTCGATGCCGACGACGCGGGCGGCGTACGGATTCGACGCGCATGCCGTCAACGCCTTGCCCAGATAGGTACGCCCGAAGAACAGGGCGAGGGCGACGAATGTCAGTGCGGTCACCGCGATCACCAGCAGGTGCTGCGTCTGGATCCGCGCCCCCGCCACGGTCACCGAGCCGGCCAGCCCGGGCGCCGAGCGCGGCTGGTCGCCCCACAACACGATTTCGACCGCGTAGGCGAGCACGCCGACGCCGAGCGTGACGATCAGCGACGACAGCGGGGTCACACCCGGCTTGCCGATGGCGGCCAGGCCGGTCAACAGGCCCGCGACCGCCGCTGCCACCACGGCCGCCACCTCGCTGGCCCCGTGCGGGAAGCCCAGCCCGAGAAGTGACGACGTGCACAGCCCGGCCACCACGGCGAAGGTCCCCTGCGCGAAGTTCACCACGCCCGTCACCCGGTGGATGACGACCAGCCCGCTGGCGATGAGCGCGATCGCGCAGCCGACCGCGAGCCCGTTCAGCAGGTACGTCAGGAACGCGCTCATGTGATCGCCCCGCCCAGGTACGCGCCGGCCACTCGCGGGTCGTCGGCCAGCTCGGCGGACTCGCCCTCGGCCACCAGCCGCCCGGACTCCAGGACGTAAGCCCGCTGGCACAGGTCGAAGGCGAGGCGGGCGTTCTGCTCGATGAGCAGCACGGTCAGGCCCTGCGACCGGTTCAGCTGGACGAGGTGTTCGGCCAGGTCGGCGGTCACGTTCGGGGCCAGGCCAAGGGACAGCTCGTCCACCACGAGCACTGACGGGCGCGACATCATGGCCCGCCCGAAAGCCACCATCTGCTGCTCGCCGCCCGACAGCACCCCCGCCCGCCGCCTCGCCAGCGGAGCCAGCCGGGGCAGCAGCTCGTAGACGGAGGAGGGGTCGCGCTCGCCGGAGCGCCAGCCGCCCAGCGCCAGATTGTCCGCGACCGACAAATCCGGGAAAAGCTGGCGGCCCTCAGGGATCAACGCCAGGCGGCCGCCGATCTCCACAGTCCCGGAGGCCGGTTTCAGCAGCCCCGCGAGCGTGTTGGCCAGCGTCGACTTGCCCGCCCCGTTCGGCCCGAGCAGGGCCACCATCTCGCCCTTGCCGACGGTCAGCGTGACGTGCTCCAGCGCGGTCGCGGTGCCGTACGAGACGACCAGGTCCCTGACGCCGATCATGAGGCCGGTCCAAGGCTGAGGACGGCGGTCATGACGCTTGTCCGAGGTAGGCCGCGAGCACCAGCGGGTCGGCCCGCACCTCGGCGGGCGGGCCGTCGGCGATGACCTGGCCGAGGTCGAGCACCACGAGCCGGTCGGCGAGCCGGGTCACGAAGGCGACGTCGTGCTCGATGAGCAGAATCGTCAGCCCGCCCGCGCGCAGCTCCTCCACCAGCGCCGCGAGCCGCTCGCGCTCCTGGCCGCGCAGCCCGGAGGCGGGCTCGTCGAGCAGCAGCAGCCGTGGCCGCGCGCACAGGGCGCGGGCCAGTTGCAACGCGCGCTGCTGGCCGATGGGGAGCCGGTCGGCGGGCCGGTCCGCCCACTCGGCCAGGCCCACGCGCTCCAGAGCGGCGTCCGACTCGGTCGCGATGAGCCGCTCGTCCCGCCGGTGCCGGGGCAGCCGCAGCGACGCCGACACGAACCCCGCACCGGTACGGCCGTGCATCCCCACCATGACGTTCTCCCTGACGGTCATGCCGCGGAACACGCGGGCCGCCTGGAAGACGATCGACATGCCCAGCCGGGCCCGCCGGTGCGGCGGGAGCCGGTCCACCCGGTGCCCGAGGAAGGAGATCTCGCCCCGGTCGGCCGTCAGATGCCCGGTGATCAGGTTGAACAACGTGGACTTGCCGGCCCCGTTCGGCCCGATGATGCCGCAGACCTCGCCGTCCGCGACGCTCAGGGAGACGTCGCGGACGGCGTAGACGCCCCCGAAGGAGCGGGATACCCCGGTGACCGCCAGCACGCGCTACCCCGCCGCGTTGACGGTCTTGGTGAGCTGCTCCTTGGCCCAGTCGGTGGGGACGAACTGGCCGTTCTGCACCGTGTTGACCGAGATGAACTCGGGGGAGAGCCCGGAATGGTCGGTGGGGGAGTAGCGGAAGCGGCCGTTCGGCGTGATCAGGTCCATGGTCTCCAGCGCCTGCTGGATCTTGGTCTTGTCGGTGCTGTTCGCCTTCCTGATCGCCTCGAACAGGAGCAGGCTCGCGCTGTAGCCGTCCTGCGCGAACTGCGGCGGCAGGTAGCCGTGCTTCTGCTGGTACGGCTTGGCCATCTGGTCGATGATCTGCTTCTGCTTGCCGGCCGGCAGATGGTCCCCGACGACGCCGATGGCGCTCTGCACGGTCATGCCCTCGGCGTCGCGGCCCATCGGCTCCAGCCACAACTTGCTGGCCTGGGACGCGGTCAGGAACAGCGGCGTCTTGAGCCCCGAGGCGACGTACTGCTTGGCGGCCGTCACGCCGGGCGCCCCCGAGCCCCAGAACACCAACGCCTCGGCGGCGGAGTCACGCACGTGCTGGAACATGGCGCTGAAGTCGGAGTTCGTGGTCTCGTACGGCTCGTCCACGGCGATCTGCACGTTGTACTTCGGCGCGAGCGCCACCATGGACTTGTGCCCGGAGACCGAGTACGCGCTCTTGGAGTCCCAGGCCACCGCGACCGTCTTGATGCCCTGGGCCTGGATGTACTGCAGGTAGCGTTCGGCGTACATGCTGGACAGGGCGGGCGTGACGAAGATGTACGACTTGATCGGCTCGACCTGCTCCTGCGCGGGCGCCAGCGACAGGTACGGCATCTTGTCACGCTGCGCCAGTGGCTCCACCGCGAGTGCCGAGTTGGAGAACACCGGCCCGATCAGCGCGTCGATCTCGCCCTTGATCTGGTTGTAGGCCACGATGCCCTGGTCGGGGGCGGTCTTGTCGTCCCGGGTGACCAGCTCGACCTTGCGGCCCAGTAAGCCGCCCTGGGCGTTGACCTGCTCGACCGCCAGCTCCACGGCCTTCTTATCCTCGCTGCCGAGCGGCGTGTAGTTGCCGGTCAGGGAGACGATGAGGCCCACCTTGATCGGGCCCTCACCACCTGACCCGCCGGGACTCCCGCCGCAGGCGGCCACGGCCAACACGAGACAGACCAGGGACGGTAGAAGCCTGCGCATCAGGACCTCCTGGGCCGGATGTCGCCCTGAATGTAGGCAGGTACATTACGCCTGTCAATAGAATGCCCAACATCCGTGTGGGGGTGGCGGCGTGCGGCCTCAATCGGTGATTCTGACCTTTCTCGGAGATCACGTATACGGTCGCGGAGTCTGCGTTTCCTCGGGCAGCTTCATCGAGGCGTTCGCCAAGGTCGGCGTCTCGGAGGAGGCGACGCGCTCGACGCTGACCCGGATGGTCCGCCGGGGGCTGTTGCGGCGGCAGCGTTCGGGGCGGCGCATGTACTTCGGCCTCACCCCGACCAGCACCGAGGTGCTCAGGGACGGCGAACGGCGCATCTGGCACAGCGGCGTCGTCAACGACGCCGACGAGGATCGGTGGACGCTGATCGGCTTCTCGCTGCCGGCATCGTGGCAGCGTCAGCGGCACGAGCTGCGCTCGCGGCTCATCTGGGCCGGGTTCGGGCCGCTGCAGAACGGGTTGTGGATCGCTCCCGGCGAGGTGGAGGCGCCCGAGGTGCCCGGCGTGCCCGGGGTGGAGGTGAAGGTGTTCGCCGCCGAGCCGCGGCGGCCCACCGACATGCAGGCGCTGGTACGGGACGCGTACGACCTGGCCGGGCTGGGCGAGCGCTATCGGGCGTTCCTGCGGCGCTGGGACCAGGCGGATCCCGCGCCCGACGCGCCCGACGACCTGGCCCGCTCGCTGACGTTGCTCACCGGCTGGCTGCAGATCATCAGGACCGACCCCCGGCTCCCGCTGCGCTACCTGCCGCACGACTGGCCGGCGGAGAAGGCCCAGGGGGTCTGCCACGCGCTGCACGAGCGGTTCAGGCCGGAGGCCGCGGCGGTCGTCGGGCGGCTCCTCGACACGGTCCCCGACGAAAGTTGGGCAGAACGGTGACAGCGATCGTCTAGTGGCCTAACTTGAGCCCTGGAGGAGCACTGATGCGGAACCAGGGGCTTGGATCGTGGCCGGCGCGCAGGGCCCGCATGACGCCCGACCAGGTGGCGCTGACCTGCCGTGGGCGCGACTACACCTACGGTGACCTGCGCGAACGGACGTACCGGCTGGCTTCTGCGCTGGGTGTGGAGCGCGGTGACCGGGTGGCCTACCTCGGGCCGAACCATCCGGCATTTGTCGAGACGTTCTTCGCGGCCGGGCTGCTTGGGGCGGTGTTCGTCCCGCTCAACACCCGGCTGACCACGCCCGAGCTGCGCTTCATCCTGGAGGACGCGGACGCGTCGGTGCTGCTGCTCGGCGAAGGGCGGGACGGCGAAGGGCTGCCCGGCCGGCACATCCCGGCCGCGGACTACGAGGACCTGCTGGCGTCGGGTTCGCCCGAGCCGATCGACGAGCAGGTCGGCCAGGACGACGTGTGCCTGATCATGTACACCTCGGGCACCACGGGACGGCCCAAGGGCGCCATGCTCACGCACGCCAACCTCACCTGGAACGCCGTCAACCTGCTGGTGGACGTGCCGCTCGCGCACGACGAGGTGACGCTGATCAGCGCACCCATGTTCCACATCGCGGCGCTGGCGCAGACGCTGATCCCGAGCGTGCTCAAGGGCGGCCGGGCCATCCTGGAGCCGTCCTTCGATGTGGAGCGCACGTTCGACCTGATCGAGACCGAGCGGGTGACGGTGATGTTCGGGGTGCCGTCGATGTTCAACGTCCTGGCCCAGTCGCCGCGCTGGGCGAAGGCCGACCTGTCGAGCGTGCGCCACCTGCTGTGCGGGGGCGCGCCGGTGCCCCTGCCGCTGATCAAGACCTACCAGGAGCGCGGGCTGACGTTCCTGCAGGGCTACGGCATGACGGAGACCGCGCCCGGCGCGCTCTTCCTCGGTGGCGAGCACTCCGTCGACAAGGCGGGGACGGCCGGCGTGCCGTGTTTCTTCTCCGACGTGCGCCTGGTCACGATCGAGGGCGCGGATGCGGCACCCGGCGAGCCGGGTGAGGTCTACGTCCAGGGACCCAACGTCATGCCCGGCTACTGGCGCCGCCCCGAGGAGAGCGCGAAGGTGCTCTCACCCGACGGCTGGTTCCGCTCCGGCGACGTCGGAGTCGCCGACGACGACGGCTACGTGCGTATCTCCGACCGGATCAACGACGTGATCATCTCCGGCGGCGAGAACATCTACCCGGCCGAGGTGGAGAGCGCCCTTTACAGCCATCCCGCGGTCGCCGAGTGCGCGGTGATCGGCGTGCCCGACGACCGCTGGGACGAAGTGGGCAAGGCCCTGGTCGTGCTGCGGCCGGGTGCGACGGCCGAGGCCGAGGAACTGCTGAAGCACCTGGACGGCCGACTGGCCCGCTTCAAGATCCCGAAACATCTGGAATTCGTCCCCGAACTGCCCAAGAACGCGGCAGGCAAGCTGCTCAAGGCCCCGCTCAGAAAGCTCTACGGGAGTTGATCCGCAATGCGTACCTCACCGCCTTTCCGCGCCGACCACGTCGGCAGCCTCCTGCGCCCGCAGTCCCTGCTCCGCGCCCGCGAGAGCCTCGCGGGTGACGAGCTGCGGGAAGCGGAGGACGCGGCCATCCGAGAGGTGGTGCGCAGGCAGGAGGAGACCGGCCTGCAGAGCGCGACCGACGGCGAGTTCCGGCGGGCCTCCTGGCACATGGACTTCATCTACCGGCTCGGCGGCATCGGCCAGGCCACCGACGAGCACATCACGGTGCGCTTCCACAACGAGCAGGGCGACATCGAGTTCACCCCGGCGGCGCTGCGCGTGCACGACCGGATCAAGCTGAACGAGCCGATTTTCGCCGACGACTTCACGTTCCTGCGGGACACCGTGACCACGAATGTCCCCAAGCTGACCATTCCTTCGCCCAGCATGGTGCACTACCGGGGCGGGCCGGCCGCCATCGACCCGAAGGTCTACCCGGACGTCGAGGAGTTCTGGCGGGACCTGAGCGCGGCGTACGCCGAGCAGGTCCGCAGGATCGGCGCGCTGGGGTGCACGTACCTGCAGTTCGACGACACCAGCCTGGCGTACCTGAACGACCCGGCCCAGCGGGCGGAGCTCGAGTCGCGGGGCGACGACGCCGAGCACATGCACCTGCGCTACATCAAGCAGATCAACGCCGCGCTGGCGGCCAAGCCCGCCGGGATGACGATCACGACGCACATGTGCCGCGGCAACTTCCGCTCCTCCTGGGCCGCCTCTGGCAGCTACGACTTCGTCGCCGAGGCGTTGTTCGGGGAGCTGAAGGTCGACGGGTTCTTCCTGGAGTACGACGACGAGCGGTCCGGGGGGTTCGAGCCGCTGCGGTACGTGCCCAAGGGCAAGATGGTCGTGCTGGGGCTGGTCACGACGAAGCACGGGGAGCTGGAGTCGAAGGACACGCTCAAGCGGCGCATCGACGAGGCTGCCAAGTTCATCGACCTGGACCAGCTCTGCCTGTCGCCGCAGTGCGGGTTCTCCTCCACGGTCGAGGGCAACGAGTTGACGGCCGACCAGCAGTTCGCCAAGCTCCGCCTGATCGTCGAGACCGCCCAGGAGGTGTGGGGCTGACCTCAGGGAGGCGGCGAGAGCCCGGTGACCCGCCGGGCTCTCGCCGGCGATCAGCGGACCACGATGGTGGTGAGTGTCCGCGGCTGGAGGCTCACCGTGTGGCCGGTCACGGTCGACGGGGTGAGCGAGTTGTCGTTGTTCGTCACGTACGCGGTCGCCCGGCCGCGCACGCCGTCCCACGTGACGGCCTCGGTGCCGGTGTTGAGGGCCACGATCACCTTCGACCCGTCCGTGTTGCGGAACGCCGAGACCTTCAGCGCCGGGTTCGCCGCCGAGGCGTCCACCCGGACCGCGCCCGGCCGGATGAACCGGCTGTAGGCCGCCATCGCCCACAACCGCTTCGACACCTTGTACGTCTTCGCCGTGTCGTCGACCTGCATGAAAGCCCTGGTCGTGCCGCGCGAGCCGCCCAGCCAGTAAATGTAGGCGCTGACGTCGCCCAGTGTGAGCGCGTCGTGGATGGCCTGTGCGATCGTGAAGCCGTCGTAGCCGCTGCCGTCGTCCCAGGCCTCGTTCCAGGTCGAGCCGTTGGGGTTCCACTCCGACATCCAGGACTTCCTGCCGGTCGGCAGCGGGGCGTCCACGGGGCTGGCGTACGTGTGGCCGGTGTGCGTCTTCACCCAGCGGCGGGCGTCGGGGTCGGCCTCGATGGCCGCCGTGTACGCCTTGGCCTGGTTCCAGCCGAACGAGTCGCAGCACACCAGATTCACGTTGCCCTTGGCGATCGGGCCGAGCACCTTGACGAACTGGGCGGCCTGCTCCGGGGTGAAACGCATGGAGGCGTACGTGGCCGTCCAGTCGGGTTCGTTCGTGAACCCGAGATCGGTGATCTTGATGCCTTCCTGCTCGTAGAACTTCGTGTACGCGAGCAGGTAGTTGGCGTACGCCTTCTGCCACTCCGGCAGCAGCGTTCCGCCGTTCTTGTCGTCGCCGTTGGTCTTCATGTAGCCGGGCGCGCTCCAGGCGTCGGCGAAGAACCGCTTCACGCCGTACGCCTTGGCCTCCTTGGCCACCCAGACCTGGCTGTTGTCATCGCCGTCCCACACGTACTTGGGCGGGGCGTCCGGGCCGCCGGGGTTCTCCGGCTGGATCGACACCATGTGGTCGTACGGGCTGCCCGCGGGCGAGGAGCCGATGCCGAGCCGCAGGATGCTGAGGCCGGCCCCCTTCTCCCGGTGGAACCACAGGTCGAGGATCTCCCGCTGCTGCGCCGGCGACAGCGCCTCGAGCAACTCGTTGCGGCGGAACGCCTGAGAGACGCCGAAGCCGTCCATCTGTTGATGCGTGACACGCTCGTTCACGGTGATGGCCGGTTGTTCCGCCGCGTGCGCCGGGTTCACCGCAAGGAGACCGAGCACGGTGATCGCGACAAGTCCTCGTAACATGGTGCCTCCGAAAGTTTCGGAAAAGTGACGAATATTTCACCAATCGTGCCGGAACCGTAATTGCCAGAAAGGTCTCCCGTCAACACCAAGCGGCGCCGTCCCCAAGGAAGGGGACGGCGCCGCCGGGCTCGGGTTCAGTGCGAGGATTCGGCGTGCGACTTGATCGTCTGCATCTGCCTGCGCACGGTCAGGAAGTCGGCCAGGTCCATCCTGGCGAGATAGAGGGTGCCGCTCAGGCCGGGCACGGCTTTTATCCGGACGCGGAAGACCATCCTGGTCCTGCCGTCGTCGAGCTCGCGGAGCGAGATGGAGCAGGTGGTGATGGCCTCTTCGCCCCGATGAACCAGCACGAGCGTGTGCGGCGGATCGGTCTGCTCCACGACGAACCCGGCGCCGTCAGGCCCGGAGCGCAGCGTGTCGCCGACCTTGAGCCCTTGCTGCTCGGTCGTGGCGCCTTCTTGCGCAGGGGCACCGCCCAGCTGGACCACCCAGGGCCAGACGGCCGCCGGGGACGCGTCGACGGTGATGGCGCGGGTCGCCTGGTACTGCGGTGTGCGGACGATGTCGTCACCCGCCATCTCGCCGTAGACCTCGCCGTCGTCGGCGCCCCAGCGGAGGTGCCACGGGCGCACCGCGAGCACGTACCCCGCCGCCGCCCCCACCGCTAACCTGAGCATCGAACGTGTCATGTACCGCGCCATGAACATCGCGAACTCCTTCGTATCGCCGGTCGGAACGCCCAGTCTCCGACTTGACGCCGTCCTTGGCCAGCGGAACCGCCGTGCTTCAGCGGCCGAAGCAGATGGTGCGGCCCGCGCGGACCCGGTCGCCCTTGTAGCTCACCTGGTCGATCGTGTTCCCCCGGGGATCGACGAGGACGAGGCCGTCGCCCTGGTTGCCGAGCCGCAGCGCCCCGTCGAGCGCCACCCGCAGCGTGGCGCCGCCCGCCACAGCCCCGCCCAGGTCCTTGCGGGCGTTGGCGGCATCTGACAACCACCAGCCCGACAGCTCGACCGGGTCCTGTGTGACGTTGAGCAACGTGACCGACTCCGCGCCGCGGTCGGCGCCCGCGGGGTCGGGCAGGGCGGCCACGATCAGCACGTCGCCCACGGCGATGAGCGGCGGGTTGACGGTCGAGCCTGGCGGCGCGGGATCCGGGTTGATGATGAACCCTTCCGGCCACACCGTCAGCTGGATCTGGTGGCCTGAGGCCCGGACGACGTCGTGCAGATTGCCCCGTTCGAGCTTGTCGAGCAGGAACAGCTCGTCGTCGCGGTGCACCGGGTCGGCTCGCAGCCACGCGTCGAAGCCGTCGAAGTCGGGGAAGCCCGCCGCGAGGTACGGCACGATGCGGCGGAACAGCTTGGGCCACAACACCAGCTGCTCGGCCGCGGCCAGGTCGGGGATGACGGCCGGGCCGTCGGGGTCGGCCGTGGAGCGCGGCCAGATGCCGGTGGCGAGCGCCTTCTGCCGGGCCGCCGCCGACACGTCCGCCAGATGCGTACGTATCTCAGCCGGCAGCGTCGCGTAGAACGCCGGATAGACCAGCCCGGCGGCGAGCAGCGCGGCGTTGATGGAGGCGTCCGCCAGCGGCCCGTCCAGGAACACGCTGGAGCCGTCGGCCCCCGGGTGGTCGCCGGCGTAGACGAAGGCGATCAGCCGCCCGTTGGCGTCGATGCCGTTGGTGAGCACGTGGCCGCGGATCGCGTCCTGGTCGGCGGCGCGGACCTTGTTCGGCAGGTCGTCCCAGAAGACCACGTTGGTGAAGCCGAGCAGCCGAAGCAGCTCGTCCCTGGCCGCCTCGGCCCCCGTCAGCTCCTGGTGGGTCTCGCCGAAGTGGGTTTCCAGCGCGTCGACGGCCTCCAGGCGTGCGGAGATGCCGCGGTGGTTGATGTCCGGCGGCGAGCCGGAGTGCCGGGGCAGCGCCTCGACCAGCGCGGGGTTGTCGGGCAGGAACTTGACCGTGTCACCGTCGGGTTCCGGTCCCTGTCGCGGGAGGTCCGGATATCGGATGACAAAATTGCCGCGTAATAGCGTGTAACTCATGAATTCCCCCCATATATCGGCGAGCGGAGCGTAACTCGCCTTTGGGGCATCGTCCATGTATCACGACAAATCAGCGATATACCGCTATAGCCGCCTCCGCGACCAGTGTGTCCACCACGCCCACAAGCTCGGCGACCTCGTGCGAGCTCTCGCCGACGATCTCGCGCAGCCGGCCGACGAGCCGGCTCGACGGCAGGTCGAGGTAGAGCTCCGCCTCGAGCCGCAGGACGGCCACCAGCCCGCACAGCGCCGCACATCGCACGTCCGGTTCCTTCCAGCCCTCGACCGCGGAACGCACCCCCGAAGAGGCGCGTACGACCGAGGCGATGTCGGCGAGCTGGTAGCGCGTGGTCGGCAGCACGCCCATCACCCGCCTGGTCACCCGCAGCAGCACGCCGGCCGCGACCAGATCCTCCCGGGTACGGTCGTAGGCGCGCTCGGCCACCTTCTTGATCGGTGGCCGCACGTCCCCGGGTTCCCTGGCGATGAGCGCGAGCAGGTCGTCGGTGAGCGGATCACCGGTGCCGGCGACGGGGCCGGAGACCGCGACCTGGCCCCTCGCGACCGCGACGCGGCCGTCCAGGGCCAGGTCGAGCAGCGCAGCGCCGGCCAGCCCGAGCGCCATCGAGGATTGATGGGTCAAGGGCTTGCCGGACTGGTCGTGCGCGATGAGGTACAGGTCCTGATGGAGCGGCAGCCGGTTCATCGGCGGGTGGATTTGGGGCTCGGGTCGTGCAGGCCGGGTGTGGCGCTCGTGCCGTGCAGGCTGGGGCGGCGGCCGAGGGCGTACAGCGTGATCAGCACCAGCAAGCCGACGCCGAGCCAGACGAGGCCGACCACCTGCGCCATCACGTTGGCGTTGAGCACGACGAACACGAGGATCGCCATGCCGATCAGCGGCGAGAACAGGTGCGACCACATGTTCTCCGAGCGCATGCGGAACTCGTAGTGGACGATCACCGACACGTGCAGGACCACGAAGGCGACCATGGCGCCCATGTTGATCAGGCTGGACAGGAGAACGACCCCGTCGTCGCGGGTGGACATCCAGATCCCGAGCCCGACCGACAGCGCGGCGACGAGCGTGATCGCATTGGCCGGCACCGAGTGCCGGACCGACACCTTGGCCAGGAACGACGGCAGCTGCCTGTCGCGTGCCATCGCGTACAACAGGCGCGACACGGCCACCTGGGCGACCAGTGTGTTCGCCAGGCCCCAGGAGAGCGCGGTGGCGGTCGAGGTGAGGTGCCTGAGCCACTCGCCGCCCGCGAGCGCGGCCGTGTCGTAGAACGCGGTGTCGCTGCCCTCGCGGAGCAACCCCGCGGGGTCGGGCACCAGCAGCGCCGCCACCCACACCTGCGTGATGAACAGCACCCCGGCCAGCGCCAGCGCCACCCGCATGGCCCGGCCCACCTGGGCGGAGCCGCCGGTGGACTCCTCGACGAGCATGCTGATCCCGTCGAAGCCGAGGAACGACAGGACCGCGACCGAGACCGCGGCGAACATCACCGGCCAGGAGAACGTCTCAGGATTGAACAGCGGCGCGAGGCTGAAGCCCTGGCCCTTGCCCTGGAGCAGGGCCCAGACGCCGACCAGCAGGAACAACGCCAGCACGACCAGCTCGAGCGCGATCATCACGCGGGTGAGCTTGACCGTCATCCGGATGCCCCGCAGGTTGATCACCATGTTGACGACCACGAAGATGACCAGCCACGCCCACACGGGCACCTGCGGCACGCTGGAGTTCATGGCGACGGACGCGACCAGGTAGAGCAGGCACGGGACGAGGATGTAGTCGAGCAGCACCATCCATCCGGTCATGAACCCGACCGGCGGCGCGATGCCGCGGCCCGCGTAGTTGTAGACCGACCCCGACAACGGGAACGCCTTGACCATCTGGGCGTACGACGCCGCCGTGAACAGCAGCGCGATCACCCCGACCAGGTACGCCAGAACCGGCATGCCGCCCGACTGGGAGTAGACCAGGCCGAAGATCGCGAATGGGGCGATCGGCACCATGAACACCAGGCCGTAGAACACGAGATCGGTTAGCCCGACCCCGCGCCGTAACTCCTGCTGGTAACCGAATTGCTCGATGCTCTCCTGTGTGCGCACGACAGCCTCTCCATGTAGTCATGCGGCCATGGGGCGGGGGGTGCCCGGGGCGCGAGGGGGTGTATCGACCTGGTGATCCTTCCGTAGCTCGGGGTCACGTCGCAAGCTCCGGCCAGGATGTGCCACGCGAATCACATCGTGAGCCAGGCTCGCAACACCCCTGCTCGGCGCGGCCATGCTGCCCGAGCCGGGCCGTCCGGGGACGGCTCGCGGTCCGTTACGGCCTCTGGGCGACGCCGGCCGGTGTGACAGGTCAGCCGTGGTGAGGCGGGTCAGGCGACCTCGGTCACCGCTCCCGCTCCTTGCGCGGGCGGGCCCACACCGACGGAAGCGGTTGCTTGTCTGCTGCCATGAGACCGCACCTTAACGCGCCGCGCACGCCGTACGCAGATGGGCGCGGCGTGCGCGCACTTTAGTGCATGCTCGTGTGGGCGGCGCCGCGCAGCTGCGGCGGACCGTAGCCGAGCGCGCCCATCATTCCCTGCTCCTGGTGGTACAGGTTGTGGCAGTGGAACATCCACTCGCCCGGGTTGTCGGCGAGCACGTCGATCTCGAGACGCTCGTGCGGCTTGATGTTCACGGTGTCCTTGCGCGGCCCCCGCAAGCCGTGCACGTTGAGCTGGAACGTGTGCCCGTGCAGGTGCATCGGATGCCACATGGGCGACTGGTTGTCCAGGACGATGCGGATCGTCTCCCCGCGATCCACCCGCAGCCGCATGGGGTCGTCGGCGAGGCGGTCGTTGAGCGTCCACTCATTGCCGGACGGCCGCATGCCGAGCTTCACGGTGACGGTTCTGGACGGGAGGGGGAGCTGGTCGGCGCGCGGCGCCTTCAAGTCCTCATAATTCAGCATCCGCCCGTTGAGTTGCGGCACGTCGGCGTCCTTCGCGGGCGCGGCCGCCTCATGCGTCGTGCGCACCACCGCGAAGGCCCGCGCGTGTTTTCCCTCTGCCGCCGTGACCAGGGGAAACGCTCCTGAGCCCAGCCGTACGAGGAAGTCGTACCGCTCGCCCATCCCGATCAGGATCGAGTCCACGGTGACCGGTATGCACGGGAATCCGTCGGTGTGGGTGACGGTCAGTGCGTGGCCGCCGAGCGCGACGCGGAACGCGGTGTCGGCGGCCGCGTTGATCACCCGGAACCTGACCCGCCGCCCCGGCGCGCTGGTGAAGGTCGCGGGCGCGTCCGGCGTGCGACCGTTGACCAGGTAGAGCGGATGATGCAGTTCCGCCGCCACGCCGCCGAGCGCATCACTGCGCAGGGTGTCGTCGTGCTCCGTGCTGGAGTTCAGCCGGCGCAGCGCGTCGTCGGGGGTGCCGTCGATGCCGTCCAGCCAGTCGTCGAGCAGCACGGTGAACTCCTGGTCGTAGCCGAGCGGCTCATGCGGGTCGGCGACGATCAAGGGTCCGTACAGGCCGCGGTCTTGCTGGGTGCCGACGTGCGCATGGTAGAAGAATGTCCCGGGGTCCGGCACCCGGAAGACGTAGTCGAACCCCTCCCCGGGCCGCGTGGGCTCCTGGCTGAATCCGGGCGCGCCGTCCATGCGGGGGTCGACCCTGATGCCGTGCCAGTGCACGGTGGTGTCCGCCGGCAGCAGGTTGATCAGCGGCACCCCGACGGTCTCCCCGGCCGTGGCCTCGATCGACGGACCCGGCACGACGCCGTTGTAGGTCCAGGTGGAAACCGTGCGCCGACCCAGGGACACCGTCGCGGGGCGGGCCGCCAGCGCCCTCCCGCGCCGCCGCGCCACCGCTGCCGCCGTCCGCGCCGATCCCGTGACCGCGCCCATGGCCGCGAACGCGCCGGTGACCAGCAACCGCCTGCGGGTCACGTACGCGCCGGATCTCCAGGCATATGTCAGAGCATCCATGAGTAGGCAAGGGTAACGGAGAGTAACAGGGGGAAGCTCTTCGCCACGCAGGCCCGATCAGGCGGCGGGGCGCGGCGGCGGGGCGGTGGAGCCGCGGACGACGAGGGTCGCCGGCAGCAGGAGGGAGCGGGCCGGGCGGCCGGGCTCGTCGATGCAGTCCAAGAGCATGCGGGCAGCCTCGGCGCCCAGCTCGTGGTGGGGCACCGCGACCGTGGTCAGCGGCGGGCGGAGCTTGTCCAGAAACGGCATGTCGTTGAAGCCGATGACGCTGATGTCTCCGGGGCAGGACAGGCCGCGTTCGGCGAAGACGTCGTAGCAGCCGAGCGCGATGAGGTCGTTGCCGGCCACGACCGCGGTGAAGTCGGTGGTGCGGGACAGGAGCTCACGCAGGGCGGCGGCGCCGTCGTCCTCGCTCCAGTGGGCGCACTCCACCACGAGGTCGTCGGCCAGCCCGTGGTCGCGTACGGCGTGCCGGAACGCCTGCGATCTGACCAACCCGGTGGAGGTGGCGAGGGGACCGGACAGGTGGGCGATCCTGGTGTGGCCCATGCCGGCCAGGTGGCGTACGGCGGCGGCGACTCCGGTGGCGTCGTCCCCGGTGACGGCCGGGATCGGCAGATCCCGCACCTGCCGGTTGATCAGGACCATGGTGACGCCCTGCGCGTGGAGCTGCCTGAGCAGGGGGTGGTCGAGGCGGGCGGTCGCGACGATGAGGCCCTCGACCTGGCGGGAGCGGAGCGACTCGATCTTGGTGCGTTCGCGTTCTTCGTCGTTGTCGGTGTTGACGATCCACACGTTGTAGCCGTCGGACTCGAGCACGCTCTCCACGCCGCGCACGATCGGCGGGAAGAGGGGGTTGGTGAGGTCGGGGATGACCAGGCCCACGGTGCTGGATCGGGAGGTCTTGAGGCTGCGGGCGACCGAATTGGGCTGATAACCGAGCGCTTGGGCCGCGCGCATCACCCGGCGGGCAGTCTCGGCGCTGATCTGCTGGCGGGTCTTCGGGTTGAGCGCGCGTGAGGCCGTGGCGGTGTGCACGCCGGCGGCTTCGGCGACGTCCCTGAGAGTGGGTGCCGACGACGGGTTGGGGTTGGTCATCGGCGGCCATCTTCTCCTAGGTCGAGGAGTCCGTGGGCGAGCGGGTCTCCGTCCGGGGCCGAGCCGTAGCGGCGCCGGAGCGCGACGATCGTGGAGAGGGACTCCACGTCCGCGCGGCCGTCGGCGACGAGCCCGTCGTCCGGATCTTTCAAGCGCCGAAGGTAGCGTGCCGGAGCTCGCGCGGCGGCAGGGGGCAGCCGCAGCGCCGCGGCGGCCTCCTCGGTGACGATGTCGTCGGCCTCGCCGCCCAGCACCGCCCGCGCGGCCTCGCGCAGGTCCGTCGCGAGCGCGCGCACGGCGGGATTTGCGCCCAGGGCGCACAACACCGTGCCCAGGTACGGGCGGGGCACGCTGGCCAGCCGCACCGCTCCAGCGTCCCGCGCCAGCAGGTCGGCGCCCGCGTTGAGCATGGTCGCCGCGCAGTCGCCGGCCAGCAGCGCCTCCAGGCGGCGCGGGGTGGAGCCGAGCACGGCCAGGCTGTAGTCGCCGGGGCCCAGGCCGAGCGCGTCGAGCGCCGCGTAGAGCGTGAACGCGAAGCCGGAGTCCGGCACGTCCACCCCGATCGGCCTGCCCTTCAGCTCCGCCGCAGAGGTCAGCCCTGGGCGGGCGTAGAGGGCCAGGCCGAGGCCGCGGTCGACGGCGGAGACGATCCGCACGTCGGCGGTCCTGCCCAGCGGGTTCGCGGCGACGTGGCGGTAGGCGATGACGTTGTCCGGGCTGGTCAGCGCGGCGTTGATGGCCCCGTCGAGCAGGGCGGCGAACTGGGCAGGGGAGGACGCGACGGATACTTCCCGCACGTCGGCATGGAGCAGGCCGAGGCGGCGGGCGGTACGCAACAACACGGACGGGCTGAAGGCGCCCACCACCAGCGTCATGGTCACTCCTGTCCTGCACTCGTTTGCACGAGTGCGGCTGAACCCCTTGACAGTACTTGCAGTGAAACGGATGCTCCAAGCCAGCGCAATCGTTTGCGGGAAACGCACCTGCGCGCGGCGGAGAGGCTCATCGAAGGAGGGCTCATGACCGCACAACCCCCCAGCAGACCCGCACGCCTCACCGTGACGATGGCCGTGGTGGCCGCTCTGGCGCTGTCGGCCTGCGGTCAGCGCCCGTCCGAGACGCGCGCGAACGAGGTGAGCAAGCCCATCGTGATCGGCGTCTCCCTGCCGTTGACCGGCGACTTCGCCCAGCCGGGCAGCGAGGCCAAGCGCGGCTACGAGATCTGGCGCGACATGGTGAACGCCAAGGGGGGCGTCCTGGGGCGGCAGGTCCAGCTCAAGATCGTCGATGATGCGAGCAACCAGGACACTGTGGTCGCCGACTACACCAAGCTGATCACCCAGGACAAGGTGGACCTGGTGCTCGGCACGTTCTCCTCGCTGCTGAACTATCCGGCCTCCGCTGTGGCGGAGAAGAACCGTATGGTCTTCGTGGAGCCGGCGGGCGGCGCGCCCGACATGTTCTCCCGCGGCTTCCAGTACTTGTTCTTCGCTCAGCCGGCCACCGCGCCCCGCCAGGCGGACGTGTTCGTGAACTGGGTGAAATCGCTGCCCGCGGCCGAGCGGCCCAAGACCGCCGCCTACCCGAGCCAGGACGACCCCTTCGCGCTGCCGGTCATCAAGTCGATGCAGCAGCAGCTGGAGGCGATGAGCGTGGAGACGGTCTACAGCCAGGTCTACCCGGCCGACACCACCAACTTCCAGAGCGTCGCCAGCAGCCTGGCGAACCGCAAGCCCGACCTGGTCGCGCAGGGCGCGGTGTTCGAGGACGGCGTCGGGATGGTGCGCTCGCTCAAGCAGCTGGGCTTCTCGCCGAAGATGCTCTTCCAGACCTCCGCGCCCAGCAACTCCAGCCAGTACAGCGACGGCGTCGGACTGGCCAACACCGAGGGCGTCTTCTACACGGTGAGCTGGAACGAGAAGGCGACCACGCCGCTGAACGCCGAGTTCGTGGCCGCGTACCGCAAGGCGCACGACGCCGCGCCCGCCGAGGACGCCGCCGACGCGTTCGCCGCCGCGCAAGTGCTGCAGGCCGCAGTGGAGAAGGTCGGCACGATCGACCAGGACAAGATCAAGGACTGGCTGCACACGAACACCGTGCAGACCCTGCTCGGACCGCTGAGCTGGAAGGAGAACGGCGAGCCGAAGGGCAGCTTCCTCCTCGCCCAGTGGCAGGGCGGCAAGGTCGAGGTGGTCGGGCCGCCCGAGCTGGCCACGTCGAAGACCGTGGTGAACCCCAAGCCGGGCTGGCAGTGAGCGATGGCGCATTTCGTGCAGGCGGTCGCGCTGGGCCTGCTGATCGGCGGCGTGTACGCGCTGATGGCCTCCGGGCTGACGCTGATCTTCGGCGTGATGCGGATCATCAACGTGGCCCAGGGCGCGTTCCTGGTGCTGGTGGCCATGGTGACCTGGTGGCTCTGGAACCGGACCGGGATCGACCCGATCGTGGCGTCCGTGGTGACCACGCCAATGATGTTCGGGTTCGGGTGGTTGTCGTACCGGTTGCTGATCTCCCGGATCCGCGGGTCGTCGCCGTCGATGTCGGTGTTGCTGACGTTCGGGTTCGCGCTGGTCATCGAGGGGGTGCTGAACCTCACCGCGGGCAACAAGTTCAAGTCGGCGGCGCCGTCGTACTTCGAGGAGTCGTTCCGGGTTGGCGCGATCTCGCTGCCGAAGGCGCAGGTGTTCGGGTTCGTGGCGGCGATGGCCGTGCTGGCGGTCCTGTACTACGTGCTCAACAGGACGTGGACGGGGCGGGCGATCAGGGCGGCCACGCAGAACCCGTCGGGGGCGGCGCTGGTGGGGGTGAGCGCGGCGGGCACGGCGGCGCTCGCGTTCGCCATCGGCAGTGCCACGGCCGGGGTCGGCGGGTCGATCCTGTCGGTGCTGTATCCGTTCTTCCCCGCCTCGCACTACGAGTGGATCTCGCGGCTGCTCGGGATCGTCGTGCTGGGCGGGCTGGGCAGCCTGCCGGGCGCGCTGGCCGGCGCGGCGATACTCGGGCTGGCCGAGACGCTGACCGCGACCTACGGGTCGCTGGGCTGGTCCACGCTGGTGTTCTATCTCGTGATCATGGCGGTGCTGCTCGTCAGGCCCCAGGGCCTGTTCGGGGCGCGGGTGCGGGAGGACGCGGCATGAGGCGCGCGCACCTGGTCGCGGGGGTGTGCCTGCTCGTGCTCGCCGTCTATCCCGTGGTCAACCCGTGGCAGCCGTACCCGCAGGCGGTGTTGCTGCTCGGGTTCCTGCTGGCCATCCAGGCGACGAGCTGGAACATCATTTCCGGGTACGCCGGGTACGTCTCGCTCGGGCACAGCATGTTCCTGGGGCTGGGGTCGTACACGGTGGGGATCCTGGCGGCGCGGTGGGGCGTCAACCCGCTGTGGGTGGCGCCGCTGGGCGGGGTGACCGCCACGGTCATCGCGGTGCTCATCGGCGGGGTCGTGCTCAGGACCCGCGGCCACGCGTTCGTGATCATCACGATCGCGATGTTGCTGGCGGCGCAGATCGTCGCGGTCAACTCCAGAGACCTCACCCGCGGCTCCGACGGGATCACACTGGAGTTGCCGTTCTGGCACCGCGACTTCCAGAACATCCCCTTCTACTACGCGTTCCTCGGGCTGCTGGTGCTGACAGTGGTGTTCAGCGCGTGGATCAGGCGCACCAAGCTCGGCACGGGCCTGGTCGCGATCCGGGAGGACGAGGGCAAGGCCGCTTCCATCGGGGTGAACACCACCCGATTCAAGGTGGTCGCGTATGCGGCGAGCGCGTTCTTCATCGGGGTGGCCGGCGGGGTCTACGCCTACTACCTGACCTTCATCAACCCGGTCGGCTCCTTCGCGATCCTCGGCAGCGTGACCATCGTGCTGGCCGCGCTGGCCGGCGGTCGCGGCACGTTGTACGGGCCCGTGGTGGGGGCGTTCATCGTCAACCTGGTCAGCGAGGCGGCCACGGTCTACGCGGGGGGCGTGCAGTCGCGAGTGCTGCTGTTCGGGGGTGCGCTCGTGCTCGTCGTGTTGTTCCTGCCCAAGGGCCTGCTGCCGACCGCGGCGGCGTGGTGGCGACGGCGGCATCCGGCGAAGGTCGAGTACATCGAGCCGGTGCTCGCCGTACACGAGCGGCGTCCGCCTCCCGAGCCCGGCGACGTCCTGCTGTCCGTGCGCGGCGCGTCCAAGCGGTTCGGCGGCCTGACCGCGGTCGACGACGTCTCGCTCGACGTGCGCCAGGGCACGATCACGGCGCTCATCGGCCCGAACGGCTCCGGCAAGACCACACTGTTCAACCTGATCACCGGCGGCCTGCCCGCTGACGCGGGCGAGATCTGGTTCGACGGCGGGCGCATCGACACGCTGCGTCCGTGGCGGCGCTGCCATCTCGGGCTCGGCCGGTCCTACCAGGTGACCCGGCTGTTCAAGGACATGACCGTACGCGAGAACGTGGTCGCCCCGCTGGCCGACGCGCGCTGGCGGACCATGGTGTCCGACGCCGTCCGCGGCCACGAAGCCGAACGGGCCCGCGAGCTGCTCGACCTGGTCGGGCTCGGCCGCTTCGCCGGGCAACCTGCGGGCGCGCTGTCGTACGGACAGCAGAAGCTCGTCGAACTGGCCCAGGTCCTCATGCTGGAGCCCAAGCTGATCCTGCTCGACGAGCCGGCGGGAGGCGTGAACCCGGGCCTGCTCGGCCATCTCACCGGCGTGATTCGCGAGCTGAACGCCAGTGGCGTCACCTTCCTCGTCGTCGAGCACAACATCCCCCTGGTGCTCGACCTGTGCGACCCGGTCGCGGTGCTGGCCGGCGGCCGGCTGATCGCCGAAGGGCCGCCCGAGCAGGTGCGGGAGGACCCGGTGGTGCTGGAGGCGTACCTCGGACACGACGGGGGACACGACTGGCTCCCGGCGGTGAGATAGATGTTGCAGCTCAAGGCGGTGGTCGCCGGCTACGGCGGCGGGAGCGTGCTCCAGGGCGTCGACCTCGAATGCGCGCCGGGCACGGTCACCTGCGTGGTCGGGCCCA
Organism: Nonomuraea sp. 3N208; assembly: GCF_052245935.1. Taxonomy (NCBI): domain Bacteria; kingdom Bacillati; phylum Actinomycetota; class Actinomycetes; order Streptosporangiales; family Streptosporangiaceae; genus Nonomuraea; species Nonomuraea sp. 3N208. The sequence continues at coordinate 185,481 of NZ_JBQQBR010000007.1, read as the reverse complement.
ACGGCGCGGGAAAGTCGACCGTGCTGCGCGTCATCAGCGGGCTGCTCGCCCCCGCCGAAGGCGAGATCCGCATGGACGGCGAGCCCATCGGCGGGCGGCCGCCCGACGAGATCCTGCGCCGCGGCATCGCCCAGGTGCCGCAGTCGCACGCCCTGTTCCCCGCCATGTCGGTGCGGGAGAACGTGCTCATGGGCGGCTACCTCATCCGCAAGGACACCCGGCTCCTGCGCGAGCGGCTCGAGCAGGTCATGGAGCGCATCCCGCTCGTGGCCGAGCGGGCCCGCGACCACGCCGGCAACCTCAGCGGCGGCCAGCGGCGCATGGTCGAGATCGCCAGGTGCCTCATGCTCGACCCGCGGCTCATCCTGCTCGACGAGCCGTCGCTCGGCCTCGACCCGCGTGGCCTGGCCGGCGTCGCCGAGGTCATCCGCGGGCTCAACGGGGCGGGCGCCACCGTGCTGCTGGTCGAGCAGAACGTGCGGCTCGGGCTCGCCCTGGCCACGCACGGCGTGGTGATGGAGGGCGGCCGGGTCCGCCTGGCCGGCACGGCCGCCGCCGTCCGCGACAACCCCGAGATCGCGTCGCTCTACCTGGGAGGTGAGACAAGGTGGACGAGCGAGTCGCCGCCGCCATCGCGCACTGGGCGCCCCGGTTCACCGCCAACGGTGTGACCGTCTCCGACTTCGAGCGCATCACCCGCGGCCTCGACGCCTGGGACGGCTGGTGCGCCGCCTGGTCGGCGGTGGCCGCCGCGCACGAGACCCTCGGCAGGCAGGCGCTGGCCACCGGCCGGCTGCTGTCGGCCGGCCAGCACCTGGCGCAGGCCGCGCTGTACTTCCACTTCGCCAAGTTCGTGTTCGTGGCCGACCTCGACCAGATGCGCCGGACCCATAGGCGGGCGGTGGCCTGCCTCGACGACGCCCTGCCTCACCTGTCGCCGCCTGGGCGGCGGATCGCGATCGACTTCGAGGGCGGCCTGCTGGTCGGTGTGCTTCGTATTCCGCCAGGGCCCGGGCCGCATCCGGCGGTGCTCATGGTGTCCGGGCTGGACTCGGCCAAGGAGGAGCACCGCGTGGTCGAGCAGCTCTTCCTGGAGCGAGGGCTGGCCACGTTCGCCGTGGACGGTCCCGGGCAGGGTGAGGCCGAGTACGACCTGCCGATCCGGGCCGACTGGTCGCTGCCCGGCAAGGCACTGCTCGACGTGCTGTCCGCCCAGCCGCGCATAGACCCCGCCAGGATCGGGGTGTGGGGCGTCAGCCTCGGCGGTTACTACGCGCCCCGGGTGGCGGCCGCGGCCGGAGAACGGATCAAGGCGTGCGTGGCGCTGGCGGGACCATACGACTTCGGCGACTGCTGGTCCGGCCTGCCCCAGCTCACCAAGGACACCTTCCGCGTCCGTTCGGGCGCCCGCACCGAGGAGGAGGCCAGGCGCATCGCGTACACCCTCACATTGGAGGGCACGGCGCACACGATCAACGCGCCGCTGCTGGTCGTGTTCGGGCGCAAGGACCGGCTCATCCCCTGGCGGCAGGCCGAGCGGCTGGCCGCCGCGACAGGCGGCGACAGCGAACTGCTCATGCTGGAGGAAGGCAACCACGGCTGCGCCGACCTCGCGCCCTGGCACCGTCCCTACACCGCCGACTGGCTGGCCCAGCGGCTCTGCGCGAAAGGCGAGTCGGAATGACACGCAGGCCCTCCGCGAACGGAACGACACGGAAACGAGTGGGCTGGATCGGCACCGGCCGCATGGGAGCGCCCATGGCCGAGCGGCTGGCCAGGGCAGGAGTGGACCTGGCCGTGTGGAACCGCACCCGCGCCAAGGCCGAGCCGCTGCGGTCCTGCGGGGCGGCGATCGTGGACACGGTCGCCGACCTGCGCGACCGCGACGTCGTCTTCACCATGGTCGGCACCGCCGCGGACCTCGACCAGGTGCTGGGCGAGCTGCTCGGCGACGGCGGGTTGACCGCTTCCCGGCCCGGCGTGGTCGTCGACTGCTCCACGATCTCCATCGAGCAGTCGGCCGCCGCCCGGCAGGCGTGCGCCGAGCACGAGGTGGCCTTCTTGGCCGCGCCGGTCAGCGGCAACGGCAAGGTGGTGCGGGCAGGGAAGCTCAGTTTGGTCGTCTCCGGCCCGCGCGACGTCTACGACGACGTGGCCGGGCTGCTCGGGCAGCTCGGCAGGTCGGTCACGTACGCGGGCGAGGACGAGACCGCCCGGCTGGTGAAGATCGCACACAACCTGCTGCTGGGCGTCGTCACCCAGACGCTCGCCGAGATCACCGTGCTGACCGAGAAGGGCGGCGTGCCCCGGCACGCGTTCCTGGAGTTCCTCAACGACAGCGTCATGGGGTCGGCGTTCACCCGCTACAAGTCGCCGGCGTTCGTACACCTCGACTACACGCCCACCTTCACCCCCGTGCTGCTGCGCAAGGACTTCGACCTGGGCCTGGCCACGGCCCGCGCCCTGAACGTGCCCATGCCGGTCACCGCTTTGACCGCGCAGCTCGTCCAGGCCGCCGTCGCCTCAGGCCGGGTGGGGGAGGACTTCGCGATCCTGCTCGACCTGCAGGCCGCCGCGTCCGGGCTGGAGCTCAAGCCCGAGGACGTGGCCGTGGACGACGGGCTCGGCTCATGACCGGCCCGCTGCCCGCCCCTGGGCACATGGGGGTCGACTACGAGCGACGCGTCGACTTCGACCGGCTCAGGGACTACCGGCTGAGCCGCGCCCGCGCCTCACTGGAGGCGAGCGAGTGCGGGGCGTTCCTGCTGTTCGACTTCTACAACATCAGGTACGTCACCCAGACCTGGATCGGCGGCGCCCTCGGCGACAAGATGACCAGGTACGCCCTGCTCACGCGGGGCGGCGGCCCGGTGCGACTGTGGGACTTCGGCTCGGCCGCCCGCCACCACCGGCTCTACAGCCCGTGGCTCGCACCGGACGACTGCCACGCGGGAATGCTCGGGTTGCGCGGCGCCATCGCCCCCACGGCGGGGCTGATGGCCGACGCGGTCCGCGAGATCAAGGGGTTCCTGACCGACGCCGGGCTGGCCGGCGAACCGGTCGGAGTGGACATCGTCGAACCGCCGTTCCTGTTCGAGATGCAGCGGCAGGGTCTGCGGGTGGTGGACGCCCAGCAACTCATGCTGGACGCCCGCGTCATCAAGTCGCCCGACGAGATCATGCTGCTCACCCAGGCGGCGGCCATGGTGGACGGCGTCTACCAGGACATCGTCGAGGCGTTGAAGCCCGGCGTCCGCGAGAACGAGATCGTCGCCCTGGCCAACAAGCGGCTCTACGAGATGGGCTCCGACCAGGTGGAGGCGATCAACGCGGTCAGCGGCGAGCGCTGCAACCCGCATCCGCACAACTTCTCCGACCGCCTCATCCGGCCCGGCGACCAGGCGTTCTTCGACATCATCCACTCCTTCAACGGCTACCGGACGTGCTACTACCGCACGTTCGGGGTCGGGAGCGCCACGGCCGCGCAGCGGGAGGCGTACGTGAAGGCGCGGGAGTGGATGGACGCGTCGATCGCCATGATCAAGCCGGGAGTGGGCACCGATCAGGTGGCGGCGGTGTGGCCGGAGGCTACCTCCTTCGGGTTCGAGGACGAGATGGCGGCGTTCGGGCTGCAGTTCGGGCACGGGCTGGGGCTCGGGCTGCACGAGCGGCCGATCATCTCGCGGCTCAACAGCATGCGAGAGCCGGTGGAGCTGCGGGCCGGGATGGTGTTCGCCCTGGAGACGTACTGTCCGGCGAGCGACGGGTTCTCGGCGGCGAGGATCGAGGAGGAGGTCGTGGTCACCCAGGACGGTTGCCGGGTGCTGACCCTGTTCCCGGCGCACGACCTGGTCATCGCCAACCCCTACTGAGCGGCCGGGGTCAGACTGTCAGCGGAAGGCGGCGCACTCCCGTCATCGTCGGCGTGGGGATGAAGTCCACGGGGTCGTCGGGGTCGGTGCGCAGGGTGGGGAATCGGTCGAGCAGGATGTCCAGCGCGACCCGCCCCTCCAGCCGGGCCAAGGGGGCGCCCAGGCAGAAGTGGATGCCGCGGCCGAAGCCGAGATGCGGGTTGGGGTCGCGGCCCGGGTCGAAGACGTCCGGGTCGGGGAACTGGCGGGCATCCCTGTTGGCGGTCGCCGGCCAGCACATGACCAGGCGGTCGGCCGGGATCGTCACACCGCCGAGCTCGGCTTCGCGCATGGTGGCGCGGGCGAGGGCGGCGAACGGGGTGAGGAAGCGGAGCGACTCCTCGATGACGGCCGGGATCGTCGTGCGGTCGGCGCGTACCCTTTCCTGCTGCTCGGGGAAGGCGTCCAGGCACAGCACCGTGTTGCCGAGCAACATCGTCGTGGTGATGTGCCCGGCCAGCAGCAGGACCATCGCGAAGTTGACGACCTGATCGTCAGGCAGGCGCTCGCCGTCGACCTCGGCCTCGACCAGCTTGGTGAGCAGGTCGGCGCGCGGCTGCCGCCGGCGTTCCGCGGCGTGGTCGGCGAGGTAGGCGAACATGTCCCGCCACGCCGCCATCACGGTCTGCACGTCCACGCCCCGTTCTTCGGGGGTCTCCTTGAGCGAGAGCTTGGCGTCGCGCTGGAACAGCGCGTCGGCCCAGTACTTGAACAGGGCGCGATCGCTGGTGGGCACGCCCAGCAGCTCCGCGATGACGATGACCGGAAGCGGGTAGGCCAGATCGGTCACGAGCTCGAACCGGTCGCGCTCGCGGGCCGCGTCGAGCAGCTCGCGGGTGAGAGCGGCGATCCTCGGCTCGAGATCCGCGATGACCTTGCGGGTGAAGGCGCTGCTGACCAGCTTGCGCAGTTTGCCGTGCTCCGGCGGGTCGATCTGGGTGATGAAGCCCGCCAAGGAGATCTCCTCGTCGTCGGGCAGCTGGCCCTTGGGCATGACGCGCATGGTGTCGGAGGAGAAGGTCGCGGGGTCGCCGAGGACCTCCTGCAGCTCCGGGTAGCCGTAGACGCTCCACAAACCGGTGTCGGTGTCGTACTCGACAGGCTGGCCGGTTCGCGGTCCGTGCAGCCAGAAGTGTTGCTTGGGAACGTTGTACCGCTCGACGATGGTGGCCATCGCCTCTCCCTGCCCTTCCTGTGGGTTTGGTCGTGGGTTAATCCGACTTATCGCGATATTTCTCCCAGCGCTGGAGCATCTCGTCCGCGTCCTGCACGGTGAAGGCGAAGAACTTCCGGGTCTCCTCCAGCCGTCCCCGCTGTTCGGGGCGGTCTCCTTCGATGACCGACAGACCGAAGTCGAGGACGTCCAGTGTCTGCCGCACGGCGGCCAGCTGGACTTGGAGGACTTGTGTCCATCCGCCGCTGACCACCCGGTAGCGGTGCTCCCGTTTGGCCGTGGGCGCGCGCTCGATCATCCCGGTCAGCTCCAGCTGCCGGGCGACCGTGCTGGTCGCCGTCTTGCTCACGCCCAGCTCCGCCGCCAGATCGGTGAGGGACTGATCAGGCGGGTCGCAGATGAGCAGCCACGCATATAGCCGGCCCATCGTCCGCGTCCCGCCGAGACGCTCCATGATCAGCCCCATCCGGTCGACGAACTCGCTCTCCCGCGGATCCACCGGCGCCAACCTCATGAGGTTCGTCAAGTACGTACTTTACGAACGGTACGTCAGTCCTCCGCCTTTGACAATCCATCGGAGCCGCGCAGGTGGACCGTTTCGATGTCCCTGTTGGTCAGGCGCATGATGTCGGTCATCTCGTGGTACGGCTGGTCCTGCTGGTTCAGCAGGCCCATGTTGAACGACTCGGTGGCGCCCGGCTTCGCTGTCACCGCCTGGTCGTAGTGGACGAACCAGGCGTACCCCACGAACACCGGGCTCTTCGCCTGGGCCTCGACGAACGCCCGGAACAGCTCGCCGCGGTTCGCGATGCTGGTCGCGGTGATCCCCGCGTTGTGCGAGGTGAGGCCCCTGCTCGGATAGCAGAAGGAGAACTCGATGTTGACGATCGGCTTGTCGTAGACCTCGTACTGCCGCAGGTAGTCGACGCTTCTGGAGTACCAGTCGAAGGAGATCGCGTCGAGGTGCTCGATCCCGCCGACGTTCCACTCGGGGCTGGTCCGCCACGTCGGCACCAGGGACGAGCCGAGGAACAGATGGTGCGGGTCCTGCCGCCTGATCGCGGCGCGTACCTTCTTGAAGTACGTCTTCGAGGCCAGGGTGATGAACGCCCGCACGTCCTGTGCGGGCACCCTGGCGATGTCGATCGCCACGTCGGCGAGCGTGCGGAACGAGTCGGCGTCGGTCCCCAGGATGTCGTTGACTCGCGCGAAGTCTCCGTACGTCTCCTCCAGGAAGGCGACGAACGCCCGCTTCGCCGGCAGGCCCGCGTCCTGCCGCACCACCTCGGCCACGACGTCACGGTTCCACCCGCGCTCGTTCTCGAAGAAGTACCCGATCAACCATGGATCGTCGCGGAAGCGCCGCAGGCCGAAGTCGTCGAAGGCGCGATCGAGCTTCGTGGAGAAGTCGGGGTCGAACGGGTCGATGCCCCATCTCACCCTGATGACGTCGACGGGGGTGGGGGCCCTTTCGATGTACGGCATGAGCACGGCCGGGTCCCGGTGCCACTTGCCCTGCGCGTTGAACCCCCAATCGATCATCCGGCGCTTGCTGATGTCGCGCCACCTGTCCCGGTAGTCGTCGCCGTACTTCCGCATCAGGTTGGCCTTGAGGAAGCTCACCGTGTGCAACCCCTGCTCGACGACGGCGTACGCGGCGGCGAACCGGTCGGGGTCGGGCAGTTCCTGGAAGACCTCCCTGGGGCTGCCGTCGGCGTTCTTGTACAGGGTGCCGTAGCCCCACTCGTCAGCGGAGAAGGCGTCCACTGCTTTGAGGAAGAACAGGTGACCGTCGGGCGTGACGAACCACCAGCGTCCGTTCACCTTCTCCAGCCGGAAGTATCCGGTGGCGGCACGGCGGCCCAGCCTCTTCAGGCCGCCGTACCGGTCGTAGGTGGTGGTGTCGAAGGTGATCCCGGACAGTCTCGCCAGTTCCTCGGCGTACTCGCGCTTCAACTGCTCGTCCGAGGCGACCTTGCCCGGCCAGTCTTCGTAGAGGTACTGGCCGTACCGGTCGACCAGCACCGTGCCGGCGGCAGCCGGTCGCCGTCCGGCGAGCACGCCGGCCATCGCCAGGGCGGGTACTCCGAATACCAGGTTGCGTCGCGAAATCGGGTACATGTGAACTCCTTTGTCGCGGGTCTTACCGGTCGAAGGGCGTCGGGTCGATCGGGGTGGACACGGTGAGTCCGTCCCAGCCCCAGCGGATGGTGCCGGCCGCGTCGCGCGCGGCGGTCAGGGGAGCGGTGTGGGGTTGCCGTCCCGCCTGGATCAGCTCCAGGGCGAAGGCCGCGTGCAGCCTGGCCTGGTGGAAGTCGACGGGCACGGAGGGACCCGAGTACAGCACGACTTCCGCGCCCGCCGCCCCGCCTCCTTCCCTGGCCCGCCACGTGCTCGCGATGCCGACGAACTCCGCGGGCACGGTGTGTACGACGGCCTGTCGCTCTCCGGCCGTCAGCGCGAACACGCCGTCGCGCAGTTCGCGCACCGTGGCTCCACGGCCTTGCAACGAGACGCGCAGCCGCAGGTCGCTGACGTGGAAGACGCTGCCGGGCGGGCGGTCGAGCTCGGGATGGATGTCGCCGGAGTCGTAGCTGAGCCACCAGGCGGACAGCACGCGCGGGCCGTCCTGATGCTGGCGGCACCAGGCGGCGCTCAGGTCGTGGCCGTTGAGCAGCATCCGGGCACGCAGGGCCACTGCGGGATCCTCGGGCGTCCGCCAGTATCCGAGCAGCGGACGCCGCTGAACCCATGCGCATTCCTCGTCGGCAGAGCCCAAGCAGGCGTCCTCGGTGAGCCATGAGGTGCCGGTGGTGGTGGCGGTGAAGCGGGTGCGCAGCTGGACCGGCACCTCCGTGAGGGTTCTGAACCGCTCGGCGATCTCCTGCGGGCAGGGCAGGGGCGGCACGAGGAGCGGGGCACCCACCCCTTCCTCCCTGGCTTTGATCGGCGACCCGGTCTGTGCGGCGAGGTAGGCGGCGAGGTCCGGCTGGAGCCAGTCGTGGTAGGCGCGGCTCATCGGCCCGGCGAGCTGGCCGGTGCCCGGATGGAAGCGCTCGGCCAGGGCTGCCCACGTGCGCCGCCTCAGTTCCTCGGCGGCGGCGCGGAAGCCGTCGTCGGCCACGATCAGTGCGGCCCTCTCCAGCTCTTCCAGGACGACCCGCCCGTAGGCGGGGGAGTTGTACTCGGTGAAGCCTCCGCTCAGGTCGTGGAGGGCGAGCACGGCGCGCAGGCGTCGCCGGCCGAAGTCGAGCAGGAAGGGCAGGTCGAGGATCTCGGCCGCCGCGGCGGTGGTCACCGCACCCATCACCGCGATGTTGGTGTAGCCGGGGTCGGCGTTCCGCCGGAAGATCGCCAGCGCGGCGTGGCGCAGCGCGGCGCGCACCCGTTCGCGCACGCCGCGGTCGAGCAGACCGTCTTGGACGGCCACGACCTGCGCCAGCCGTACCCCGATGAAGTCCGCCCAGTTCCAGTCGGCCGGTGCCATCTGCCCGGGTGGCTCCTCGAGGAACCATCCCCAGATCCCGTAGTGCTCGGAAAGGGGATCGGTCACCTGCAGGCCGGCCAGCACGTCCAGCACTTCGGCCGCACGGTCGGCCCTGCCGAGTCGCAGCAGCGCGATGGCGTAGTCGGCGGCCTCCTTGGTCTGGTGGACGCGGGTCCCTCTGCGGAGGCGCGTGTGGTATTCGTTCCCCGCGAAAAGAGACCAGGGCATGTGGAGGTCCGCCTCGTAGCGGGCGTCCAGCTCCGCCACGTACTCGTCGAGTCCCATTCGTCCTACCTCAGGTCGTTGACGCAGCGCAGCACGGGAGCCGAGGTGAGCGCGGCGGGGTCGAGATCCCGGGAACCGCGCACGTGGAAGACGGCCCGCTCCCCGGGCAGCAAAGTGATCAGCATGTCGTCCACGGTCGCGTCCGGATCCAGCCGGTCGGGAAAGAGGGCCAGGTCACGCAGGACCGTCCGGGCGGTGACCGTGACGAGGTGGCCGTCCGTCACCCGACGCACCTCCGCCTCGAACTCGGCCGGAGGGAACGCGATCGCCGTGTCCTCGGCAAAGAAGTGCACGGCCCGGGCCTCCCCGAGGACGGCCACCAGCACCTCGGCCTCCGGCTCCGCCGGGACGGGCAGCGGGACCCGCGTCACGGCGCGAGGCCGCACCCGGACCGGGAAGAACTCCTTGGCCAGCGGCTCGCCGGAGAGACTGTGGCGGACCAGCTCCAGCTCGCCCGACCACGGGTGGGGGCTGTCGTTGATCACGACGACGTCGCCGTCCTGGACGGTCAGCAGGCGGTCGGCGTACGCACTGCGCAGGGCGTACCACGCGGGCTTGCGCCGGCCCTCGCCGTCGACGACGGACCAGGAGGTGACCGGCCAGCAGTCGTTGAGCTGCCAGACGATCACGCCCATGCAGTACGGCATGAGCGCGCGGAACCGCTCGATCCCGAACGTCACCGCGCGGGCCTGGTTGAGCTGGGTGAGGTAGTGCCAGTCGTCGAAGGAGCGCGGCGGAGGCAGGTGATCTCCCAGGCCGCGCAGCAGCTTGGCGTCGCCGTCCGCCGCCTTCTGGTGGGAGACCGGCGGATCCTGGGAGCTGCCGCGGCGCAGGGTCGCGTGGGTCGGCGGGCCCTGGAAGCCGAACTCGGCCACGAAGCGGGGCCGCCAGGTGGCGTAGTGGAGGTAGTCCTGCTCGTTCCATACATCCCAGATGTGCACCGTCCCGTGCTCGGGCGCGTTGGGATGGCCGCCCAGGTCCCCGGAGTACGGCGTGCCGGGCCAGTACGGCCGGGTCGGGTCCAGCTCGGAGACGATGCCTGGCAGCACGTCCAGGTAGTAGGCCGCCCCCCAGGTACGGCCCTCGAGCCGCTCCTCCCAGCCCCAGTCGGCGTAGCCCATGAAGTTCTCGTTGTTGCCGATCCACAACGCCAGGCTCGGGTGCGGAGCCAGGCGCACCACCTGCTCACATGCCTCGGCCGCCACCTCCGAGAAGAGCGGCTCCTCCTCCGGGTAGGCGGCGCAGGCGAACAGGAAGTCTTGAAAGACCAGGAGGCCGAGCTCGTCGGCCAGGTCGTAGAAGTCGTCGCTCTCGTAGAGGCCGCCGCCCCACACCCGTAGCAGGTTCACGTTGGCCTCGCACGCCTGGACGAACCGCTCGGACAGATGTTCGCGGGTCGTGCTCGCGGGGAAGCAGTCGTCGGGTATCCAGTTGGCGCCGCGTACGAAGACCGGCTCGTCGTTGACGACGAGGGTGAAGGCCGATCCCTCCGCGTCCGGTGAGGTGTCCAGCCGGACCGAGCGGAAGCCCACCTGGCGCGTCCAGGTCTCCTCTGTCTGCTCCAGCGTCACGGTGAGCGGATACCTGGCCTGTGCGCCGTAGCCGCGCGGCCACCACAGGCAGGGTTCCCGCACCCGAAGTTCCAGCACGGCTTCGCCCTCGCCCGCCGCCAGAGATGCGGTCGCGACCGTTCCGGCCATCGCGGCGGTCACCGTGAGAGGGACGTCGGCGGCCCGCTCCACCATCACGTGGACCCGGACCAACCCGTCGCGCCCGTCAAGGGTGATCTCGGGGCGGACCTGGGCGAGCCTCGCGATCCTCCACGTGTGCAGGCCGACGGGCCGCCAGATGCCGGCGGTGACGAGGGCGGGGCCCCAATCCCAGCCGAAGTTGCAGGCCATCTTGCGGATGAACTGGTAGGGCGCGGGATAGGGCCCAGGGCGGTCGCCGGCTGCGGCGCGCTGCCGCTCGGCGTGCTCAGAGGGGGAGTCGAAGTCGACGGCCAGCGTGTTGCCGCCCGTGCGCAGCAGATCGCGCACAGGGAAGCGGTAGGTCCTGTGCATGTTGGCGGTGGAGCCGAGCTCGACGCCGTTGAGCGACACGGTGGCGACCGTGTCCAGCCCCTCGAACACCAGGTCGGCCTGGACGTCGCCGGGCCCGCCGAAGGCGAACTCGGTCTCATACCGCCAGCTCGTGCGGCCGATCCAGGCAAGCCGGTCCTCGTTGTCGTCCAGGTAGGGATCGTCGATGAGACCGGCGGCAAGCAGGTCAGTGTGCACGCAGCCGGGAACGGTGGCGGGCACGCGCTCGACAGGCGACTCGGCCGCGACGGCAGTCACAGTCCAGCCGTGGTCCAGCGGGCGGTACACGCTCACATGATCTCCTCAGGTCGAAGGACGTAACTTAAGCGCATAAGCAATCGGACCATATGATCGGCATACGATCGCGTCAATACCCAGTTCAGATGGGCATCTGCATTTATGAGGCGCTTCATCTACCTATTGACATCCAGATGCTCGTTAATGCACAGTGACGGCCATGTAAAGAAGGCCCACCCCCTGAACGGAGCTCTCATGCGAGAACGACTGCCGGGCCTGTTCGCCGCCGTGCTCGCCGTCGCCGCGGTCGCCGGCTGCTCATCCGGCTCCTCATCCGGCTCCTCGTCCGAGCCCGCCGCCGGCAAGACGCTGATCACCATCGCGGACCTGCCGCCCACGACCCAGCAGAACGTGCGCCAGCAGTTCCTCGACCAGGTGGCGGCGTTCGAGAAGGAGAACCCGGGCATCGACATCGAGCCGCGCGAGTCCAAGTGGGAGGCCAAGACCTTCGCCGCCCGCCTGGCCGGCGGGCAGCTCGAGACGGTCTTCCAGGTCCCGCTCACGGAGCCGGTGGGCATGGTGAAGCGGCGTCAGGTCGCCGACATCACCGGCGAGGTCGAGAAGCTGCCACACGCGACCGAGTTCGACAAGCGGGCGCTTGCGCCGGCCACCGACCAGGCCGGACGCATCTACGGCCTGCCCACCAGCGAGTTCGCCCTCGGCCTTGTCTACAACAGGGAGCTGTTCGGCAAGGCTGGCCTGGATGCCGACAAGCCGCCGGAGACGTGGGAGGAGGTGCGCGCCGCGGCCAATGCGATCACGAAGAAGACCGGTGTGCCCGGCTTCGCCGTACCGGCCACCAACAACACCGGAGGCTGGATCTTCACCGCGATGACCTACACCTTCGGCGGCCGCCTCCAGCAGGAAGCCGGTGGCAAGGCCGTGGCCACCTTCGACACCGAGCCGGCCCGCGGCGTGCTCGGCCTGCTCAAGGCGATGCGCTGGGAGGACGACTCCATGGGCACCCAGCACCTGCGCAACGCCGCCGACCTCGCCAAGGACTTCGCCGCCGGCAAGGTCGCCATGATGATCGCCACGCCGAGCTCGTACACCGAGTTCGCCACCCAGTTCGGCGGCACGCCGGAGGTGTTCGGCATGGCCGCCCTGCCGTCCGGAGGCACACCCGCCACCCTGCTCGGCGGGAAGGTGGCCGTGGTCAGCCCCAAGGCCACGGCCGCCGAGCGCGCCGCGGCAGTGAAGTGGATCGACTTCTACCACCTCAAGCCGAAGTACGACCCGCAGTTCGCGGCGAGCGTGGCCGCGGCCAAGAGCGCCGACAAGGTGCCCATCGGCTTCCCCTACGTCTCCTTGTACGGCGCGACCGTGGCGGAGCCGGTCATCGAGGCCGAGCGCAAGCACGCCAACGTGCCGGTCGCCAACTTCAAGCCCTACGAGACCGGCGTGGCGGCGCAGGAGTTCGTCACCGAGCCGGCCGTCGCGGGCCAGGACACCTACGCGGCGCTGGACACCGCGGTGCAGGCGATGCTGACGCGGCAGGACGCCGACCCGGCCGACGAGCTGCGCAAGGCGGAGGAGAAGGCCGCCGCCGCGCTTGACAGGGCCCAGCGGTGACGACGCTGCAAACAGCGAGAACGCGGGACCGGACCGCCCCGAGGGCGACCGGTCCCGCGCGCCGTCGTCCCTTCCGCCCGGCGGGCTGGTTGTTCATGCTGCCCATGGTCGCCGTGTTCTTCTTCTTCGCCTGGTGGCCGATCCTGCGCAGCGTGCTGCTCGGCTTCCAGCACACCAACCTGGTCGATCCGCCGGAATGGGCGGGCCTGGACAACTTCGCGGCGCTGCTGGCCGACCCGCTGCTGTGGATCACGGTGCGCAACACGGTCTGGTTCGTGCTGCTGGCACTGCTCCTCGGCTTCCCGGTGCCGATCGTCCTGGCCGTGGTGATGTCCGAACTGCGCAGGCTGGGCGGCCTGTTCCGGGTGCTGGTGTACCTGCCGGTCGCGGTGCCGCCCGTGGTGGCGGTGCTGATGTGGAAGTGGTTCTACGACCCTGATCACGGCCTGTTCAACCAGGCACTCGGCATGCTCGGGCTGGGGCCGTACCCCTGGCTGCAGGACACCGCGACCGCCATGCCGAGCCTGGTGCTCGAAGCCACGTGGGCCGCCGCGGGCTCCACGGTGCTGATCTACCTGGCGGCGCTGTCCTCCGTGCCGGGCGAGCTGTACGAGGCGGCGGAGATCGACGGCGCCTCCATCTGGCGGCGGATCTGGCACGTCACGCTGCCGCACCTGCGCGGCGTGTTGCTGATCATGTTGCTGCTGCAGATCATCGGCACGTTCCGCATCTTCACCGAGCCGTTCGTGCTGACCGACGGCGGCCCGGAGGACTCCACCGTGACGATCCTGCTGCTGATCTACCGGTACGCCTTCATCTACGGCGACTACGGCACCGCGGCGGCGCTCGGCGTGCTCCTGGCGGTCGCCCTCGGCATCATCTCCGCCGTCTACCTGCGCCTGACGAGGAAATGGAGCAGCGCATGAGCGACGCCCGCGCCAGAGGCATCGTCTCGGACGTCGACCGGCGGCGGACGGGCGTGCGCTGGTCGCTGCGGCTGACCCAGGGATTCCTCCTGCTGGCCACGCTGGCGGTCGGCCTGGGTCCGATCCTGTGGACGGCCAAGGGCGCCCTGTCGCCAACCCAGGACCTGCTTCGCGAGCCCTTGCGGCTGTGGCCCTCCTCGCTGCAGCCGGAGAACCTCACGGCGGCGTGGACGGAGCTGCGGGTCGGCCACTACCTGTTCAACACCGTCGTGCTGGTCGGCGGATCCTGGCTGGTGCAGCTGCTGGTGGCCGCCACCGGCGCGTTCGCGCTCTCGGTGCTCAAGCCCCGCTTCGGCCGCCTGGTCTACGGAGCGGTGCTGGCCACGCTGTTCGTTCCTGGGACGGTGTCCCTGGTCGCCCTCTACCTGACCGTTCTGGACCTGTCGCTGGTGGACACTCCGTGGGCCGTGTGGCTGCCCGCGGGGGCGCACGCCTTCAACGTGCTGATCATGAAACAGTTCTTCGACGCGCTGCCCAGCGAGCTGTATCAGGCCGCCCAGGTCGACGGGGCGGGACCGATCCGGCTGTTCTGGCAGATCGTCATGCCGATGTCACGGCCCATCCTGGCCGTGGTGTCGCTGCTCGCCGTGATGGACGCATGGAAGGATTTCTTGTGGCCGATGGTCGCCATCTCCGACGCCGAGAGCCAGCCGCTGGCGGTCGCGCTGCCCCGCCTGGCCGAGACCGCCGAGCAGAACCAGGTGATCGCCGGCATGCTCGTCGCGATCGTACCGCCGCTCCTGCTGTTCCTGACCTTCCAGCGCCACATCGTGCGCGGCATCAGCTTCACCGGGCTCAAGGGATGAGCGGCATGAGTCGGCTCGTACGGCCGGGTAGGGTTTGTCCGTGAAGCGGCCGACGATCGCGGACATCGCCCAGCGGGCGGGGGTTTCCCAGGGCGCCGTGTCCTACGCGCTCAACGGGCGCCCCGGCGTGTCGGAGAGCACGCGAGCGCGGGTGCTGAAGGTCGCCAACGAGTTGGGCTGGCGTCCCAGCGTCGCCGCCCGCGCGCTCACCGGCGCCCGCGCGGGCGTGGTCGGCCTCGTCCTGTCCCGACCGCCGAGCGTTCTCGGTGCCGAGCCGTTCTTCATGGAGCTGTTCAGCGGGATCGAGACGGCGCTGAAGCCGCACGCGTGCGCGCTGATGCTGCAGATGGCCGACGATCAGGACGCCGAGATCGAGGTCTACCGCCGCTGGTGGGCGGAGGGCCGGATCGACGGCGCGATCCTGGTGGAGGTGCACGTCTCCGATCGGCGCCTGCCCGTGGTGGAGCAGATCGGCATGCCGGCCGTGGTGATCGGCGGGCAACCCGGCGTCGGCTCGTTGCCATCGGTGCACTCCGACGAGAGCGCGCCCGTCCACGAGACCGTCGAATACCTCGCCGCGCTGGGCCACCGCAGGATCGGCCGTGTCGCGGGGCTGCCGCATCTGGTGCACACCACCGTGCGAGACGAGGCGTTCATCGCCGCCTGCGCCCGGCTCGGCCTGCCCGAATGCGTCACCCACTACACCGACTACACCGGTGAGGAGGGCGGGCGCGCCACCCGTCGCCTGCTCAGCTCTCCCGACCGGCCGACCGCGATCGTCTTCGACAACGACATCATGGCCGTCGCCGGGTTGTCCGTCGCTCAGGAGATGCGCCTGCGCGTGCCCGACGACCTGTCCCTCGTCGCGTGGGACGACTCGCCGCTGGCGCAGGTCGTCCGCCCGGCGCTCACCGCGGTGCGACGCGACGTCCCCGCGCTGGGGTCGGCCGCCGCTCGCCATCTGCTTTCCCTCATCCACGGTGATCCGGTGCCCGACATCGAGGCCGAACCGGCCAGGCTCACCGCACGGGGCAGCACCGGCCCGCTCGCCTGAGATCCCGGGACCTGCGAAGCGGTGGACTTCACAGGAACCTCGCTCTCAGATCGGGCCGCAGGAAGGCGGCGGGGGAGGCGATGGACAGGCCGCCGTCCACCGGGAGGGTTGCTCCGGTGATGAAGGAGGCCGCAGGTGAGGCCAGGAACGCCACCGCGGCCGCCACCTCCTCCGGCGTTCCGGTGCGGCACAGCGGGTAACCCTCGGCCGCCCGGTCCACGTCCTCACCGCCGATGAGCCCCGGTGAGACGATGTTGGCCCTGATCCCGCTCGGACCGTACTCCACGGCGATCTGCCTGATCAGTGCGTCGAGCCCACCCTTCGCCGCGGAGTAGGCCGGAAGCCCGGGTGCGTGCAGGAACGAGTTCACCGATCCCACGGCGACGATCGCGCCGCCGTTCGTCATGTACGGCACAGCCGCACGGCACAGGTGAAACGCCGCGTCCAGCGTTGAACCGATCGCCTTGCGCCACTGCTCGTCGGACGTCGCCGCCACGGAGGCCACCGGCATCGCCGCCGTCGCCGCCACCAGCACGTCCAGCCTGCCCAGCACCTCCATGGCGGCAGTGACCAGCGTGTTCACCTGGCCGGGTTCAGAGCAGTCGGCCGTCTGGAAGCCGGTGAAGGCTGGGTCGTCACAGGGCTGGAGCCCGACGCCGAAGACCTGATCGCCCTCGTCCGCGAAGGCCCGTGCGATGGCCAGGCCGATGGGCGAGTTGCCCCCGGCGAGCAGCACTCCGCGGCCTCGCCCGGGCCCTGGCCGAGCCCGTGTGCCCGGCTGATCGTCGGCATGGGGCATGCCGCTCACCACCCCAGCACGCGCAGGACGCGGTCGAGCGCGTCGCGGCTGTCCGCATCCAGGGGCTTGGCGGGGAGGCGGACGGTGGCGGAGTCGATGAGGCCGCGGCGGACCAGCACCTCCTTGTGCACCGCCCAGGCGATGCCCGGCTGCATGCCGAAGCGGATCAGCGGGAGCAGCCGGGTGAAGGACACCGCGGCGTCGTGGGAGCGCCAGTCATGGAGGATGGGGGCGAGAAGATCGGTGAACTCGCAGGCCGGCATGGTGCCGATCGCGCCGCGCGCGTATTCCTCGAGGCAGAACAGCGCGTTCTGGCCACCGAACACCGCGAAGGACGAGGCGACCTTGGCCGCCACCGCACCCACTTTGGGGGCTGTCGGCGGGGCTTCCACCTTGACCGAGGTGACCCCGTCCAGCTTGCTCAGCTCCACGATCAGCGACTCGGGCATGCTCACGCCGGTGGCGCCGGGAGCGTCCTGCACCATGATGTCCACCTGGCACCGGGCGGCGATCTCCCCGTAGAAGTCGATCAGCTGGCCGCCGGACGGCTTGACCAGATAGGGCGGCAGCACCATCAAGGCGTCGGCCCCGCCGTCCACCGCGGCCAGGGACTGTTCCAGCGACGTGGCCGTGCTGGTGGAGCCGACGCCGGCCACCACGGGAGCGTCCTGCACCACCTCGCGCACCTCGCGGAGGATGCGCGCCCGTTCCGTGGCGGTCAGGGCGAAGCCCTCGCTGGCCATGCCGAACACGGCGACGCCGTCGGCGCCCGACGCGAGCTGCCATTCGGCCAGCCGCCGCAGGCTCGGCACATCCAGCTCACCTTCTCGGGTGAACGGCGTGGCCAAGATCGGGATAAGTCCAGACAAGGTCACTTATGACTCCTTCGTGAGAGCGGTAACGACGTCACGATCGACCTCCACACCGAGCCCCGGTCCGGCCGGCAACCGGAATCCAGTTGCATCACCTGCAAGTGGGGTTCGCAGAATCTGGGACGCCACCTCACAGGTGGTCGGCTGGTACTCGAAGCACGCAAGATTCGGCAGTGCCGCGCTGACCTGCAGGCCCGCGGCCAGCGCCACCCCCAGTCCGGTGGAGTGGTGCGGCGCGACCGGCACGTGATGGGCGGCGGCCAGCTCGCCGATCGCCATGAGCTCGGTGATGCCGGTCCTGCCGACATCCGGCTGCGCCAGATGCAGCGCCCGGCGCCCCAGCCAGTCGGCGAACTCGTACCGATTGCGCAGCGTCTCGCCCACCGCGATGGGCAACGCAGCACGCGCGCACAGGTCGCGATGCCCTTCGACGTCCTCCGGTGCCAGTGGGGCTTCCAGGAACAGAACGCCCCGCTCGGCCAGGCCCCGCGCCAGCCGCACGGCCTCGGGCGGCGAATAGACCCAGTGCGCGTCGACCGCTACGCCGAGTCCGGTGGACAGCACCGCGTCCACCGTGGCCAGGTCCTTGTCGACGCCGTAGCCGAGGTGCAGCTTCACCTTCGTCGCGCCCTTCGCCGCCCACTCCTGCGCGAGCTGGACGCGCTCGGCGTCGCTCGGCCGCGGCAGGCCGCTCACATAGACGGGCACCACCTCACGGAACGCCCCGCCCAGCAACTGGGCCACGGGCAGGCCGGTCAGCCTGCCGCACAGATCCCACAGCGCGATGTCCACCGCGGCCAGGGCGTCGGCCTGATGCCCCGTGAGGTGCCCG
Source organism: Nonomuraea sp. 3N208 (assembly GCF_052245935.1). Taxonomy (NCBI): domain Bacteria; kingdom Bacillati; phylum Actinomycetota; class Actinomycetes; order Streptosporangiales; family Streptosporangiaceae; genus Nonomuraea; species Nonomuraea sp. 3N208. Next base: position 167,325 of record NZ_JBQQBR010000007.1, on the reverse strand, counting down.
CGCTCGCGCATGAGCCCGGTCAGCCGATGCCACAGCGGCCGCACCCGCGTGGGATCCTCGCCGATCAGAACCGGCGCCAGCAGCCGCTCCACGACGGCGGCGGGGATCTCGGGTCCCACCGGGGCCAGCGCCTCGCCCCACCCCGTGGTGCCGTCGGCGCAGGTCACGGCCACCAGCAGGGTCTCGAAGCGGGCCGAATAGAGCGACTTCCACGGTGGCCGCACGAAGTAGCGGTCCTCGACGGCAGGGGTGCCCAGGTACGCGTCCACATGGCGGATCTTTATCGGAAAGCAACGCACTTCCGTGATGGACGGGGGTTGACTCCCTTGCAACATGTGCGTAACCATCCCACATATCGCAAAACAATTGCAATGGAGCTAGGTTGGCTTCCGAACAGAGCAGTAATCAGAGCGTAGAACGGGCCGCCGCGGTCCTGCGCGCGTTCCTGTCCGGCCGGCCCGAGCTGCGGGTGTCGGACGTCGCCAAGGCGACCGGGCTCGGCACCTCCACCGCCTCACGGCTGCTGGCCACGCTCGAGCAGCTGGAGTTCGTCGAGCGTGACGAGGTGAGCGGGCTCTACCGGCTCGGCACGGCGCCCATCACCCTCGGCGGCGTCGCGCTGAACCAGCACCCGGTGCACCGTGAAGCGCGCCAGGTGACGCAGGATCTGGCCGCGACGCTCGGCCTGGGGGTGAACGTGGCGATACGCCGCGGCGACTCGATGTTCTATCTGCTGAACTTCGAGGGCCGGCTGGCGCCGCGGTCCTTCGTGCTGACAGGGCAGCGCAAGCCCTTGTACGCCACCGGCATCGGCAAGTGCCTCCTGCTGGCGTTGACGCCTGAGGAGCGCAGGACACTGCTGCCGTCGATGTACGGGTTCACCTCCCACACGATCAGCACGCATCAGAAGCTGGACGAGGAACTGGCCGCGTGCGCGGCACGGGGCTACGCCACCGAGGTGGAGGAGCTCGCCTTCGGGCGGGCCTGCGTGGCGGCGCCGATCAGGGACCAGACCGGAGGGATCGCCGCGGCCATCTCCATCTCCGGCCCGCTGTCCGCCATCGACCTGCCGGCGCGGGAGGCGGAACTGGCCCGGACAGTGATCGAGACGGCCGACTCGATCAGCATCGCCCTGGGATACGTGGGGCCGATGTACCTGGCAGGCGCGCGATGAGACGGTTGTCCGACGCCCAGTTCGCCTGGTTGCTCATGCTGCCCGGGCTGGCGCTGTTCGGCGCGATCATCGCGTATCCGCTGGTGTCGGCGCTGGTGACGGGGTTCTTCGAGCAGAGTCTGGTGCGGCCCGGGCGGCTGTTCGTGGGCCTGGCGAACTTCGCCGACGTGCTGGGCGGGGACTTCTGGCCGGTGTTCAGGAACACCATGATCTTCACGGTGGGCGCCACCGTGGCCCCCTTCGTGCTGGGCTACGCGCTGGCCCTGGCGTTGAACGCCGGGATTCGCGGCAGCGGCGTCCTCCGCGGGCTCTTCCTCTTCCCCTGGGTCATCCCCGGTGTCGTGGTGTCGTTTCTCTGGCTCTGGATCTTCAACGCGAACTACGGGGTGCTGAACGGCATCCTCGGGACGCACTTCAGCTGGCTCGGGAATCCGGACACGGCCATGCTGGCCGTGATCGTCACCAAGACCTGGGCGAGCTTCCCCTGGATGATGGTCATGCTGCTGGCCGGGCTGCAGACCATGCCGAAGGAACTGCACGAGGCCGCCTCCGTGGACGGCGCCGGCACGATCCGCCGCTTCTGGTCGGTAACGGTGCCGCACATGAAGGGGATCGCCGGGATCGTGTTCCTGCTGGAGTTCATCTGGAACTTCCAGCACTTCGACACCATCTACGTGCTGACCGGCGGCGGACCGGCGGGCGCCACCAAGACCTTCGCGGTGGCCGTCTACGACACCGCCTTCAAGGGCTTCGACCTCGGCCACGCCACCGCCCTGGGCGGGCTCTGGATGCTCCTGCTCCTCATCCTCGTGGCCGTCTACCTGCGCCATGAGAAGGAGGACGCCCGATGACCGTCACCGCCACTCCCTCCCGCACGGCGGCCCTCGTCCGGCCCGTCCGGGCTCGGCGGCGGCCTGACGTGGTCAGATCCAGGGTGGCGGCCTGGGTTGCCGTGGGAGTCATCGGGCTCTTCGGGCTGGCGCCGGTCTACTGGCTGCTCGTCACGGCCTTCACCCCCGACGAGAAGGCGTTCAGCTTCCCGCCGTCCCTGATCCCGACCGAGATCACGCTCGAGCACTTCGTGAACCTGGCGAAGAACGAGAAGCTGTTCGGCTACCTGGTCAACAGTGTCATCGTCTCGCTGATCACAGCGGTTCTGAGCGTGATCGTCTCCGCCTACATGGCCTACGCGTTCTCCAGGTTCAGATACCGCGGACGCACCTCGCTGATGCACCTGGTGCTGGCCTCGCAGATGTTCCCGCAGGCGTTGCTGCTGATCACCCTCTACGCGGTGTTCAGCGCCACCGGCCTGCTGGGCGCCTACACCGCGTTGATCCTCAGCTTCACCACGTTCACGCTCCCGCTGTGCGTGTGGATGCTCAAGGGCATCTTCGACACCGTCCCCAGGTCCCTCATGGAGGCGGCGGCCATCGACGGCGCCTCGCGCTGGAGGACCCTGCACCAGGTCGCACTTCCCCTGTCCGCCCCCGGTCTCGTCGCCGCCGGCCTGTTCGCCTTCGTCCGGGCCTGGAACGACTTCATCTTCGCCCTCACCCTCGCCGACCCCGAGCGGCAGACCCTGCCACCCGGGCTGGTGCACACCTATCTCGGGGAGTTCCAAACCGCCTGGCCAGACCTGATGGCCGCGTCCTTCGTCGTCTCGCTCCCGGTCATCGCCGCGTTCATGTTCCTGCAGCGATACCTGGTCGGCGGGTTGACGGCCGGCGCCGTCAAGGGCTGACCCTCCTAAGAGGAGAAACCGATGCCCCCCATGAACCGCAGGGATGCCCTGCGCCTCCTCGGCCTGTCCACGCTCGGCGTCACGGCCCTGTCCGCCTGCGCCCCAGACGCCACCGGGGGCGGCACGGCCCCGTCTTCGGGTGACGCCGCCGCCAAGACCTTCGGCTTCACCTCCTGGTCGCTGAACGAGGAGGCGCAGAAGGCCGCCGTGCAGGCGATCGTGGACGCCTATGCCTCGGCCCGCAAAGTCACGATCAACACGGCCTCGTTCCCGTACAACGAGTATCTGAACCAGGTCACCCTGAAGATCAGGGGCGGCCAGCTCAGCGGTGCCGTACAGCTCGACGTCGCCTGGCTGGCGGCGCTGGCCTCGCTGGGCAAGCTGCGCGACCTGTCGGCGCACGCGGCGCAGGGCGGCTACACCGAGGTGGCGCTGTCCAGCGGGCAGTTCGGCGGCAAGCAGCTAGGACTGCCGTGGACGACCGGCTCCATCGGCCTGATCGCCAACACTGAGATCCTGGAGAAGGCCGGCGTGTCTGAGCTGCCTGTCACGATCGAGGAGTTCGAGGCGGCGCTGAACAAGGTGGCCAAGCTGGGCGACGGCGTCGTGCCCTACGCGGCGGCCACCAAGGCGGCCCAGCTGAAGGACATCCTGCCGTGGATGAAGACCTTCGGCAGTTCACTGCTGGACGGCGACCAGATCACCGTCGGGGACGACGCGTCGGTGGCGGCCGTCGAGTGGTACAAGAAGCTGTACGACGCCAAGCTCATCGCACCCGACGTGGACCGCTTCGACGCCCGCGCGCTGTTCGCCCAGGGCAAGGCGGCCTTCTACGACGACGCGATCATCGCCCGGGGCGTGGTGGCCGGCCAGTCGCCGGACAAGTCGCTGACCGAGAAGATGAAGCCGCTCGCCCGCCCCGTGCTCAACGCCGGCGGCACGCCGCAGGCGTTGTTGTGGGGCCACGTGATCGTGGTCGTGGAGGGCGAGGGCGCCGACGCCGCGGCCGACTTCGCGAAGTTCGCCACGTCCGACACCGCCACCGTCGCCGGCTTCTTCGAGAAGGTGAAGCTGCCGCCGACCACCACCGCCGGCCTGGCCGACCCCAAGGTGGCCGGCGACGCCTTCACCACCGAATGGACCGAGAAGATCACCAAGACAGCCGCGCCGAACCCGTTCTGGCGCTACGCCGGATACGCCCAGATCGAAACGACCATCGCCGAGCAGGTGCAGGCCGTGCTCGTGGGCCAGGCGTCGGCCAAGGACGCGCTGGCCAAGGCCGCCGAGACCGTCAAGGGCCTGCAGAAATAAGAGAGCCGCCCGGCAGCGGACACGCGCGGAACCGCCATTCCCGCGTCTCCACCGGGCGGACTCCCGTACACCACGTGAGAGGTGTGTTCTCCATGTTCGCACGCATACTGCTCGTTCTCGGATTAACGCTGCTCGCCGTACAGATCCCGGCGACCGCACAGGCGGCCGCGCCGGCCGACTACACGCTGGTGTGGTCGGACGAGTTCAACGGCACGTCCGTCGACACCAGCAAGTGGAACTACCGCACTGACGTGAAGGGCTGGAGCGCCCAGCGGCCCGGCAACGTCACCGTCGGCGACGGACTCATGACCATCCACCTCAAGGAGGAGCCTGAGCCCTATGACGGGATGGCGTACTCAGGTGGCGGCCTCGTCAGCAAGAAGGCCTTCCGCTACGGCTACTACGAGACCAGGGCCAAGACCAATGTCGGTTCCGGCTGGCACACGTCGTTCTGGGCCATGGCCGGTGACGGGAGCAACACCTACCACTCCGGCCGGCGTACCGAGATCGACGGGTTCGAGATGGACTCCCACGTGCCGGGACGCCTGACCCACAACGTGCACGGCTGGAAGCCGGACGGCACCAAGACGACCGTCAGCAGCGGGCACTACAACACCGGGTTCGACACCTCGGCCGCGTTCCACACCTACGGCTTCGAGTGGGCCGAGACCCAGGTGAAGTTCTACGTCGACGGGGTGCTGAAGTACACCGGGAACTACTCACCGACCTGCTGCACCCAGCATGACTTCATCAACGTCTGGCTGACCACCATCGCGATCAACCTGCAGAACAGCCCAGGTGTCGACAGGTCGGCGCTGCCGGGCCAGGTGCAGTTCGACTACTTCCGCTACTACCAGCGCGACGGCTACACCGACAACGAGGGCCCCACGGCCTACCGCTACGCCGAGACCGGCACCTGGACGACCAGCAGCATCCGCGGGCACACGCTGGAGAACACCTCGCGCTACAGCAACGAGCAGGGCGCGTACGCCACCTGGGGCGCGTGGCTGCCTGCCGCCGGCACCTACGACGTCTACATCTACAAGATCGTGTATCCCGGCAGCGACACCGGCTCCAGGATCGACGTCACCCACAGCGGCGGCACCTCGACACAGTCCCTGGACTACACGGCCGGAAGCACAGGCTGGGTCAAGCTCGGCACCTGGTCGTTCGGGGCAGGCGAGAGCGGCTCGGTCAAGCTCACTCGGAGCAACGGCAACGCCCGAGCGGACGCCGTGAAGTTCGTGCGAGTGTCTTGAGGAAGTGAACGGTGTTTCGAGGTCTCGCTCACGACGCGTGCTTCAGCGCCGTGCGCCTCCTGGTAGGACGACGGCCGCCTGGCCGGGGACCTCGAACAACAACCGGCGTCCCGAGGGGGTGATGGACTCCAGCTTCTGCCGTTCCTTGGTCTGGTCCTGAGAGACCTGGATGAAGGCGAAGCCGCCGTCGACCGGCCCGACCGGGAACTGGTCGGCGGCCAGCGGCAGGCGGGCTACGGCCTTGCCCGTGAGGTCGAACTCCAGGACAGTGATCCGGTCGCCGGAGTACTCCAGCGTGAAGACCCGCTCGCCGTGTACCTGGATCGACAACCCCTGGTCCGTGTCGGCGAGAACACCCGCTCCGGACGTCAGGGCCACAGGGCGGCTGGAATGCTCGAGTGTCACGCGCTCGAGTGGCAGCTTGTCGTGCTTACCCTCATCGAGGAGAAGGACGTCACCCGAGGGCAGCAGGCCGATCGGCTCGTGCCCAGGGGGCGCTTGGAGTTCGCTGGTGTGGCCGCTCGGGAGCTCCATTGTCACGTACCTGCCGACGTTTCCGCTGGCGTGGTAGCCGACCAGCAGCCGTTGCGAGTCCGCGGACCACGCTCACGGGCTGTAGGCGCTGTCCGCGTCGCCACCTGCCGGGGGCTGGAGTGTGTGCACCGTGCCGGCCAGGAGGTCCCTTACTTCGTAACCACCGTTGACGGGCCGGCCGAGCCAGCGCCCGTCAGGGGAGAGCGTGATGTTGCCCGGCGGATTGACGGTCCGCTCGCCCAGCAGATCCTGCCGCCCGTCGGTGAGCAGCAGGAACGTGGGGCACTGCCCCTGGCAGGCCGTGTACACCATGGCGCCCCGCCCGACGGCACCGGTGGCGGGAAGCGCCGGCGCCGCGGCGGGCGGCTCCACGACATGCGTCGGGGGCGCCACTGTCGCCACGGCGTCCGGAGGGGCGGGCTGGCGCTGCTGGAAGGCGACTGCGGCGGCGACCACCACGAGGGCGGCCGATCCGGCGATCACCGCCCTGCGGATTCTGCGGACGCGCAGCGTGGCAAGCGCCCTGCCGGCGTCGGCGTAGTCGCGTACGTCCTGGTCGAGCTGGTGATAGGCGGTACCGAGATCGAGGTGAAACCCAGCTGCTCGCGCAGCCGTGCCCGGTGAGAAGGCCCGCCGACACCGGCCGGGTGGCGGCGCGCACGATCAGGAGCTCGGGAACAACGACATCGGTAACGACGAACAGCTGGTTCTCTACCGGAACGCGGCGTTCGCCCGCCGCGCGCTGGCCGGCCTCAAGGCTGCCCTGGCCGACTTCGACCGCGAGGAGAGGGTCGCCAGAGCGATGGCGAGGAAGGTCTGCGAGTTGCCCAGCGTCTGCTGAGTGACCCGGCTACTCACGCTCGATCGCGGCAAGGCGGCACATTTGTCACAGATGAACCCGCTGCCCTGCCGCTCGCAGTGAGCCTGGCGCACCCACCGGAGAAGCGGTTGGTAGGTCGTGGCGACTCCGCGCTGTGACGATCTCGCCAGGACCCCACCTGCCTCGGCTTCAGCGTGACCTGCGGCGGGTTCGTCGCATGCCGTCGACCTTTGCGGCGAACTCGCGCGGTCGGAGAATCGGAGTACCCCGCCAAGGCGACATCGACGTCAGGTCCGTGTCTTCGGAAACGACCAGCAGAGCGCCGACATGCGCAGCCAGGTCAAGGATCCGATTGTCCTCCCAGTCCGCGCAGTCGGACACGACTTGAGGCGGGTCTACGGCATCCCCTCCGCTATGCCGGCTCACCCTGATCAACACGGACACATACTGCTCGATCTTCTCTTCTTCCCAGAAGAGTCCTTTGGCCAGGACGCGAGCGGTGTTCTCCAGGATGTGCGGCGACACCCACAGTGCGAACTCCGCCGCATCGACAATGATGCCGAGACAGTCCGCATACGGGTTCCCGGACGTGGGCGGCGGGGACGGCCATGATCGGAACGGGCTGTTGCCGCCTGCAGCTGCTCCGACCAGGACGTTCACGTCGAAAACCACGGGCACGGGGTCGGCCACGGCTATCCCTTCAATATCCGCCGAGTGATCTCCGGAATGTCTTCCAGCGTCATGCCCTGCTCTCCGAGCCTGCCCTGACCGTAGGCCTGCAGATCCCGCAGCTCCTCGGCCAGCTTCACGGACTTCATGACCCTGATGGTCGCCCGGAGGTAGGCGGACCGATTGCCCTGACCGAAATACTCGACCAGTTCGTCGAGGTCAGCTCGATCCTCGTCGCCTACTGCGAAACCGATTGTCTTAGTCGCCATGCACGACCACCTCCACTTCTGAAGGATAGCATGAGAATTGCATGGCAGATGCAATCTATTGCATTTGGCTAGGGAGTGAACGGTCTGTGGTGGGATGATCGCCCGGGCCCAGGTCGTCGATGGCCGAAGCGGTCCACCAGATCAAGGCATCTTGGAGGGCGCGGGGCTGGTCGGCCAGCCCGGTGGGCGTGGACATCGTTGAGCCGCCGTTCCTGTTCGAAATGCAGTGGCGGGTTCCACCGGTCACTGACAGGCAGAGAGGGGACCGGGGTGTCTCGGACGGACCCTCGGCGATCGAGGATCGATCAGCCCTTGAGGAGCGCACTTATCCTGAGCGCCGGCTGGACTCTCTCCGCCGTCGTCTTGGGCGCAGTGGCGCTGGTCTCCGGCGGCAGCCGATTCAGGAACTTCCCTGGCTGCTGATCGTCGCAGGGCTTGGCTTGCTCACCCTGAGACGTATCCTTCTCGCCATGATCAACGAGGTCGAGAACGCGTCCAGGCGTGATCCACTCTCTCAGAGTTGACCCTTGTGACATGAGGTTGCAGTGCGCCGTGAGGCGCTGGAAACCGGAGGAGGTACAAGACCTCCTCGCAGGGCTGTCGCAGCAGTTCGGTGGGAGCTGAGAGTACGTCACTGCCGCGGGCGTCGCTGAGCCCGGCCGTCCGCGCATCATCCTCGCTCGATGGCGGCGAGGACGGCGTCCCGGGTGAGGGGCAGGTCGCGGACGCGTACGCCGAGCACGTGCGCGACCGCGTTCGCGATGGCCGCCGCCACCGGGCCCTGGGCCGCCTCGCCCGCGCCCACCGACGGCGTGCCTAGGTGCTCGACGAGTTCGACGGACACCTCTGGAGCCTCGCTGAAGCGCAAGATGGGGTAGCTCTCCCAGTCGCCGCTGGTGATCCGGCGCCGGTCGAAGCGCACCCGCTCCTTCAGCGTCCAGCTCGCCGCCTGAGTGGCGCCCCCTTCGATCTGGTTGCGCACCCCGTCGGGGTTGACGACCTGGCCGACGTCCACGGCGATCGTCAGGCGGCGCACCCGTACGTCCTCCTCGGCCTCCACCTCCGCCACGACCGCGCAGTAGGCGCCGGTGCCCTTGTACTTGGCGAACCCGAGCCCGTGGCCGGGCCCGCGCCACCCGGCCGCGTCCGCCGCCCGCCGCAGCACCTCCCGGCCTCGTTCGTCGCTCAGGTGGGCCAGCCGGTACGCCAGCGGGTCCATGCCCGCGGCCTCGGCCAGCTCGTCCATGAACGACTCGATCGCGAACACGTTCATGAACGCTCCCAGCGAGCGCAGGGCAGACGAACGGATCGGCGTGCGCAGGACCCGGTGGCCGGTGATCCGCTGACTCGGGAAGTCGTAGATCGGCACTGCGTTGCGTGTCATCCCCGACCCGGACGCGGGCGACGGGTCGACGGCCGGCGGATACGTCCAGGCGCGTTCCAGATGGGCTCCGGCCAGCAGGCCCGGAGAGCCCTGGTAGCCGGGACGGGAGGTGTGGCCCTGGCTCCATACGTCGTACTCCCAGGAACGCACCAGGCCTTCGGCGTCCACGGTCGCCGTAACGTCGACCGACATGGCGGAGCCGAACGGCGCCCACGTCAGCTCGTCCTGCCTGCTCCAACGCACCTGGACCGGCCTGCCAGGGGCGGCGCGGGCCAGGAGTGCGGCGTCGAGCGCCACGTCGTCGGCGGCGTTGTGCCCGTAACAGCCGGCCCCTTCGACGTGGCGCACCTCGACCCGGTCCGCGGGCAGGTGCAGGACCTGGGCGAGCGCTGCCCGCAGCGGGTAGACGCCCTGGGTGTGGCTCCAGACCTTCAGCGTGCCGTCGGCGTACCAGCGGGCGGCGGCGCAACTCGGGGCGATGGAGGCGTGCGCGATGAAGGGACGGTTGTAGGTCGCCCGATGCACGGCCCCGGCAGGCGGCTCGCCGACTCCGGTCCGCGTGGTGAGCACGTCGAGGGTCTCGTGCGGGCCCGCGCGCAGGAAACCTGGCAGGTCGCGCTCGTCGGGCAGCGTGTCGTGCTCTTCCCACGTGGCCGCGGCGCGTAGCCGGGCCAGCGCCCGGTCGGCCTCCGGCTCACCCTCGGCCAGCACGCCGAGGAACGAGCCGTCGCGTACGAGGCGTACGTCATCGTCCAGCGCAGCCAGGCCGGCGAGCCGCGCACCTGGGGAGGGCGGGCGCAGGATCCGACCGTAGAGCTGGCCGGGCAGGCGAAGGTCGTGCGCGAACCGTGGGCGCCCGGTCACCTTGTCGGGGAGATCGATCCTCGGCACGCTGACGCCCACGAAGACGGACGGCTCCGGATGAGTGGCGCCTGTGGCCGGTGGCGTGGCCGTCTCCAGGTCGACCGCCTTGGCCAGGTCGGCATAGGTCGTGGTGAGCTCGCCACACCTGAACACGCCCCGCCGTACCGTCACTTCCTCGGGCGGGACACCCCAGCGGCGGGCCGCCTCGGCGGTGCAGGCGGCGCGCACGCGGGCGCACGCCTCGCGCAGAGCCGGGCCAGAGCGGGCGATCGACAGGCTCCCCGCCGTGAACCCCTCGTCGGGCCCGTCACCGGTACGGGCCGCCAACACCTGGACTTGCGCCAGGTCGGCGCCCAGCGCGTCGGCGGCGATCTGGGCCAGTGCGGTCAGCACCCCCTGGCCGAACTCCACCTTCCCGGCCACGATCGAAATGACCCCGTCCGCCTGCACCGTGACACTCATTCGGCCGCCTTCAGCACCGCGCGGACGATGCGGCGTTGCACGCCACAGCGGCACAGGTTGTCCTCCAGGGCCCGCACCACGGCCTCCTCGCTCGGGCGGGGATCCGACGCCAGCAGTGCGGCGGCGCTGACGATCATCCCCGACAGGCAGTAAGCGCACTGCCCGGCCTGCTCCTCCAGGATCGCCCGCTGTACCGGATGCAGCTCGTCGCCCGGCGCCAGCCCTTCGACCGTCACCACCTCACGACCTCCGGCGGCCGACAACGGCGTGTCGCACGAGGCCGTCACCCGCTCGTCCAGCAGCACGAAGCACGCCCCGCACATGCCCGCTCCGCACCCGAATCGCGTCCCGACCAGGCCCAGCTCCCCGCGCAGCACGTCCAGCAGCGGCGTGCCGGGATCGGCGGCGACCTCCACGGCAGCCCCGTTGACGGTCAACCGGGTCATGCGAACACCTCGGGATGCTGGGAGAGCCATGAACGCCTTCTCCCTGGATAAGACACAAGCTCAAACTGCATGCCCCACGGAGCGAGGAAGTACACCCAGCGCCTGTCGGGCGACCACCGCCCGATCGACGGCACGGTGGCCGCCGCCTGGATGCGGATGTTTCCCCGACCTGCTCGCCGACCCTGTGCGGATCCTCAAATGACGGGTTGATCCGTAGTGAGGAGAAGGAGTACGGTCGTGGTACTCCGGCGATGTTAATCGTTTAACAGCACAGCGATGCTGATCGGCCGACCCCGAGCCGCCCCGATCACTCCAGCGAGATGAGGAGAAGAGAATTACCTTGTATTCCTGTCGGAAATGCTATGTTATTCGACTAGCATGAGACCTACCGCACGACAAGTGGCCGAACTCGCGAACGTGTCCGTCGCGACCGTCTCCTACGTGCTCAGCGGCCGGGACCGCCCGGTCGCCGCCGAGACGAGGCAGCGGGTGCTGGACGCCGCCAGGCAGCTCGGCTACACCCCCAACCAGGCCGCGAGGAGCCTGCGCAAGCGCCGCACCCAGCGGGTCTGCCTGGTGCTGAGCTCCATCGGCGGCGTGCCGAGCGACGAGCGCCTCGCCAGGGACCTGCACGAGATGGCCGACGCCCGCGGCTACTCCGTCATCACCCTGGCCGTCTACTCCGAGGCCCGCGCGAACGCGGCGATCGACGTGCTGCGCGGCGGGATCGCCGACGGCGCGCTGATCAACGTGGTCGGCGACCACCTCACGCACGACCTGCTCAGCGGGCTCGCCGCCACCGGCCTGCCGATGGTGGTGCTGAGCAACGAGAGCGGCCTCGAGGGCTGCGACGTCATCCGTACGCCGGAGACCGAGGCCTGCGCAGAGGCCGTCGAGCATCTGCTGGCGCAGGGCAGGCGGCGCATCGCGTTCCTGGCGCACCGCCACGAGCTCTACCGGGACCGGCCGGTCGGCAGGCTGCTCGGCTACACCACGGCGCTCGACCGCCACGGCGTGACGGAACGCATCATCACCTCGGGCGCGGACGACCGAGTGGCGGCGTACCAGACCGCCACCGAGCTCCTGCGCTCTCCCGACCGCCCCGACGCGATCTTCGCGGCCTCCGACCGGGCCGCGATCAGCGCAATCTCGGCGGCGAGAGACGCCGGGCTGAGCGTGCCCGGCGACGTCGCGATCGTCGGCGCCGGCAACATCGACGAGGGTCTCATCACCAACCCGCAGCTCAGCACCGTCGGCCCGCTCAGGCACGACTACACCGACGTCGTGCGACTGCTGTTCGACCGCCTCCAGGCCGAGGAGGCTCCGCCCGCCCGCGAGATCGTCCGCTCCTGGACCTTCCTGCGGCGGGGCTCTTCCTAGAAGGGAAATGCGAGATGTCCCCCACTCTCTCCCGCCGTGACATGCTCCGCCTGGCCGGGGCGGCCGCCGCCGTGCCCGTCCTGTCGTCCTGCGCGGGCGCGCCGACCGCGCAGAACACCGCCGCGCCCGGCACGTTCACGGTCTACTGGAACGCCGGCCACGACTACCAGGCCTACCGCAAGGTGATCGCCGAGTTCGAGCAGGCCAACAAGGTCAAGGTCAACCTGCAGAAGTATCAGTGGCCGGACCTGCGTACCAGGCTGCTGGCCGACTTCGCCTCGGGGACCGTGCCGGACCTGGTGGAGGAGCCGGGCGGGTGGGTGCAGGAGTTCGCCATCTCCGGCAACGCCCGCTCGCTGCAGGACTTCGTGGACCGTGACGGCCAGGCGATGGGCTTCCCCTCCGACTGGCAGCCGGTGACCGTTGAGCGCAACTCGTACCAGGGCAAGGTGTACGGGGTGCAGCTGCACTTCACCTGCAACACGCTTCTGTACAACAAGGCCATGCTGCGGGACGCCGGGGTGGAGGTGCCCACCACCTGGGAGGAGTTCCTGGCCGCCGCCCAGAAGCTCACCAAAGACGGCGTGTACGGCGTCGCGCTCAACCAGGACTACACCTACGTGTGGCCGTGGCTGAACCAGGCCGGCGTCACCCCCTACGACCCGCAGACCGGCAAGGTCATGACGCCGATGGAGGACGCGGTCGCCGCCCTGCAGTTCCAGGCCGACCTCGTCCACAAGCACAAGGTGGCGCCCGTGCCGGTGTCGAGCACGGACTACTCGGGACCGCAGAAGCTGTTCTCGGCCAAGCGCGCCGCGATGATCCTCACCGGCCCGTGGGACCTCGACCCCATCAGGAAGACCAGTCCCGACATCGAGCTGGGCGTCGCTCCGCCGCTGAAGAACAAGGTCCAGGCCACCCAGGCGGCCGGCGTCAGCATGTTCGTGCCGGCCAAGGCCACCCGGCCCGAGCTGTCGTGGGACTTCATCAAGCGCATCACCGCCATCGAGGTCGAGCAGGCCGCCACCAAGGAGACCGGCATGCTCATGCCGCGCGTCTCCTGGACGGAACTGCCCGAAGTGCAGTCGAACGAGGTCATCAAGGTCTTCGCCGACGCACTGCCCACCGCCAAGGACAACGGCCAGAAGGTGCGGCTCACCGGGCAGCTGGGCAAGTGGGAGGAGCAGCTCAAGGTCATGTACCAGCAGGTGCTCATCCAGAACAAGCCGGCCGCCGAGGTCCTGGCCACATTCGCCCAGAGCGCGGAGGGCTTCCTCAAGTGAGACCCCGCACCCTGGCGGGCCGCTACGCCAGGACCGCCTACCTGTTCCTCCTCCCGGCGATCCTGTTCTTCGCGGCCTTCTTCTACCTGCCGATCGGGAACGTGGTGGCCACCAGCTTCCGCACCGGTCCGCAGGCCGACCAGTGGACCGGGCTCGGCAACTACACCCAGGCGCTGGCCGACCCGGCGGTGCGGCACTCGTTCCTGATCACGGTGGCGTTCTCGGTGCTGGTGGTGATCGGGTCGATCGTGCTCGGGCTGGCCCTGGCCCTCGCTCTGGACCAGCCGCTCAAGGGGCGGGTGGTCTTCCGGGTGCTGCTGCTGGTGCCGTACCTGACGTCGGTGGCGATCGTCGGGCTGCTGTGGCGCAACATCCTGGACCCCGAGCTGGGCGTGCTCAACCGGATGCTGGGCGCGGCCGGGCTGCCCGAGCAGCAGTGGCTCAACACCGCGCCGCTGCTCACGATCGCCGCCGTCACGTTGTGGCAGAACGTGGGCTACACGATGGTGTTGTTCCTGGCCGGGCTGCAGGGCATCCCCGAGACCTACCACGAGGCCGCCAAGATCGACGGGGCGGACGCCTGGCACCGCTTCTGGCGGATCACACTGCCGCTGCTGGCGCCGACGACGTTGTTCGTGTCGGTGATGGCGGTGATCTCGGGGCTGCAGGCGTTCGGGCAGGCGTACATCATCACCAACGGCGGTCCTGGCGACGCCACGGACCTGTCCGTCTTCCACATCTTCAACGTCGCCTTCCGCGCCAGGGACTTCGGCTACTCCTCGGCGCAGTCGGTGCTGCTGCTGATCGTGATTGTCGCGTTCACGCTGGTGCAGCTGCGTGCCGGGCGGCGCGGGGAGGTCACCTACTGATGCGCAAAGCCCTGCTCTACACGCTGCTCGTGCTGGCCTCCGTCATCACGATCGTGCCGCTGCTCTACATGCTCTCGCTGTCGCTGCAGACCGAGACCGAGACGTTGTCGGCGGACGCGGTGCTGGTGCCGGACTCGCCCCAGTGGGGCAACTACGCGGAACTGTTCACCCGCGCGCCGGTCGGCAACTTCATCGTCAACAGCCTCGTCGTGGCGGGCGCCATCACGATGGCCCACCTGGTGTTCGACCCGCTCGTCGGGTACGTGTTCGCCAAGTTCCGCTTCCCGCTGCGCAACACGTTGTTCGTGGCGCTGCTGGCCACGCTGATGGTGCCGTTCTTCGTGCGGATGATCCCGCTGTACGTGCTGATGGCCAACATGGGCTGGCTGAACACGTACCAAGGGCTGATCACGCCGTTCCTCATGGACGCGTTCGGCATCTTCCTCATGCGGCAGTTCATCCAGCCCATCCCCGACGACCTGATCAGCGCGGCCCGCATCGACGGCGCCTCGGAGCTGCGCATCTACCGGAGCGTCATCCTGCCGCAGACGCGGCCCGCCCTGGCCGTGCTGGGGTTGTTCACCTTCGTCTTCCAGTGGAACGAGTTCCTCTGGCCGCTGGTCGCCACCACGACGCCCGAGATGCGTACCATCCCGGTCGGGCTCACCCTGTTCAACCAGGAGTACTTCACGCTGTGGCACCTGACGGCGGCCGGCTCGGTGATTCTCTTCGTCCCCACGGCCGTCCTGTTCCTCTTCACCCAGCGATACTTCGTGCGTGGCATCGCGCTGACCGGCCTTCGTTAGTTAGGAGTCGTTTTCTTGCGTCCGAACGTGATCGTCGTCTTCACCGACCAGCAGCGGTGGGACACCGTCGGCCCGCTCACCCCCAACCTCGACAGGATGGCCAGGCACGGCACCCAGGCCACGGTCGCGCTCACCCCCCAGCCGGTGTGCGCGCCCGCCCGCGCCGCACTGCAGACGGGCCGCTACCCGACCACGACCGGCGTCCACCGCAACGGCCGCGTCCTGCCGCCCGAGGAGCGCACGCTGGCGCACCACTTCGGCGCGGCCGGCTACGCCACCGGCTACATCGGCAAGTGGCACTTGGCCGGCAGTGAGCCCGTGCCGCCGGACCAGCGGGGCGGCTACCAGTCGTGGCTGGCGGCGAACGCGCTCGAGCACACCTCCGACGCCTACCGCACGGTCGTGTTCGATGAGGCGAACGACCCCGTCATGCTGCCCGGCTACCGCTCCGACGCGCTTGTGGACGCGGCCATCAGGTTCGTCGCCGACCACCACGACGAGCCGTTCTACCTGTTCGTGTCGTTCCTGGAGCCGCACCACCAGAATGAGGTGGACAACTACCCGGCGCCCGACGGCTACGAGGAGCGTTACCAGGGCACCTGGATGCCGCCGGACCTGGCCGCGCTCGGCGGCACCGCACACCAGCACATGGGCGGTTACCTGGGGCAGGTCAAACGCCTGGACGAGGGGCTCGGGCGGCTGCTGGACGCGCTCCGCAGCATGGACCTGCTGGACGACACGATCGTGGCGTACACCTCCGACCACGGCAATCACTTCAAGACCCGCAACGGCGAGTACAAACGCTCCTGCCACGACGCCTCGCTCCGGGTGCCGCTGGCGCTACGCGGGCCCGGCTTCGACGGAGGGGGCGCGATCTCGCGGCCCGTCAGCACGCTCGACCTGCCGCCGACGCTGCTGGAGGCCGCCGGACTGCCCGTACCTGCTGAGATGCAGGGACGGTCGTTCCTGCCGCTCGTCCGCGACCCTCGGGCTTCCTGGCCTGACGAGGTCTTCTTCCAGGTCAGCGAGTCGGAGGTAGGGCGTGGCATCCGTACGTCCCGCTGGAAGTACTACGCGGTCGCCGAACACGCCCACCCGTGGGACGACCCGTCCGCCGATCGCTACCGCGAGCAGGCCCTGTACGACCTGGAGAACGACCCGCACGAGCTCGTCAACCGGGCGGGGCTCCCGTCACACACCGGGGTGGCGGCCGAGCTTCGGGAGCGGCTCGTCCGCAGGATCGCGGAGGCCGAAGGGACCGAGCCGGTGATCGAGCCGGCCGTCGAGCTCCCGGCCCGGCCCCAGGCGATGACCGACCCGGAGGTCCGGCTCCGCGGGCCGAAGCCGGTCAGGTTCGGCCACCAGCGCGGGTGACACGATGTCGGTGAGAAAGCAGCCATCAACGTTCAGATGGAGTGTCCCCGTATGTCCATAGAGCTCCAGTCCACTGGCACGTTCACCATTGGCGGCAAGACCGTGCACCGGCTCGGCTTCGGTGCCATGAGTCTCACCGGGCCCGGTGTCTGGGGGCCGCCGCGCGACCACGACGAGGCCATCCGGGTGCTGCGCCGGGTTGTCGAGCTGGGTGTGGACTTCATCGACACCGCCGACTCCTACGGGCCTTACGTCAACGAGGAGCTCATTCGGGAGGCGCTGCATCCGTACCCGGAGGAGCTGTTCATCGCGACCAAGGCCGGGTTCGTCCGGACGGGGCCGGGCCAGTGGCATGCCGTGGGGCGGCCCGCGTACTTGCGGCAGGAGGTCGAGATGAGTCTGCGCCGGCTCGGGGTGGACCGGATCGACCTGCTCCAGCTGCACCGCATCGACCCGCAGGTACCGCTGGAGGAGCAGGTCAGTGAGCTCAAGGCGCTCCGGGACGAAGGAAAGATCGCTAATGTCGGTCTGTCGGAGGTGAGCGTTGAGGAGCTGGAACAGGCGCGGCGCATTGTTGAGATCGTCACTGTGCAGAACCGCTACAACCTCACCAACCGGTTCTCCGAAGACGTGCTGCGGCACTGTGAGGAGCAGGGGATCGGGTTCATCGCTTACAGCCCCATCGCCAAGGGCGCGCTGGCGGCGCCGGGCGGTCCCGTGGAGCACGTCGCCAAGGTCGTCGGGGCCACGCCCGCCCAGGTCAGCCTGGCCTGGCTGCTGGCACACTCCCCGGTGATGCTCACGATCCCCGGCACCTCGTCGGTCGCCCACCTGGAGGAGAACCTCGCGGCCTCCACCGTGACGCTGACGGCCGAGCAGGTGCGCGAGCTCACGGCGGCCTGTTGAGGGCGCTGAACGAAGGACGCGGGCGGTCGCCGGACGATTCGGCCACCAGCCAAGGACTGAGCTTTATTGTCCCGGCCCTCCGTCGTCTTCTCACGCTCGGGACAACGCGCCGGATTCATGCTCCGCGCGCGCGTTCAGGCCCACTGGTCTCAGCTTTGAGCAACGGTGACAGGGTGGTTAGCTTGATCACACCGACGCGATAGGCCGGATCGGCCGCCCGGCACCACGCAGCGACCGCGGTCTGATCGTCGACGATCAGCTAGGGTCGCTGGTGCGTGCTTTGTCGGCGATTCCGACAAATCCCATCCGGTTCACGCTGGAATGTGTAGGCGTAGCCATCCGCCCGTTGCAGAAGGCGGACATGACGGTGGCTGATGCCTTGGACAGTGCCCTGGGCGGTGGTGATGTCGAACCGGCCGGTGGCGCGGACGGCGACGCGGCCGGTGTAGGCTCCGGCCTTCTTGCCGGTGGGGACGACGGCTCGGGCGAAGTCTCCGGTCTGGAAGCCGAAGTGCTGTTTCTGGCGGGGAAGCCGCAGGCGGGGGAAGCCCTGCTTGTCGGTGCGGGTGCGGGCATGGGTGCCACGGCCTGCGCATCCGGCGACCAGCACCGCCGACACTGTTTCGGTGATGGTGTCGAGCTTCCCGACGGCCAGGGCGTCGAGGGTGTGGGTCTTGGGCAGGTGGTTACGGGTACGGTTCCACTTTGTGCGGCCCCCAGAGGCCACATGAGTGGGCAAACGAGCGTCGAGTGCTCGCCACAGCGCCCATCGAGTGGACTGCACGGCAGCGACGTCCCGAAGAGGCGCCTTGGCCTGCGCCAGGATTGTGGTGAGCAGCTTCGGCTTGCTCGCAAGGAACTCTCCGATGGGCCGGTTGGACTTCGCCTCGTTGCACGGCACGCAGGCTAGCGTTAGGTTGCTGATGCGGTCGGTGCCTCCTCGGCTGCGGGGTGGATGTGGTCGATGTTCAACGGCACATCCGACACGCCGCAGTAGGCACACCGCCGTCCCCATTCCGCCAGCAGGTACTCCCGCACCTCGTATCCGGCGAGAGTGCCCTGCTGGTACTCCACCCCTTCCAACCGTCGGCCGACGCTGATGGCGTGGGTGTCGAATGCGACCCGCTCCAGGTGCACCGCCCGCACCGGTGCCCAGCGGGTCAGCCGGTCGATCCAGGAGACGGTGGTGGCCACCCGGTGGTGCAGGGATGGTGGGAACCAGCCCTTGGGGCGGGTGCGGTTGTCGAAGCGGGGCTTGCGGTAGCGCAGGTTCCGGCTGCGGCGGCCACACCGGTAGACGGCCCGCTGCTGCATCTTCTTGCGGATGGTCGCGCCGCGGTGGTCGAGCCGGATGCCGTACCGGGCGCGGCGCTCACCGGCCTCGGCGGTGAACACCGCGATGCCGGTGTGCTGGGAGCCGGGGTCAGTGCCCAGTTCTACCCCGTCCACCTCGCTCTCATCGATGGTGCGGTCCTTGAGGCGGATGACAAACGGCGTGTGACGGTGGACAACGGCCCGTCCCTTCTTCAGCAGCTGGCGCGCCCTGGCCGGGGTGCAGGGCTGCAGCGGACGTCCATGCTTGTCGAGCACGAACACATACGGCGGGGACTCACGTCCCTTCTCCCGAACCTCGCGGTCCGGGGTGACGCCCCCGGCGGTAGGTGAACCACCGAAGATCTCACCTCGCACATGTCCCGCGCCCGGTGCCCTACGGCCTTCGAGCCCCGTTTCGTCCCTGATCCCTGGGTTGTCTGCTGACCCGAATTCGAGAGCACGCTGCTGGTAAGGCCCCGCGATCACGCGGGGGATCCGGCTACAGCTCCACCACTGCCCACCGCAAGCACATCCGTGGGGACGTTGTGCTCGCGGACAAGGTCATCCCAGGCCGTCCTCGAACGGGGTCGCAGGCGGCAAGAAGCCAGAAGTTTCACGATCGAACACACTATCGCATCACGGAGTGTTATCGCAAGGTAACTGAATATTCTGGATCTCTCAATGGCCAGTCGCAACGATGTGCATCAAGGAACACTTTGTCGTTGTGATCGCGCCGTTCCCACAGTTACGGCCTGGTCCAGGTCGTCGCTGACCAGATAGGTGAGGCCGGCCCTTCCGGAGAAGGGACCGGCCTCGTCAGATCAGACCAGGCCGTTCCTCATGGCCGTGAGCAGTTCGGCGTTGGTGGTGTCACCGCTGAGCTCCCAGAAGAACGAGCCGCCGAGGCCCTGGTTCTTCGAGTAGTTCATCTTGCTGCCGATCGTGGCTGGCGTGTCGTACGCCCACCACTGCCCGCCGCAGTACGCGTACGCGGTGCCCCCGACCGTGCCGGTGGCCGGGCAGCGGGTCTTGAGCACCTTGTAGTCCTCGATGCCCTGCTCGTACGTGCCCGGCGCCGGTCCCGAAGCGGTGCCGCCCGGCGCCGCCTGCGTGACCCCGGTCCAGCCGCGGCCGTAGAAGCCGATGCCGAGCAGCAGCTTGCTCGCCGGCACGCCCTTGCTCTTGAGCTTCTGGATCGCGTTGTCGGAGTAGAAGCCGGCGATGGGGATGCCGGTGTACGAGGTGAGCGGCGAGTGCGGGGCCGTCGGGCCCTGCGCCGCCCAGGCGCCGAAGTAGTCGTAGGTCATGACGTTGTACCAGTCGACGTACTGCGCCGCGCCGCCGTAGTCGGCCGCGTCGATCTTGCCGCCGTTGGTGCCGTCGGCGGTGATGGCGGCGGTGACCAGGTTGCCGGAGCCGAAGCGGGAGCGCAGCGCCGACATGAGGTTTCTGAACGCGGCCGGGCCGCTGGTGTCGCAGGTCAGGCCGCAGGCGTTCGGGTACTCCCAGTCGATGTCGATGCCGTCGAAGACGTCGGCCCAGCGCGGGTCCTCGACCAGGCGGTAGCAGGACTCGGCGAACGCGGCCGGGTTCTGCGCGGCCTGCGTGAAGCCGCCCGACCAGGTCCAGCCGCCGAAGGAGAAGAGGACCTTCAGGTTGGGGTACTTCTTCTTCAGCTTGCGCAGCTGGTTGAAGCTGCCGCGCAGCGCGCCGGCGTCCCACGTGTCGGCCACGCCGTCCACGCTCTCGCCGGCCTGGTAGAAGCGGTCGTAGTCGGCATACGAGTCGCCGATCGTGCACTGGCCGTTCTGTACGTTGCCGAAGGCGTAGTTGATGTGCGTCAGTTTGGCGGCCGAGCCGCTGGTGTCGATGTTCTTGACGTGGTAACCGCGCTGGTAGACGCCCCACTGGACGAAGTAACCGAGCACCTTGTTGCCGCCGCCTCCGCTGCCGCCCGTGGTCGTGGCGGTGACGGGGCTGCTGGCGGCGGAGCGGTTGCCGGCGGCGTCGCGGGCGCGGACGGTGTAGGTGTAGGCCGTGTTCGCGCTCAGGCCGGTGTCGGTGTGTGAGGTGCCGGTCACGGTGGCGATCAGCGTGCTGCCTCGATAGACCTCGTAGCCGGTGACGGCCACGTTGTCGGTCGAGGCGTTCCAGGCCAGGGCGACGGTGCTGCTCGTGACCCCGGTTGAGCGGAAGTTGCCGGGGACCGTCGGCGGGCTGGTGTCGCCGCCGCCGCCCGTGGTGGTGGCGGTGACGGGGCTGCTGGCGGCGGAGCGGTTGCCGGCCGCGTCGCGGGCGCGGACGGTGTAGGTGTAGGCCGTGGCGGCGGTCAGGCCGGTGTCGGTGTACGTGGTGCCGGTGACCGTGGTGATCAGCGTGCTGCCCCGGTAGACCTCGTAGCCGGTGACGGCGACGTTGTCGGTGGAGGCGTTCCAGGCCAGGGCGACGCTGGTGCTGGTGACGCCCGTTGAGCGGAGGTTGCCGGGCACGGACGGGGCCGTGGTGTCGCCTCCGCCGCCGGTCGTCTGCTTCCATAGGGCCGGTACGTTCGGCGGCTCCCAGCCGGGCTGGGACGTGTGCGCCTGGAGGCATTCGTACTCGACGCCGTTGTACGTGACGCGCGTGCCCGTCGCGTACGCCGTCCATGGCGCCCAGTCGGCGAAGACCACTGTGGCGGAGCCATAGGCGGTGGGCGGGGCGACGACCGCGGCGGTGAGGGGCAGCGCTAAGGCCGCCAGGCAGGCCAGGATCTTGTGTCTCATGATGCTCCGACATCCGTTGGGGGGTGAATGGGGAGTGGGATGCCAGGAAACTATTAGGAAAGTTTCCTTTTAGTTGTGAGACGACGTTAACCTCTACCTGCACAGGCGTCAATACATTCCGTTCAGATCGTGAAATCGCGCAGTAAACCGGAGTAGCGCTTCGGCCGGGGTGCGGCATACTCGCCGCGCTTGCCCGTCCGCAGGCCGAGCGCGACGAGCGACTCGACGAGCTTGGTCGCCGCCGTCACCCCGTCGATCACCGGGACGCCCGTCTCGTCCGACACCTCGGCGGCGAAGTCCGCCATGCCTGCGCATCCCAGCACGACGGCGTCGCTCCCGTCGCGCTCGACGGCCGCTACGCACAGCTCCGTCACGGTCTTCCGCGCGCTTGGATCCTCGAGGTCGAGGACCGGGATGTCGCACGCGTGCACGCCCCGGCAGGCGGCGCCGAAGCCGTAGCGGTGGGCGAGGTCCCAAGCCCGCCCGACGGTCCTGGACAGCGTCGTCACGACGCTGAAGCCCCGTCCGAGCAGCGTGGCGGCGTGCATGGCGGCCTCCGCGATGCCGACCACGGGGCCGGCGGCCAGCTCGCGGGCCGCGTCCAGGCCGGGATCGCCGAAGCAGGCGATGACGTATCCGTCCACTCCCTCGCGCTCGCCCGCCGCGATCTCGGCCAGCACGCCCGGCACGGCCAGGGCCTCGTCGTAATGGCTCTCGATCGACTCCGGGCCCATGCTCGGGCTGACCGCGGTGACGACCGTCGACGGGCACGCCACCGCCCTGGCGCAGCGACCGATGGAATCGGTCATGGCCAGGGCGGTGTTCGGGTTGATCACTTTGATGTGCGTCATGCGGCGGCGGTGATCCGGGGCGAGAGCCGTTCCAGGACGACCAGGGCCACGAAGCCGAGCCCGCAGCCGATGAACCAGCTGTAGTCGGCGATCCACGTCACGTTCGTCGTCGTGACGCCCAGGTCGAGCAGCATCTTCGGGAGCAGCACCGAGGCGATGGCGGGCACCCCGGCGGCGACGGTGGCCCAGACCGCGTTGGGGTTGT
This sequence comes from Nonomuraea sp. 3N208, assembly GCF_052245935.1. NCBI lineage: Bacteria > Bacillati > Actinomycetota > Actinomycetes > Streptosporangiales > Streptosporangiaceae > Nonomuraea > Nonomuraea sp. 3N208. The sequence goes on along the minus strand of NZ_JBQQBR010000007.1, from coordinate 144,642 downwards.
AGCCCTTGCTGAACCAGTACCGTCCGGCCTGGTCCATCGTGAACAGCTCGTCCACCGACACCCGCTGCCGCGCGCACACGTAGTAGCCGGCGATCAGGATGCCGAACAGCGGCCCGATGAGCGCGCCGAGCAGGCCCAGCGTGTAGTGGATGGCGTCGGGGTTGCTGTACCAGTTCCACGGCGTGAGCAGCACCGAGCCGACCGCCGCGATCATTCCGCCGGTACGCCAGCTGATGCGTTGCGGGCTGACGTTCGAGAAGTCGAAGGCCGGTGAGATGAAGTTGGCCACGATGTTGATGCCCACGGTCGCGATCACGAAGGTGAGCCCGCCGAGCAGGATCGCGAACGGCGTGTCGATGCGCTGCACCGTGTGGATGGGGTCGGTGATGAGCTCGCCGAACACGGGCACGGTGGCCGAGGCGGTGATCACGGTGAGGATGGAGAAGAAGAGGAAGTTCACCGGCAGGCCGAGGAGGTTGCCCTGCTTGACGGCCTGGAATGACCGCCCGTACCGCGAAAAATCACCGAAGTTCAGCATCGGTCCGGAGAAGTACGACACGACCAGGGCGGTCGCGCTGAGCATCACCGGGATCGACTCGGCGAAGCCGAGGCTTTCGCCCGACAGGTCCAGGCTGATGTTCTCCCAGCCCGCCTGGCTCACCAGGTAGATGGCCAGCACCACCATGACCACGTAGACGGCCGGCCCAGCCCAGTCCACGAATCGCTTGATCGCGTCCATGCCGCGCCAGAACACTGCCGCCTGGGCGACCCACAGGATCGCGTAGCAGATGTAGCCGAGCACGGACAGGCCGAGGAAGGCCGGCTCGTTCAGCGCTGCCGTGGCCGGCCAGAACTTGAGGAAGATGATGATGAGCGCCTGCGAGGCCAGGTACGTCTGCACGCCGTACCAGGCGATCGCGATCGAGCCGCGCACGATGGCGGGGATGTTCGCGCCGCGCACGCCGAAGACGGCCCGGTTGATCACCGGGTACGGCACGCCGGTGACCTGGCTCGGCTTGGCCACCAGGTTGCAGAAGATCTGCACGATGACGATGCCGGCCAGCAGCGCGAACAGCACCTGCCAGCTGGCGAGGCCCAGCGCGAACAGGCTTCCGGCCGTCACGTAGCCGCCGACGCTGTGCACGTCGGACATCCAGAAGGCGAAGATGTTGTACGACGACCAGGTCTGCTTCCGCAGCGGCGCCAGGTCCTCGTTGGTGAGCCGGGGGTCGTAGGCGGAGGGTGGCGCTGCGGTGATCGACGCGGCGGGTTCGGACATTGCGGCATCCTTGGGGGGTAGGTCCTCGACGTAGTGTTAAGTGATCACTGAACACTTGCCGTTAACCTATGACTGCACGCACGGTTGTCAATTGCGTCTATGTAAATCCCTTGTGACAAAAATGGTGTGGAGGCCATGGAGAGCCGTACCGGGCTGGAAGCGGTCAGCAACGAGCTACTCGGTCAGCGGCTCCGCGACCTGCGCACCGAGTCGGGCAAATCGCTCCGCGCGGTGGCGCGGGAGATGAGCATCTCGCCCAGCGCCGTGTCCCAGATCGAACGCGGCACGATGCGGCCATCGGTGAGCAGGCTCATCGCCTACGTCACCGCCATCGGGGTGCCGCTGGCGGCCGTGTTCGACGTGCCGGAGGATCCGAAACCCGACCCCGCCGTGCCCGGCCTGGCCATCCGGCGGGCGTGGGAGGTCGCGCCGATCGAGCTCAGCGGGGGAGTGACGTTCCGCAGGTTATCGCCGGTGCCGGCGCCGGACGTGGAGTTCTTCGAGTCGACCTACCCGCCGAACGCGATCTCCACCGCCCACGGGCAGTTCCTCAAACACGAGGGGTACGAGGTGGGCACGGTCACCGCCGGAGAGCTGACGATCGAGTTCGAGACCGAGGTCGTCACCCTGGCCAAGGGCGATTCGATCACCTTCCCGTGCAGCCGGCCGCACATCATCGGCAACCGCTCCGACACCGTGACCGCCGTCGCGACCTGGCTGATCGTGCACCGCTGAGCGTTCATAACGGTTGTGGAACGGTCGATGACGCGAAGGTCCGCGGTCCTTCAGCATGGAGCTGTGGGAATTACCGTCAGGCGACGGCTGGCTGAACGGCGGGGACCGTATCTGGTCCGCGCCGTGGCGGAGTTACGGTCCTGGCCGGCGCTGGCGGTCAGCGACACGCGGCGCGGTGTGACGTTCGCCGTGCGCGGCACCGAGATCCTGCGGCTGACCGGCCACGACGAGATGCAAGTCCGCCTGACCGCCCCGGCGATCGACCGCCTGGAGCCCTACCTGCTGGACTGCGACCAGGTGCAGGCCTGCCGCGACCGGGCCTGGGTGGCCGTCCACGTGGACGCGGCGCCCGATTTGGAGTTGCTGCTCGCCCTGGCCAGTGTGGCCATCAAGGAGCACGTGGCCTGACTGGTCCCGTTTCGCGCGTCCGGCGTGCGGTCCGTCTCCGTGACGGTGCGCCAGTCCGGCGCCAGGATGCGCCTGGTGAGCGGGTTGCACAGCTCGATGCGGTTGCCGCCCGGCTCGTAGACGTACAGGAAGAACGTCTGCTGGATGGCGTGCTTGTGCGGCCCGGTCTCGGGGAGAAGCGGTGACCGTACCTGGGCGGCAGGTTTGATCGTTTCCCCCCGTTCTGTCGGTGAGGTCGGGTAGGTTCCCGGATCAATTGATCAGCCGTTCGCGAAGGCGCGGGCACTCCCGCCTGCCCTGCGAACGGCCGGGGCGGAGGTTCTGAGGTCGTGGACGCGGACAGAGCCGCGTGGGAGCAACGCAGCGTGGTACGGGTGGTGACGCCCGTCGAGCCGCGCAAACTGGCGAAGGTGCCGTTCGTCGAGCTGGCCGACGGCCGGCTCCAGGGCGTCGTGTCGAGCGGATCCGACATCGAGCGGGTCTACGTCTCGTCGATCACCGCCGGCACCCATGCGCTGAGCTGCAGCACGAACAACAACCGGCCATGCGGCGCGCTGCACGGTTACGCGTGCAAGCACATACGCATGCTGGCCGACGAGGCGGTCCTGCAGTACGGAATGGACCGGGTGGCCCGCTATCTGCGGGTCGAGGTGGCCGAGCACGGCGACCTGATAGGCAGCCTCAACAGGCTGGTCGAGCGCACGCCGGCGGCCGTGGTGTTCAGCCGGTTCCTGCGCCACCTGGCCTACCTGGAGGTGTCCGACAGCACCGAGCCGCTGGCCGAGCTGCACTGGTTCCCGGCGATGGGGGCGGTGCGCTGATGCTCGACGTACAGCTTGGCGAGCTGCTCAGCGGCGCGCCGGCCGGAGCCGATGAGGCGCTCGAACTGGTGGCGGGCTTCGACGACGCGCTCGTGCACGGGTTCGCGCGGATCGGTGAGGAGCCGGCCGCGGCGCTCGGCGCGTTGGCGGGCGCGTTGGCGGCCAGCCCGCTCGGCGACCGGATCGGCGAGTCCGTGGAGAAGGTGGTCGCGGGGTCGATCGGCGACGAGCATCTGGCGGCGCTGGCCGGTGCGCGGGCCGCGTTGACGGGGGCGGTGCACGACGCCCTGCTCGGCCGCCTCGACGCGGCGCTCGGACGGACGCGAGCTTCTTGGGAGGCGGACCCGAAAACAGGCGAACACTCTGACAATCTGCTCGCCGGATGCCGGGTGTGGCTGCGCGAGCTGGCCATCGTCGGCTGGCGTGGTGTCGACCACGACGTCGTCTCCTCTTCCGACCAGGCGATCGAGGCGCTGCTCGCCGTGCCGGCGCTGCGCGGGCTGGCGGTGCTGCTCGACGGCTTGGCGGCGGAGCTGCGGGCCTCGTGCCCGGTGAGCACGATGGAGCGCGTGCCCGCACGCAGATGGGCCGACCTGTGGACGCGGGCCCTGCTGCTGTCGCAGTCAGGACCCTGGAACGGCGGATCCGAGGAGGTGTCGGGGCGGCTGCTGATCCTTGGTGCCGACGTGCACGAGCATGCCACGGTCGTACGCGTCCAGGTCCACGGCATCCTCGAGCCGGCCGGAGGCGCGCCTGCCAGGCTCGTACGCACGAGCGTGGCGGCGGCGAAGGTGGACACGATCGTCGGCCCGGCCGTGTGGCGGCTGATGGGCGGCCACCCGGTGCTGCTGGCCGCGCTGGCCGAGCACCGCAGCCTGGAGATCACGGACATGCCGTTGCTGGCCGGCGGCGACCTGGTGTGGCACGACGACCGAGCCCGCGCGGGCGAGGAGGCCGACCCGTTCACGACCGCCCGCGTCCAGCTCGGCGCGGCCGTCGCGGCGCCGGTCCCGCCGCTCGACCGCCATCCCGTACGCATCGCCGAGCCCGTGGTGATCGAGGGCTACACGGTCGAGGGAGAGACGCTGGAGCTCGGCGGCGGCAACACGATCGCGCTCGACCTGGACCGGTTGCCGTCGTCCACGCCGCTCAGCCCCGAGCTAGTGGCGGCGTCCTCCGCTTGCATCGGGCTGCTGCGCTGGGACGGCGGGCGGTGGCTGCTGCAGCCGCTCGCGGTCCAGGCCACGGTCAAGAAGAAGCCCGTCGCCGTGCACACCGGCGACTGGGCGATGGGCCCCACCGACCCCAAGGTGGTCAAGGCTGAGGCGAAGTCCGGTGACGCGGTCGCCGTGCTGCGCGAGCGGGCAGGACGGCTGCTGCGCAAATGAGCGATATCACCGACAACGAAGCCGACGCCGGGCAGAGCGCCGACATGACGCGGCGGCAGGTGCTCTACTGGCGGCTGCTGTCGCGGCTGTTCGCTCCCGACGAGCAGCCCACACTGGAGACCGCCAGCGTCGCCATCGTCGACGATCTCGGGCTGCCGCCCGCGTTGCTGGACCCGGGCGTCTCGGTCGACACCCTCGTGCAGCGCTTCCCCGAACTGGGCGTCGAGCTGCAGGACCTGATGGTGGAGAAGGAGCACGAGGCCGGCGACGAGGTACGCCGCGCCGCCCTGGTCTCCAAGCTGCTGCTCAACGTCTTCTCGACGGGCGGCGGCGGCAATGTCACCGCGTCCCAGCTGGAGCGCTGGAAGCAGGACGCGGCCTGGTTCGAGAAGGGCATGGGCTGCGAGCCTGGCGGGCTGCGGCACAGCCCGGGCGATGAGGAGGTGGCCGCGGTCCTCGCGGGCATCGAGGGCGACCTGGTCAAGCGCATGCACCTGCGCGAAGTGCTCGCCGACCCGGCCCTGGCCAGGCAGCTGACGCCCAGCATGTCGCTCATCGAGCAGCTCCTGCACGACAAGCACAACCTGTCGGGCGTCGCGCTGGCCAACGCCAAGGCGCTGATCCGCAAGTTCGTGGACGAGGTCGCCGAGGTGCTGCGTACCCAGGTGGAGAAGACCAGCGTGGGCGTCATCGACCGGTCGGTGCCGCCGAAGCGGGTCTTCCGCAACCTCGACATCGAGCGCACCATCTGGAAAAACCTCACCAACTGGAGTCCAGAAGACCAGCGGCTCTACGTGGACCGGCTCTACTACAAGCAGACCGCCCGCCGCACCACCCCGGCCCGGCTCATCGTGGTCGTCGACCAGTCGGGTTCGATGGTGGACGCGATGGTCAACTGCACCATCCTGGCGTCGATCTTCGCGGGCCTGCCCAAGGTGGACGTGCACCTGATCGCGTACGACACCCGGGCGCTCGACCTGACCCCGTGGGTGCACGACCCGTTCGAGGTGCTGCTGCGCACCACGCTCGGCGGCGGCACCGACGGCACGGCCGCGATGGCGCTGGCCAGGCCGAAGATCTCCGATCCGCGCAACACCGTGATGGTGTGGATCTCCGACTTCTACGACAACCGGTCGCTGATCAACGACTTCGAGGCCGTGCACCGCTCGGGGGTGAAGTTCATCCCCGTCGGCTCGGTCAACAGCTCCGGCTACCAGAGCGTCGACTCGTGGTACCGCCAGAAACTCAAGGACCTGGGCACCCCGGTGATCTCGGGCCACATCCGCAAGCTCGTCTTCGAGCTCAAGAACTTCCTCACCTAGGAGAACCTCGCATGAGTGACGATATGCTGCGCGCCCCCGCAGAGGTGAAGTACGCCGAGGAGCTCGACTGGCTGGAGTCGATCGACGACGGTCCCAAGCCGTTCTCGTGGCGGCTGAGCCCGCGCATGATCCGGCTGTTCATCCTCGGCTCCGAACGCTCCGACGGGCTCGACAGGGAGATCCCGCAGAAGTGGTTCGGCGACCGCAGTTTCGTCGAGCGTGCCGTCGTGACCCTGGCGTCCGACCGTGGCCTGCTGCTGATCGGTGACCCGGGCACCGGCAAGAGCTGGCTGGCCGAGCTGCTGTCCGCCGCCATCTGCCGCAACTCCACGCTCGTGGTGCAGGGCACCGCCGGCACCACCGAGGACCACATCAAGTACTCGTGGAACGTCTCCATGGTCATCGCCAAGGGCCAGTCCCGCGAGTCGATGATCCCCTCGCCGATCATGACGGCGATGGAGAACGGCGTGATCGGCCGTTTCGAGGAGCTGACCCGCTCGACCAGCGACGTGCAGGACGCGCTGATCTCGATCCTGTCCGAGAAGTACGTCTCCATCCCGGAGCTCGACGACGACAACATCGTCTTCGCCCAGCCAGGCTTCTCCATCATCGCCACCGCCAACAGCCGCGACCGAGGAGTCAACGACCTGTCGTCGGCGCTCAAGCGCCGCTTCAACTTCGTCCGCATCCCGGTGGTGACGAACAGGAAGAGCGAGGCGGAGATCGTCCGCTTCCGTACCGAGGAGCTGTTGCGCAGGCACCAGATCGAGCTGGACCTGCCGCCTACGCTGCTGGACATCCTGCTGCAGAGCTTCGCCGACCTGCGGTCCGCCGCCGCCTCGGCCACCAGCGACGACGAGAAGCTGGAGTCTGCGCTCTCCACGGCCGAGCAGATCGGCGTGCTCGAGGACGCGATCCTGCACAGCCACTTCTTCGGCGACCGCGTGCTGCGCGCACAGACGCTGGCCGGCTCGCTGGTCGGGTCGCTGGCCCGGCGCAGCCCCGAGGACCTGGCCATCCTGAACAAGTACTGGCACGGCGTCGTCGAGCCACGCAGCAAGAACGGCGGCGGGCCGTGGCAGGAGTTCCTCGAGGGCGGCCGCGAGGCGATCGCCACCCTGTCATGAGCACGTTCGACCCGCTGCGGGAGCAGCTCGCCCAGGCGGCGCGGGAGTTCGGCGGCGACACCGTGTCCGGCATTCTGTCGGGGATGGTGAACGACGTCGACCGGGCGTTGCGCGAGGAGCTGGAGATCTTCCCGGTCTGCCACCACTCACCGGCCTCGGCCCTGGCGATGGTGCGGCGGCTGCGTGAGAAGCAGCCGAAGGTCATCTACCTGGAGTTGTGCGAGGACCTGCAGCCGCTGCTGACCGAGCTGCGCAACTGCCGGCTGCCGGTGGCGGTGCAGGCGTTCGCGACCGACCTCGACGGCTTCCCCAAGACGTGGGCGCCGCTCAGCGTGGTGGCGCCCATCACGGAGGCGTCGGCCGAATACCAGGCCATCTCGTACGCGCTCGAAACTCCCGGCGTGGAGTTGGTCCTGGTGGACCGTTCGACCGACCACGTCTTCCAGTGGGCGCCCAAGGAGGAGCCGCAGAAAACCCCCAAGGACACCAAGGCCGAGGAAGCGGGCCTGCACGGCGACGCGGTCGGCGTCGACATCGGCGACCTGCGTCCACGCTTCGCCGAGCTGGAGGAGCACCTGCTGCACCACGGCAAGGTGCGGCACTGGTCGGAATGGTGGGACCAGTACGTCGAGCAGCCGCTGTCCGGCGCGGACTACGACACCTACCGCCAGGTGATGGTGCTGATCGGCAGCCTGTTCCGCCGCCTCAACCCCGACGAGCACCGGCTGACCGTGGACGAGGACCGCGAGCGCTACATGTGGACCAGGATGCGCGAGCACCTGGCCGCAACCGGCGCCGACCCGGCCGACTGCCTGTACGTGTGCGGCGCCTTCCACGCCGCCAGCCACGTCGAGCAGTTCGGCCTGCGCTCCACCGCCCCGTTCGAGATCACCCCGCGCACGAACACCAAGTGGCTGTACGGCCTCATCCCGTCCAGCCACTCGGCCATCGAGGCCCAGTTCGGCCTGGCCTCGGGGTCGGTGTCGATCGCGGCGGCGACGTGGGCCAAGGCGGTGACCCGCAGCGGCCTGACGCCGTTCCAGCTGGCCGGGCAGAAGGGAGCGCGCAAGCGCGCCTTAAAGTTGCCCGCGCCCAAGCCGGAGATCGCGCCGGCCGACAAGCTGACCGGGTTCCTGTCGAGGCCGCCCGTGCTCGACGAGCTGGACCAGTCCGAGCTGCTCGGCTGGTGCGTCGACATCGTCCGGCTGGCCCGCCGCAACGGCTACCTGGCCAGCACCGCCGACGCGATCGCCGTGTTCGAGACGTCGATCCTGCTCGCGGGCCTGCGCAACCGGGCCAGGCCCACCCCGTACGACTTCCAGGACGCGGCCGTCACCTGCATCGAGAAGGACGTCGTGCCGGGCCGCAGGGACGTGCGCCGGCTGTGCGAGATCCTGCTCGGCGGCGACCGCATCGGCGAGGTCGGCTACGACGCCCTGCCGCCGCTGGCCAGGAACGTCTACGACCGGCTCGAGCCGCTCGGACTGGACCTGTCGAAACGGACGATCCAGCGGGCACTGCTCGACCTCAACGCCGACGCGGCGCTGGTGCCCTGCTCCGAGCTGCTGTGGATGCTGCGTTACCTGCTGCCGGACGACGCGGTCCGGCCGATCATGGGCGAGCGGAGGCTGGGGGAGCGGTCGATCCAGGAGAGCTGGGACCTGGCCCTCGGCAAGCACCAGCGCTCCATCATCGAGCTCGGCTACGAGGGCGTCACCATCGAGCAGGTGCTGGAGCAGCGGCTGCGGCGCAAGGTCTGGGATCCCAGGGCGACGGCGGCCGTCGCGCTCGCGGCGGTCGAGGACGCGGTGCTCTACCTGGGCAGCAGACGCTTCGCCGACGAGCTCGGGGCGCGGGCCGTGGAGCTGCTGGCGACCGAGCGGAGCGTGGACGACGCGCCCGAGGTGCTGCGCAGGATCAGGCGGCTGATGGCCTACTACCGCGCGTCCGAGCCGGAGCTGCCGGCCTGGTGCGAGGAGTTCGCGACCGCTGGTTACGCGCAATACTGCACCCTGCTGCCCACGGCGTTCGTGGCCGACGACACCGGGGTGCGGCAGGTGGCCGCCATGCTGGGGTTCCTGTTCTCGATGGAGAGCCTGGCGCTGGCGCTGGGCTGCGACCGGGCGCAGCTGGAGCTGGCCGTGCAGCAGTCGCATCCCGAGGCGCCGGCCAAGGTGGCGGTGTTGTGGGCCGCGCGGACCCAGCTCGGGCTGCTGACGCAGGCCGAGCTGCGCAGGCGGTGCGACGAGCTGCTGGCCAATCCGCTCGTGGTGCCGTCGTTCCCGCAGTACATCATGGGGTTCGTGCAGGCCATGGAGCCTGTCCCTGCGCTGTCGGGCTTCGTGGTCGAGGTGATCTCCAAGGCGTTCGGGCGGCTGCCGGACAACGTGTTGCTGCCGTGGCTGCCCAGGCTGATCACGACGCTGCGGGATCAGGCGGGCGAGCTGATGCCGGCGCTGGTCCGGGAGGCCGGTCGGACGTTCCCCGGCAGCCTGGCCGCCGTGGACGCCTGGACGCCGCCGTGGTCAGCGCGGCCCGCACCGCCCAAGGCGGCCTCCGCGCCGATGGCGTCCGGGCCGGTGGCCGAGCTGCTCATGGGGCATCCGGCGGCCTGCGACGCCGTGGCGGCGCTGCTGGGCTGCGAGGGCGCATGGCAGGCACCCGCGGCCGCCGGAGCCGAGCACCGGGAGGCCCGCGCGCTGCTGGCCGAGCACCCGGAGCCCGCGCTGGCGGTGGCGGCCCTGCTGGCCTGACGCCGAACCCGGCCGTCGCGGGCACCTCGCCGGATGCCCGTGACGGCCGGCCTTCGCGCCGGTCGGCGGCAGCCGGGCGATGCGCAACGTGAGTGCCAGGACTACTCCGGCGAGGTGATCAGCGCGACCGCCTCGACCTCGACCAGCTGGTCCGGGTAGCCGAGGACGGTGACGCCGAGCAGTGTGCTGGGCACGTCGTGGGCGCCCATGTGGTCGCGGTAGACCTTCCACGCCTCGACCAGGTCGTCCCGCCGGGACGAGGCCACGTACACGGTGGTCTTGACGACGTCGGTCAAAGCGGCGCCGGCGCTGCCGAGCGCCGTGACGAGGTTGCGCATCACCTGGTGGGTCTGCCCGGCGACGTCCCCTACGGCGACGGTCGTGCCGTCGGCGTCCAGCGGGCAGGCGCCGGCCGCCCAGATGGCTCGCACCGGCACGTCGGCGACGGCCGCGTACGCGTATTCAACGGTCTGCGCGAGGTCGGAGCTGCGGATCAAACGAACACCAGGCGTCACGAAAACCTCTCAGTACACAAAGCTGGATGGATATCTGAATAATCGGCTAACGGGAAATGTCTTTCCGGTGATGCCCGGCTGAAAGCGAGGCCGGTGCCCGATTATGTCCCCTCTTCGGGTAATCCAGCTAACCCTTTTCGATCGTAGTATCCGGTGCTGAGGTCCCTGCTGACACGAAGAAGGTGGCATTGTCGCGTCCACAGCCCGACCTTGGGCAGATCTCCGGCTACCGGCTCACCGGGTCTCTCGGTGACGGCGGCCAGGGCACGGTGTATCGCGGCCTGAGCCCGGACGGCGACGAGGTCGCGATCAAGGTGCTGCACGCCCGGATGTCGGAGGACGCCGAGGAGCGCCGCCGATTCTTCCGGCAGGTGGAGCTCGCGCGCCGGGTGGCGCCGTTCTGCACCGCCAGGGTCCTCGACATGGGAATGCATGACGACCGGCCGTACATCGTGAGTGAATACGTGCGCGGCGAGTCCCTCGACCGCGTGGTCAGGCAGGAGGGCCCGCGCACCGGCGGCGGGCTGGATCGGCTGGCGGTCGCGACCGCGACCGCGCTGGCCGCGATCCACCGCGCCGGGGTCGTGCACCGCGACTTCAAGCCCGCCAACGTCATCCTCGGCCCCGAGGGCCCCGTGGTGATCGACTTCGGCATCTCACGGGCCCTCGAGCACGCCGTCACCCAATCCGGGGCGTTCGGCACACCCGGATACATGGCGCCCGAGCAGGTCAGCTCCGACCAGATCGGGCCGGCCGCCGACGTCTTCAGCTGGGCCGCCACGATGGTGTACGCGGCCACGGGCCGCCGGCCGTTCGCGGGCGCGTCGGTCCCGGCCGTGCTGCACGCACTGCTGTACGAGGAGCCGGACCTGACCGGCGTGCCGGAATCGTTGCTGCCACTGGTGACCGCCTGCCTGAACAAGAACCCCGGACGCCGGCTCACGGCCGACGACCTGGTCCGCGCCCTGACCGGCGGCGACACCCTCCCGACCGCCGAGATCACCGAGTCGGTGACCCCGCCCTCGCCTGCGACGTCGTCGGCGCGGCGGGTGCCCAGGAGCGCGCTCGCGGCCGTCGCCGCGGCGATCGCGGCCGTGGTGGTGGCGATGTGGCCGGAGCCCCGGGTCACCCGCGATCCCGGACCCGTACGCACGACCGCGCAGGGCACCCCGTTCGGTCAGGAGCTCGGCAAGCCGCTGGCCGGCCACACCAACGATGTGCGGGCTGTGGCCGTCGGCACGCTCGGCGGCGTCCCCGTCGCGCTGACGGGCTCCGACGACGAGACCGCCCGCGTCTGGAACCTGCGTACCTCGCAGGAGGCCGGCCGCTCGCCGGGCACACGGAATGGGTCAGAGGAGCCACGCTCGACCAGCTCGACGCCGTGCCGGTCGCCGTCACCGCGAGCGACGACGACACCGCCCGCGTCTGGGACCTCACCACGGGCACGTCCCGCACGCTGGCCGGGCACGAAGGCGACGTCAAGTCGGTGGCGACCGGCCGGATCGGCGGCACGCACGTCGCCGTCACCGCCTCCGCCGACGGCACCGCCCGCGTCTGGGACCTGCGCGCGGGCAAGCAACTCGGCGCGCCGCTCGCCGGTCACAAGGGCGCGGTGTGGGCGGTGGCCGTCGGCCAGGTCGGCGGCGCGCCCATCGCGGTGACCGCAGGCGACGACGCGACCGTGCGGGTGTGGGACCTGGGCACCAGAAAGCCGCTCGGCACGCCGTTCACCGGGCACGCCGACAGCGTCTGGTCGGTGGCGATCGGCCTGCTCGACGGCCGGCCGATCGCCGTCAGCGGCGGCAGGGACCAGACGGCCCGGGCCTGGAGCCTCGGCCCGCCGTACCCCGCGGGAGGCTGAGCCGGGCCATCCGGGGTCCTGCGCGCTTTTACGTGGCTTTGCGGTTGGCGGGCGTAGCGTCGTGGGCGTGAGGTCCAGCCTGGCGCTGCTCGCCGCCTGCACCTGCCTCCTGGCCGGTTGCGGCGGGCCGGCCCCCCTGCCCGCCGCACCATCACCGGCACCCGCCGCATCGTCACAGGCCCCTGCGACGTCACCGGTTCCTGCCACGTCGCCCGGGACCGGCGCGACGGCGGGCGGTGGGTCGGCCACGGCGGACGCCGGGCTGGTCGGGCGGCTGCGGCGGGGTGGATACGTCCTCTACATCCGGCACACGGCGACCGAAGCCACCCAGGACGACTCCAACCCCGACCTCTCCGACCCCTCCACCCAGCGCAACCTCTCCACGGAGGGCAGGGCGCAGGCTCGGGGGATCGGCGCGGCCGTCAGGCGGCTGCGCATCCCCATCGGTGACGTGCTCGCCAGCCCTTACCGGCGCACCCGTGAGACCGCCGAGCTCGCGTTCGGCAAGGCGCGGGAGAGCCGTGACCTCATCAACGAGATCTTCCCGGGCACCGACGACGACGCGCTGGCCGCGGCCCTTCGCCGGCTGCTATCCGGCCGCCCCGCCCAGGGCGTCAACACCGTGCTGGTCTCACACGGCTTCAATCTGTCCCGCGCCACGGGCCTGTCCTCGGCTGAGGGTGAGACGTTCGTCTTCGCCCCCGGCGGCGGGACCGAGCCGGTGGCCAGGATCGGCGTCGACGATTGGCGATCACTGAAGGAGTAGCCGTGACCCGCTTGGCAAGCGTACTGACGCGAAGCGCACCGCTGGCGGTGTTGCTCGTGCTCGCCGCCTGCACCGCCACACCCACCGCCCCTCCTGCTCAGACGGCCGCCCCCGCACGGACCGGTGCGGCCGCCGGGCCTGCCGTGCAGCGGTTCGAGGTGCCGAGCGGAGCCGGGCCGCACGACGTGGCCCCCGCCGCCGACGGCGGTGTGTGGTTCACCGCGCAGAGCGCAGGCTACCTCGGCCACCTCGACCCCAAGACGGGCAAGGTGACGCAGGTGCCGCTGGGCGACGGCTCCAGACCGCACGGCGTGATCACCGGGCCGGGCGGGCACGCCTGGGTGACCGACAGCGGGCTCAACGCGATCGTCCGGGTGGACGCGAACAACCGCCAGGTACGCACCTACCCGCTGCCCGGAGACCGCGCGGGCGCCGACCTCAACACGGCGGCGTTCGACGCCGCGGGCATGCTCTGGTTCACCGGCCAGAGCGGCGTCTACGGCCGGCTGGCACCGGACACGGGAAAGATCGACGTGTACGAGGCCCCGCGCGGCCCCGGACCGTACGGGATCACCGCCACGCCCGATGGCGCCGTCTACTACGCCTCGCTGGCCGGCAGCCACATCGCCAGGATCGCGCCGGACACCGGCCGCGCCACCGTGCTCGAACCTCCGACCGCCGGCCAGGGCGCCCGCCGCGTCTGGGCCGACAGCACCGGCCGCGTGTGGGTCAGCGAGTGGAACGGCGGCCGCCTCGGCCGCTACGACCCCGCCTCAGACGCGTGGAAGGAATGGCGGCTCCCCGGGGACGCCCCGCAGCCGTACGCCGTCTACGTCGACTCCGCCGACATCGTCTGGATCAGCGACTTCGGCAGCGACCGGCTGATCAGCTTCGACCCCGCCACCGAGCGCTTCACTCCCGCGAACGGCGAGGCCGCGGCGGTGCGCCAGATCCACGGCCGCCCCGGTGAGGTGTGGGGCGCGGCGTCCGGACAGGACGCGCTGCTCCTCGTCCGGACGGCCTCCGGATGAGCGGGAGCTCAGAGCAGGCTGGAGGCGCCGCTGTAGGCCACGGGCGGTGGGTTGCCGCCGAATAACTGGCTGACGGTGACGAACGTGTAGCCGCGCGCGGACAGAGTCTTCAGAATCCCCGGCATGGCCCGCACCGTCGTGGGGTGGATGTCGTGGAAGAGCACGATGCTGCCGGGGCGCACCGCCTTGAGGGCGTTCTTGGTGACCTTGGCGCTGTCACGGTGCAGCCAGTCCAGCGTGTCCACGCTCCACATCACCATCGGTCGTGGGCTCTGCATGCGCACGGAGGCGTTGAGCGCCCCGTACGGCGGACGGATGAGGCGCGGCACGAGCCCCGTCGCCGCCTTGATCGCCTGGTCGGTACGGGCGAACTCAGCGCGGACCGCGGCAGCCGGCAGCCGGGTCAGGTTGGCGTGCGACCAGGTGTGGCCGCCGATCTCGTGACCCGCGGCGACGGTGCGGCGCAGGATGGCGGGGTAGGCGGTAACGTTCTGCCCCACGACGAAGAACGTGGCCCGCGCGCGGTGGGCCTTCAGCCGGCGCAGCAGCGCGTCGGTGTACGGACCGGGTCCGTCGTCGAAGGTGAGTGCCACGCACTTGACGCGGCGGCAGTTGACCGGGCGGCCCCGCACGTCCCGCGCCGCGGCGAGCAGCGGCCGCATCAGCGCCTGCGATGCCTTCAACCAGGTCCCGGCCAGATCCGTGCCCGTAGGTAACGCGGTGACGCCGCCGTCCTTGACGCCGGGCAGCACCGCCGCTTGGACCGTTCCAGTGCCGGCCGCCAGCTGGCCGGTGACGCAGGCCGCCGTGGTCAGGACGGCCGTGGCGAGCATCCTCGCCGCCCCCCGTCTCGCCCCAGGCCGTGCCGCCCGGCGCGATCCAGCATCGATGTTCATTTGATCCCCCTCGCGCACCGCCCCCGGTGCGGCTGTGTCTGATGGTCGCGCTCGCACGGGGACTCCGCTGGTCACGTAAGCTGCCGCTCTCCGCCCCCAGGCTCGTCGCCCCGCGCATGCATGCGGTCCCGGCTCTCGCCGGGACCGCCCCATATGAGTTCGACAGCTGTCGTTCGTCCTTAGTTCGCGGGAGACCGCTTTCCGGATGAAACGAGTTGGCGGTCCGCCGGACCGGCGCGTTGCTTGATCCCCCGTTCCCAGGCCGAGGATCATGCGAAGAATGGGACTGGACTACTACCTAATCTCCACCTCCGTGAATGACCGGTCACCGGCAGGAGTCCTGGTGGAGGAATTCGTGCTCGGCGAGGACTTCACCGCGGCCGGCATCGACAGCGCCGAATGGGGATCAGAGACTGGCGCTTGGTTGGCGGCCCCGGAGGTGAGCCGGGCCATCCGGTCCGATAGCGCCCTGCGCAGGAGGGTGATGCCGGTGGACCGGCGGGACGCCCGCGACGCCTACGCGTACCTCGGCGGGGGCGAGCTGCCCCAGGAGGATCGGTTGCGCGACTTCTTCCGGCGCCGCCAGCCTCTTCCCGCCTCCGCACCGCTCCATCTGGGCACCGCGCCGACCAAGGCGCGCCGCTACCGCATCCTGTTCGCCGGCGAGCTGGGCGCGGACGGGCTGGCCAAGGCGCAGGCGGCGCTGCGGCTGGAGCCGACCGGCGACCCGCGCGTGGTCGGCAAGGCGTCGGGCAGTGCTGGTGGCCACGGCTTCACTTGGGAGCTGCGCCGCATCGGGGCCGGCATCGCGTGGTGTGTGGACGTGACCGTACGGTTGGGCGCCGGGCCGCTCGCCATGCTCGGCGCGCTCCTGCACCACCACCGGCAGGCCGTCCGCGGGCAGGGGCTGATCCCGGTGACGGTTGAGCGCTTCGCCTGATCTCATCAGATCACCGCGTGGAGGCCCTGCGTTCAGGCAGGAGAAGAAAACGGCCTACAGCCGGGATGATTCCTCCTGAAACGTGTAGGCGTATCCATCCGCTCGTTGCAGCAGCCGGACGTGACGGTGGCTGATGCCTTGGACGGTTGCGTGGGCGGTGGTGATGTTGAACATGCCGGTCGCGCGGACGGCGACGCGGCCGGTGTGGGTGCCTTGCCTCTTGCCGGTGGGTACGACGGCGGTCACTAGGTCGCCGGTGGCATAGCCGAAGAATCGTTTGTGCCGGGGCAGGCGAAGGCGAGGAAAGCCGTGCTTGTCGGTGCGGGTCCGGGCGTGAGTGCCGCGGCCGGTGCACCCGATGACAAGCACGGCAGACACGGTTGCGGTGATGGAGTCCAGCTTGCCAACGGCCAGGGCGTCTAAGGTGTGGGTCTTGGGCAGTCCCATTCGAGTGCGGTTCCACTTGGTGCGGCCCCCGGAGGCCACATGGGTCGGGAGACGGGCATTGAGCTCCCGCCACAGCGCCCAACCGGTAGTCTGCACGGCGGCGGCGTCTCGGAGTGGGGCCTTAGCTTGTGCGAGAATCTTCGCCAGCAGGTTCGGCTTGCGGGCGAGATAATCCTCGATGGGCTGGTTGCCTTTGGTCTGGTTGCATGACACGCAGGCCAGGGTCAGATTGTCGACCCGGTCGGTGCCGCCGCGGCTGCGGGGGTGGATGTGGTCGATGTTCAACGGGACACCCGCAGCGCCGCAGTAAGCGCACCGCCGCTTCCACTTGGCCAGCAGATACTCGCGGACCTCGTACCCAGCGAGGGTGCCCCGCTGGTGTTCCACCCCTTGCAAAGACCGACCAGCGGAGACGGCATGGGTGTCGAACGCGACCCGCTCCACGTGCACCGCCCGTACCGGTGACCAGCGGGCCAGACGGTCCACCCATGATGCGGTCGTGACCACACGGTGGCGGAGAGATGGCGCCAGCCAGCCTGACGGCCGGGTGCGGTTGGAGAAGCGCGGCGCGCGGTAGCGCAGGTTCCGGCTGCGGCGGCCGCGCCGGTAGGCGGCCCGCTGCTGCATCTTCGTGCGGATCGAGGCGCCGCGATGATCGAGCTGGATCGCGAACCTGGCGCGACGCTCGCCGGCCTGGGCAGTGAACACCGAGATCCCGGTGTGCCGGGAGCCGGGGTCGACACCCAACTCCACCCCATCGATCTCGCTGTCGGCGGCGGTGCGGTCCTTGAGGCGGATGACGAACGGCGTATGCCGGTGGACAACGGCCCTTCCCATCTTGAGGAGCTTGCGGGCTCGTGCTGCGGCGCAGGATTGCAGAGGATGTCCGTGCTTGTCGAGCACGAACACATACGGGTGGCACTCACGTGCCTGCTCCCGAACCGGGTGGTCCGGGGTGACGCCCTCGGCGGCAGGTGAACTGCCGAGGGTCTCCTCTCGCACATGTCCCGCGCCGGGTGCCGCTCGGCGGCGGCCCTCGGTCCCCGTTTCGTCCCTGATCCCGGGGTTGTCTGCTGGACCGAGTTCCAGAGCAGGCTGCTGAGGAGGCACAGCCTGGTGGGTCTTTTGTCCTGCGCGGAACGTAGCCAACGTTGGTCACCTCCTACCTTGGTGTTGGCTGGTGCTGGTAACACATGGGCCTCAGCTATCACAGGCTGAAGGCCCCCGCGTTTACGTGCGGGGGATCCGGTTACGCCGTGAATGGACTACTCGCAATCTCCACTTCGGCATAGGGCCGGTCGCATGCATGAGTCCTCCCCCTGCATGACCTGCACACCACCTCGCAATCTTTACGGTGAGTGACTGTTAGACTACCAAGACGCGCCTGTCCTGGGTAGAACGTTTGAGCGATGGGTCGCCGCCAGGTGCGATCAGTCTTTGAGAGCGAACCAGTTGAGCACCTTCCAAAAGCTGCTCGGCACGATGATGGCTGGCCGGATCCGGGCAAGCCGCCAGGACAACCGGATCAGGGGACGGGGAGGGCGGGCACGGCCGCCAACTGGGCACCGCGCTGACCAGGGCGTGCCGTTACCGCATCCTGTTCGCCGGCGAGCTCGGCGCGGACGGCCTGGCGAAGGCACAGGCGGCGCTGCGGCTGGAGCCGACCGGCGACCCCCGCGTGGTCGGCAAGGCGTCGGGCAGCGCCGGCGGGCACGGGTTCAGCTGGGAGCTGCGCCGCATCGGGGCCGGCATCGCGTGGTGCGTGGACGTGACCGTACGGCTCGGCGCCGGGCCGCTCGCCATGCTCGGCGCGCTGCTCCATCACCACCGGCAGGCCATCCGCGAGCAGGGGCTGATCCCGGTCACGGTCGAACGCTTCGCCTGAATGTCACATTTCGCCGCCCCGCGACGTCATGTCGGTGAACGGACTACCGACATGACGCGGGGTAGCGATGAAGAGCAGCTCACTGGCCAGAGCACTCGACGACCGGATCGGTGGGGCGGCCTTCTTGAAGAAGGCGATGCGCAAGGTCTTCCCCGACCACTGGACGTACTTACTCGGGGAGATCGCGCTGTACTCCTTCGTGGTCGTCCTGCTCACCGGCGTGTTCCTCACGTTCTTCTACAAACCGGCGATGCAGGAGGTGGTCTACAACGGCGCCTACGTGCCGCTGCGCGGGGTGCGGATGAGCGCGGCGTACGCCTCCACCCTGGAGATCAGCTTCGAGGTGCGGGGCGGCCTGCTGATGCGGCAGATGCACCACTGGGCCACGCTCGTCTTCCTCGCCGCCATCGTCGCCCACCTGCTGCGCAACTTCTTCACCGGCGCTTTCCGCAAGCCCCGCGACCTCAACTGGCTGATCGGCGTGCTGTTGTTCGTGCTGGTGATGTTCAACGGGCTGTTCGGCTACTCGCTGCCCGACGACCTGCTGTCCGGCGCGGGGCTGCGCATCCTGCACGGGGTCACGTTGTCGATCCCGCTGGTGGGGACGTATCTGGCGGCGTTCCTGTTCGGCGGGGAGTTCCCCGGCGACGACATCATCTCCCGGCTCTACAGCCTCCACGTGCTGCTGATCCCGGGGCTGTTGCTGCTGCTCATCCCGCTGCACGCGGTCGTGCTCACGTGGCGGCAGACCCACACCCAGTTCCGCGCCAAGGGGCTGAGCGACCGGGTGGTGCGGGGCGCGCCGTTCTTCCCGGCGTTCATGGCGAAGACGACGGTGTTCTTCCTGTGGGTGCTCGGGGTGGTCGCGCTGCTCGCCACCGTGTTCCAGGTCAACCCGATCTGGCTGTACGGCCCGTACGTGCCGAGCACGGTCAGCGCGGGCTCACAGCCCGACTGGTACATGGGCTTCCTGGAAGGCGCGCTGCGGATCATGCCGCCGTGGGAGCTCACCCTCTTCGGCTATACGGTCACCATGAGCGTGCTGATCCCCGCGCTGGTCGCGCCGGGGCTGCTGTTCACCGCGCTGGCCGTGTACCCGTTCGCCGAGCGGTGGATCACCCGCGACAACGCCATCCACCACCTGCTGGACCGGCCGCGTGAGGCGCCGACCCGGGTCGGCATCGGCATCGCAGGGATCGTCTACTACGGCGTGTTGTGGCTGGCCGGCGGCAACGACCTGATCGCCTCGACCTTCCACATCTCGCTCAACGCCACGACGTGGATCTTCCGCGTCGCGTTCGTGGCCGGGCCGGTGCTGGGCTTCCTGGTCGCACGCCGCATCGCCATCGGGTTGCGGTCCCGCGACCGGCACACCGCCGCCCACGGAGTGGAGACCGGGGTGATCGTGCGCGGTCCGGACGGCGGGTTCGCGGAGGTCGAGCGGCCGGTCACCGAGGAGGAGGCCGCGGTGCTCGTGCCGCCGGCGCCGCCGGCCCTGCCGCCCGCGCCGAACGGCGACGTCCCCGCCCCGGTCAGGCACCGGATCCGCGACGCCGCGCAACGCTCATGGACGCGATGAGCACGGGCGCGGGGTCCGGCACCTGGACACGGTGATCAGGGGACCGGGACGGCGGGTATGGCGACGGGGCCGGGCAGCGGGTTGAGCACGTCCGACTGGGACTGCCCGGCCGGCACGATCACGTCCATCGCCTTGGGCACGGTGCCGGGATCCACCGCGCACAGCGGATCCGTCCCGCCCTCGGCGCACACGCCGAACTGGTAGGGCTGCGGCGTCGCGGCGAAGCCCCTGGCCTGGTCGGCGCTGAAACCGTCCTGCCCGGTCAGCACGACCGCGAACCGCCACCCAGGCCCGGGCGGGCCGAACGTGCTCTTGGGCAGCGCGACCGTGATCGTCCGCGTGGTCCCGGACGCCCGGACCGCCGCACCCGCCTGGGCCGTCCCCCCGGCGGTCACCCACACCGGCGCGGCGAATCCCTGCACCTCCACCCGCTGCGTCCACGCGTCCGGCTCGGCGATGCGGTAGTTACGCTGCGGGAACGCCGCCTCGGTCGACCGCGTCGCCACGGCCGGGTCCTGGACGTACACATCGAGCAGTTGCGCGCCCATCTGGTTGCCGAACGTGGGGGACAGGTCGCGGAGCTCCGCCCGGAGGTAGACGGTCGTGGCGTCCGTGATCACCTGGAACCTGCGCAGGTCGAAGGCGCCGTCGTGGAAGTCGGCGGCCGTCGGGTACGCGTAGGTGCCCGGCCCGTCGTCGTCCCCGTCAGGGTCGGTCACGTCGAGCACGGTCGTGGCTCCGACGATGTCGCCGATCACCGTGCGCCGGGTGTGCCCGGTGCGGCCGTCCGAGGTGGTGACGGTCACCGTGAGCACGACCTCGCCGAACGACACCGGCGCCTGGGCCGTGAACGCGCCACTCGGCCCCGCGAGCACCGAGACGATCTGCGTGGGGGCGCCGGTGTCGATGGGCGTCGCGGCGACGTCCACCCGCGCACCGGGCGCCGTGCTGCCCTCGACCGTGACCGACGTGCCGGCCACCGCGGTGCCGTCGGCCGGGGCGGTCACGGTCAGCGGGGGCGCCTGCGGCATGCCGCGCGCTACGTAGCGCCGGCGCACGACGTCGGGCTGCTCGACCGGGCGGGTGGAGCCCAGCGACAGGATCAGCCGGAGCGCCTGGGCCTGCGCCCAGGTGAGCGGCGACGCCGACCCGGCGGGCCCGCCGTCACGCATGCCGATCGAGGCGCTGGCCGGGTCCGTGCTGTGGGGCGAGGCGGCCAGGTCGGGGTTCTCCCACGCCTGCTCGGGTACCAGCCCGGTGCCCGACGACATGCCCCGCATGGCCTTGAGCAGTGAGGCGGCCGTCGCCTGGTCGCGGGTCTGGAGCGCCTGCTCGGCCCGCTCACCGGCCAGGACCGGCCACACGTGGCCCGATCCGGTGTTACCGGTCGGCCAAGGCTTGCCCGACGGCGCGCAGGACGTCGGGTCGGGCTCGTAGCAGTCGCCGTAGCCGTCCTCGGTGCCGTCGGTGTCGGAGCCGTAGCGGTACCAGCCGGGGCCGGTCGCCGTCGTACGTTTGATCACCCGGTCCACGACCGGCAGGCTGGCCAGCACGTCGGGGTCGTCAGGGGGAAGGATGCCGAGCCTGGTCAGCTCCAGGAACCCGGCGTCCACGACCCGCCGCTGGTCCTCGGTCGGCCCGCCGTTGCCCAGGTTGTACGACACCGCCGCGTTCGGATCCCCGTTGCGCGACAGGCGCAGGAAGTAGCGGGACGCATACGGCCCTGTGGTCGTGACCGTCCACTCCTTCACCGAGCGCGCGAAATGATCGGCCGTGGCCCGGTACAGCCTGGCCCGTGCCTGGTCGCCCTGCCTGGCCGCGAGCTCACCGGCCGCGACCAGCCCGGCGATCTCGGCCGCGATCGTCGACGGCGAGTAGCCCGACTGCTCCTCCCACCGCTCCACCCCGAACGCCGGACCGTGCGACACCAGGAAGTCGGCCGCCGCCCGCACGTCGTCCCACACGCCGGTCAGCCCGGACTGGTAGGCCATCAAGATCGGGTACGCGGTCTCGTCCAGCTGGTCGCCGCCCGAGTCGGGCGCCAGCGCGCCGTTCAGCAGCGAGTTACGCGGCAGCCGTCCGTCCGGCAACTGCTGCCGCTCCAGCAGGAAACGGGCCGTGTCCCTGGCCGTCGCCACGTCGCCGGCGGCCAGGAAACCGGTGAACGCCTCGTACAGGTCGCGGGAGAACACCTCCCGGTAGGAGCCGAAGTACACCGCCTTGCCGCCGACCAGGTCGCCTGCCGGCACCGCCTGCCCCCACGGGCTGGCCAATGACGCCACGACCGCGCCGGGGAACGTCTTGTCCTCGCTGGCCTTGAGCACGTTGGCCGACAGCCGGTAGAGGTCGGCCTGCGTGTCCGGCGGCCGGCGCAGCCCGGCGTCGTAGGTCGCCCAGCCGCCCTCGTACCGGGCGCGGGTCGCCGGGAACGGCCGGGCGGCGGCCTCGCCCGCCACCCGCAGTGCGGCGCCCCGGCTGCGCCCGAACCCCAGCGCGAACGTCACCTCGCCGCCCGCGTCGAGCGGCAGCCGCGCGGTGGCGACCACGTTGCCGCTCGGGGCCTCGGCGTAGGGGGTCAGTGTGCGGGCCGCGTCCAACTGGGCGGCGCCGTCACTGGAGGTGCCCGCGTACCCGACGCTCGCCTGCGGCAGCCGCCGCTCGGCCCGCAGCGCCAGGTGGGTGGGCACCGCGTAGTCGCGGGCCGGAGCCGAGGTCTCGGTGTTCTCGTCCGCGATCACCGGCGCGCCGGTCGGCCCGTCCACCACGCCGCCGTCGGCGCCGCCGTTGGCCGGCCCGCCGCCTCCGTTGCCGTTCACGCCGGCGTCCAGCCGTACGTACAGCCGCAGCCCGGCGGGTTGCAGCCGGGTCCGCACGACGACGGCGTCCCTGTCCGGGTCGGTGAGGTAGGTCGTGGTCAGCCGGTAGCGGCCGTTCTTACTGACAGAGGTGATCGTGCACGTCATGCCGGAGCGGTCGGTGGCCACCTGGTACGTGGTGTCGCGCGACTGGAGCTCGGTGAACGTGCTGCCGTCGGTCACCACGAACTGCATCGTCTCGACGTTCGTGTTGTCGATCGTGGGCTCGTACACGTCCGACAGGACACCGCCCGCGACCGTGTACCAGACCTTGGAGGTCTTGTTCGCGGCCGTGCCCACGCAGTCCTTGCGGGCCAAGCCGAAGTGCGACAGCGCCCCGGGCATCCCCGGGGCCGGGGCCGCGGCCAGCACCGGATCGACGGGGACGGCGACCAGCGCGGCGGAGCAGACCAGGGCAAGGACGGACCGACGCATCGCGAGCATGGCAGCTCCCCTCCGATCATCCCCGTACCGTCGAGGGAAGACCGGCCCCGGCCCTGTGTCAACCCCGCCATCGCGGGAAGAAAGTCCACCGGTGACCTTTTTGTCAGGCACGGGAGGCATCCACGATGCGGAACGGCCGGACCATTGCGAGTGCCCTCGTCGCGGCGGTGCTCCTGATCGCCGGATGCACCTCCGGCGGCGGCACCTCGGCGCCGGGCAAGCCTGTGGAGCAGGGGCCGGTGGCCAAGCTGGCGATCACCCCTGCCGACGGCACGAAGAAGGTGTCCCCGGACACGGGGGTCGGCGTCAAGGTCACCGACGGCAAGGTCACCAAGCTGACCGTCGCCGACGCCAAGGGGCGGGAGGTGCGCGGCTCGGTGGCCGCGGACGGGACGTGGCGTCCCCGGTGGGCGTTACGGCCGTCGACCTCGTACACCGTCAGCGCGGAGGCGACGGGCACGGACGGCAAGCCGGTCGCGGCGCAGGCCAGGTTCACCACGCTGAAGCCGAAACGGGTGCTGGAAAGCGGCATGTCGCCCCTGGACGGTGAGAAGGTGGGCGTCGGCATGCCCGTGCAGCTCCTGCTGTCCCAGCCGATCACCGCCAAGCAGGACCGGGCCAGAATCGAGCGGGCGCTCGTGGTGCGCATGTCCAAACCGGTCGAAGGGGCCTGGAGCTGGGTGAGCGACCGGGAGGTGCAGTTCAGGCCGCGCGAGTACTGGCCGGTCGGCGAGAAAGTCACGGTGGTGGCGCACTTGACCGGACTGCGCGCCGGTGCGGGACTGTGGGGCACCAAGGACCGCAGCTTGACCTTCACCGTCGGGCCTTCGCACATCACGAAGGTCAGCAATGAATCCCACAAGGCAGTCGTCAGGGAGAACGGCGAGGTCGTCAAGACCATCCCGGTCAGCCTCGGCAGACCGGGCGACGACAGCTACTCCGGCGTCATGATCGCCCAGGAGAAGGCGGCCGACATCGTCATGGACTCGGCCACGATCGGCGAGCCCGGCGAGTACCGCATCCGCACCAAATGGAACGTCCGGATGACCTACAGCGGCACCTTCTTCCATGCCGCGCCATGGTCGACCGGGGCACAGGGCAGCCGCAACGTCAGCCACGGCTGCGTGAACGCCAGCCCGGAGAACGCCCGCTGGTTCTACGAGTTCACCCAGCGGGGCGACATCATCGAGGTGACGGGAACGTCCAGGAAGCTGCAGTTCGGCAACGGCCCGACACCGTGGGCGAAGTCCTGGGAAGACTGGCTCGCGGGCAGCGCCTTGGGCAAGCCCATCAGCGGCTGACCGGCCGTGCGCGGGGACGGCCCGGAGGACGCAGACTGGGAAGATATCGTCGCCGTGCACGAAAGGCGTTGAGAGATCGCGTTGCATGCTGACGGAACCGGACGGGGGATGGTCCGGCTTCCCGCCGTCCTGCTGTGGATGCTGGTCTGGCTGCTGAACGTCTACGAGTTCCTGCTGGCCTTCTAAGGCTGCCCGCCGGGAATCACCAGCCCGGACTCGTACGCGAACACGACCAGCTGCGCCCGGTCACGCACACCCAGCTTGCTCATCGACCTGCTCACATGCGTCTTGGCGGTGGCCTCGCTGATCACCAGATGCGCGGCGATCTCCTCGTTCGACATGCCCCGCCCCACCAGGGACACGATCTCCCGCTCCCGCCCGGTCAGCCGCTCGGACCCCGGCACGGGCGCCGGCCGTGGCGGCGTGCTGACGTACTCCTCGATCAGCCGGCGCGTCACCGACGGCGACAGCAGCGCGTCGCCCCGGGCGGCCACCCGCACCGACTGCAGCAGGTCACCCGGCTCGATGTCCTTGAGCAGGAACCCGCTGGCCCCGGCCCGGAGCGCGGCGAAGACGTACTCGTCGAGCGCGTAGTTGGTGAGGATCACCACCCGCACCCCGTCCAGCTCCGGGTCCGCGCCGATCCTGCGGGTGGCCTGGATGCCGTCGAGCAGCGGCATCCGCACGTCAAGCAGCGCCACGTCCGGCAGCAGCCGCCTGGACAGCTCCACGGCCTGCGCCCCGTCGCCGGCCTCGCCGACCACCGCGATGTCGTCGGTCAGCTCGAGCAGCGCCTTGAAGCCGGCCCGGATGAGCGGCTGATCGTCGGCCAGCAGAACCCTGATCACGACCGCACCGGAAGCTCCGCGCGTACGCTGAAGCCGCCGTCCTCGCCCGGCCCGGCGGTGAGCGACCCGCCGGCGGCGACCGCGCGCTCGCGCATCCCGATCAACCCCATTCCCGGCCCTGCCGTGCCGGCCTCGCCGTCGTTGTCCACCCGCAGTGTGATCCCCGCCGGATCGTAGCCGATGGACACCGCGACCGCCGCCGCGCCCGCGTGCCGCAGCACGTTGGTCAGCGCCTCCTGCACGATCCGGTACGCGGCCCGGTCCACCTCGGGCGGCACCGCGTACGGGTCGCCGGTGACGGTGTACGACACCCGCAGCCCCGCCCCCTCGGCCCTGGACACCAGCCGCGGCAGCCCGGCGAGCCCGGCGTCAGGGCTCTCGAGTCCCGCCTGCCGAAGCACGCCGAGCGTGGCACGCAGCTCGTCCATGGCCTCGTGCCCCGACTCCTTGATCGCCGCCAGCGCCTCGCGGGTCCGCGCCGGGTCGCGTTCCAGCAGCTCCATGGCCACCGCCGCCTGCACGTTCACCACGGAGATGCTGTGCGTGAGCGAATCGTGCAGCTCCTGGGCGATCCACAGCCGCTCCTCACCCGCCCGGCGCAGCGCCGCCTCCTCACGGGTGCGCTCGGCCTCCTCCGCTCGCTCCTCCACGGCCCGCAGGTACGCCCGGCGACTCCTGACCACCTCACCGACCACCACCATCGCCACCAGCCAGCCGCTCAGCAGATTCATCCCGCTGGCGGCCGCCGGATCCTCCTCGGCCAGCGCCATGAGCCCGTAGACCGGAACGGCCAGCGCCACCGCCAGCCAGATCGCCGCCTTGCGGCGGCCGAGCGAGGCGAGGGTGTAGATCGAGGCAAGCGCGGGCTCGGCGGCGAACACGCCGGGGTAGTGGGCGGAGTAGTAGACGATCGCGGCGGCCACCGCGACCAGCCCGGCGGCCAGCGGGGCCGCGCGCCGCCAGGCCAACGACACGGACGCGACGACGATCAGCGTGATGCCCACCCCGTCGAGCGGCCGCTCGTAGGGGCCGGTCCACGACAGGTTGCCGTACGTGCCTGCCATGATCGCCACGAGCACGCCCGCCGCCATGAGCGCGTCGATCCTCCGGCTGTCCATGCCCTTCAAGGTAGGGGAGGCGTCCCCGCCGGACGTCACCCCCTCGTCGTACGTTTTCGGGCACTGAGTTGCGATGTACGACCACGGGAGTACGTCCAGGTGTCCTCCGCCGGGCGACGCCGTCCCCGGGTGCGAGCTCGCACCATGACGGCCATGACCTCATCAACCTCCTGGATCGTCTGGTCGCTCCGGGTGACGGCGACCTTGCACCTGGCCGGAGTGCTCGCGCAGGCCGCGCTGGCCGGGCTGTTCGTCACCGGCGACGTCGACCTGCTGACCTGGCACAGGAACAACGGCGGGTTCACACACAGCATGCTGTACCTGCAGCTCGTGGCCGCGATCCTGCTCTGGCGGCCGGGCCGGGGACCGCTGTGGCCCGCCCTCGCCGGCCTCGGCCTCGTGGTAGCCGAGACCGTGCAGGTGGTTGCGGGGCTGGACCGGGTCATCGCGCTGCACTTCCCGCTCGGCATGGCGATCTTCGGGGTGTCCGCCGTGTTCACCGCCTGGACTTGGCGTACCGGCCGCCGCGCCCTCAGCCGTGAGAGCACGTCATGAGCGCCCCCTCGCGGCGGCCGTTCCTGGGCAGGCGGGCGTTCCTCGGCGTGCTGGGCGGGGCGGGGCTGGCCGCCGCCGGATGCGGAGCGCTCGCCGAGACCTCGGGGCAACTCCTCGCCAGCAGGCTGCCACTGCCCCGGCCCTTCACCGTGCCGCTGCCCGTCCCCGATGCCGCCCGCCCGGTGCGCCCCGGCCGCTACGAGGTGACTCAGCGCGTGGCCAGAGTCGAGATCGTCCCCGGCACGACCACCGAAGTCTGGGGCTACGGTGGTACCTTCCCCGGGCCCACCTTCGACCTGCGGCGCGGCGAGCCCGTCACCGTCGCCGTCCGCAACGAGCTGCCCGTGCCGACCTCTACCCACCTGCACGGCGGCGTCAACCCGCCGGACTCCGACGGCTACCCGACCGACCTCGTCGTGCCGGCAGGCTACGGCACGGGACACCACGGGAACGCCGCGGAACATGACGGGCACCAGCATGTGGAGAGGCGCCACCACCTCGTGAAGGACTATCACTACCCACTCGACCAGGCCGCCGCCACGCTCTGGTACCACGACCACCGGATGGACCACACGGCGCCGCAGGTGTGGCGCGGGCTGGCCGGGATGGCGCTGGTGCGGGACGCGGAGGAAGACGCGCTGCCGCTGCCGAGAGGCGAGCGGGAACTGCCGCTGATGATCTGCGACCGGGCGTTCGACGAGGACGGCTCCTTCCGCTACCCCGACCGGCACGACGGCGACTACATGGAGGGCGTCGAGGGCGACGTCATCCTCGTCAACGGGGCGCCCTGGCCAGTGGCCGAGGTGACGGCCACCCGCTACCGCCTGCGCCTGCTGAACGCGTCCAACGCCCGCCGCTACCGGCTCCAGCTCACACCCGGCGGCCGTTTCATCCAGATCGGCAGCGACGCCGGCCTCCTGGCCGCCCCGGTGGCCCACGACACGATCCCGATCGCGCCGGGGGAGCGGTACGACGTGGTGGTCGACTTCTCCGCCTACCCCGTCGGCAGCACGGTGACCCTCATCAACACCCTGGCCGACGGTCCCGCCAGGAACGTCATGCGTTTCCTCGTCACCCGCCGGGCGGTCGACGACAGCGCCGTACCGCAGAGGTTGTCCCGCCCCGAAGGCAGGCCGTCGGCGGTGACCACCCGGACGTTCGACTTCCGCAGGACAGAGAACGCCTGGACGATCAACGGCCACCCGTACCGGCCCGGCGTCCCTCTGGCCCGCCCGCGCCTGGACACGGCCGAGATCTGGCGCCTCACGAGCGACTTCCACCACCCCGTACATGTGCACCTGGCCCACTTCCAGGTGCTCGCCCGCAACGGCCGGCCACCGGCCGCCACCGACGCCGGTTGGAAGGACACGGTGGACGTGCGCCCGTACGAGGTCGTGGACGTGCTCGCCCGCTTCCACGGCTACCGCGGCCGCTACATGCTGCACTGCCACAATCTCGAACACGAGGACATGGCGATGATGGCGGACTTCGAGGTGACCTAGCTTGGGGGATGCACAGAAGACGATTGGCGTCGCTCTGAGATCCCGCAGGCCACGGGGCAGCAGCGTAGCCGGAGAAGGCTCAGGCGCTACGTCGCGCCGGGATGCCGATGTCCTGAACCTCCCAGTTCGCGATCAGCTGTTCGTCGCGAGTGCGGTCGCCGTCGAGGACTCCGGCGTTGATGGAGGTGGAAAGGTGCTTGTGACACGGACGATCTCCTGAGGAGGTGGACCAGCGTTGGGGTCCCACTCCCTTCTCAAAATCCGTTCGAGCACACCCGTGTGTCGTCGCCCGTCGCGGGGGATGGGGTGGACGTTGGCGGCGGCCGGTAGGCACCAGTCAGGCATCTCGTTGCCCTCTTCTGCCTTGATCGCTACTCCGCCGATCGTCTCCTCAGTGAGGACCGGCACCGTCTCCGCCAACTCGACGTCGTTCGCGCTCCGGCCCGGAGGCGCAGTGTACGCAGGCAGGCGACGTACGCCTCCCACGCCCTGACGTTGTCCGGTCGGGGAGGAAAGAGGAGCGCATCGTCCTGTGTCACTGGTCACCGCTTTAATGTCGATATCGCACTGCGTACGTCATCAATTACAGCAAGCCACATACCTTGCCGTCAGGCGATCGCGAACGAAAGCGTGGGGCACCCGGCGAGACACCGTTCTGGCCGGGTACGAAAGACTCTCATCGGACTCATCTGATGGAGAGTGAGGAGCAGGCATGCACATCGTACGGTTCGTCAGCCCCCTGACCGGCGCGGCCGCGGTCGGCGTCGACGACGGCGAACAGGTGGTGGAGCTGGCCGGGGTCACGACCGTCGGCGAGTTGCTGCGCATGTCGTCCGGGGAACTGCGGGAGCGGTGCTCCGGGGCGGACGGGACCCGGCACCCGTCGGGCTCGGTACGCAGGCTGGCGCCGGTGGACGGGCTGATGGAGGTGTGGGCGGCGGGCGTGACGTACCGGCGCTCGCGCGAGGCGCGGGTGCTGGAGAGCGAGCGGGCGGCCGACGTGTACGAGCTGGTCTACGACGCCGAGCGGCCCGAGTTGTTCTTCAAGTCGGTGGCGTGGAAGGTGAGCGGGGACGGCGGGCGCATCGCGGTGCGCTCCGACTCCGAGATCGACGTGCCGGAGCCGGAACTGGGGCTGGTGCTCAACGCGGCCGGTGAGATCGTCGGCTACACGGTGGTCGACGACGTGAGTTCGCGGACCATCGAAGGGGTCAACCCGCTCTACCTGCCGCAGGCCAAGATCTATCTTGGCGCGTGCGCGGTGGGGCCGGCGATCCGGCCGGCGTGGGAGGTCGCGGATCCGTACGCACTGGACATCACGCTCACCATCGCCAGGGGCGGGGAGACGGTGTGGGACGGCAAGGCCTCCACGTCGCAGTTGAACCGCCGCCTGGACGACCTGGCCGGCTACCTGTACAGGGCCGACGCGTTCCCGGACGGCGCGGTGCTGGCCACCGGCACGTGCCTGGTCCCCGACCTGCCGTTCACGCTGCAGGACGGGGACACCGTGACCATCGGCATCTCCGAGATCGGCGTCCTGACCACCACCGTGGTCAGGGGCCTGGAAGCGATGCGCTGACTGGCGTCCAACGCGCTTTCAGAGGCGTCGCTGGGACTCGGGGGTGGCGTGGACCTGATCCCAGTCGATGGCCACCTTCTGGGGATCCTCCGGGGCGATCTTGGCGGGAAGCCGGGTGTCGGGGAAGATGAGGGCCAGGTACTGCGGCGGGACCCTGTGGGCGAGGCGTGCCTCGTACGAGCCGTTCGGGCCGCTCACGCGGAGGACGAGGCCCAGGATGGGGTCGCCGTTGTCGGCGGTCATGCCGTTCGTCGAGAACGTGCCGAGAACCGTGACCATGGCGGGCACGCCCCGAGCGAGAATGTCGGCGGCCGACACTCGCTCCCCAGCCGACGGGGAGCTCCACCTCGGGGCGCGCTCCCAGTCGATGAGGACGCGGCCGCGGTCCTGCGGGTCGACGTAGATGGCGAGGTGGGCGCCGGGGAGGACGGCGCCCACGAGGAGACGCGGAATCGGCTCGCGGTGGGCGACGCGGTAGGCGTCCCCGCTCTCGGGGTGTACCTCGAGGTCGAACGCGACCATGGGTTGGTCGTTGATCGTCACGCCCGTGTCGTGCATCGAGAGAATGACGGCGGCGGCCGGCACGCCGTTGTCCCGAAGGTCATGGTTACCGCCGGCCATGTCTTTGATCATCCCGAACAGCCCGCCGGATCTGCTCGGCTGCACGTCTCCACCGACGGCCGACATGGCCGTGCGCATCGCGCGATTGGTCAGGCCGAGCACGATCATGAAGGCCCCGGGGATCGACAGCGTCATGCCGACGGGGAAGGCAATAGTCGCCCAGTCGGGTATCGGCCACATCAGCATCCCGGTAACCCCGGCCGCCAGCACGAGGCTGCCGATCACTTCCACGGCCACTCCAATCGGGAGCAGCATTCCCTTACGGGTCATCAGCGTGTTTCCTTATCGCCCGGTCCTGTTCGTATGGTGATCAGGTAACGGCAGAGCGCTTGCCAGGTGCTTGCACGCCGTTTGCCCGGTGCGCCGATGAACAGCACGCCCTCGGGGCCGACGTCTCCGGCCGTGCCGACCTCGACGTCGCCGGCGAAGTCACGCGTGTTGACGTAGCCGGCCTGCCGGGTGTCCTTTCTCATTGGCCGGAGACAGTCTCATTGATCATGAGGCAGCCAGGTCAGCACGTTGCGGCCGCCTCAACTTCTATGAGTCGGGACAGGAGGAATCCACTTGCGGCTCACCATGATGGAGCCGTCGTCGGGAATGGTGATCGCGATGACGCAGTCGCCGCGAATCCAGCCCGACCGCACCAGATAGTGCGTCCCGGCGCGATCGACGATCTCGTGCAGGTTCGGGTACCCATACCACTTGCCGGTTTCCTTGGCGCGGATCCCGCAGTCGTCGAGCTGGCCGAGCCGCTTCTGGCTGTAGACCGTGGCGCCTGTTCTCTTCTCGAGATTTGCGGCAAGCTTCCGAGCTCGGGCGTGTCCCTCATCCTCCGCGTATAGGCCGATCGCCCAGATCGCAGACAGGAACGCGATGGCCACGGCCAAGGGCCGTATCCACGCCACCCGCCCCCTGCCGTCCGGGGCGGTGACCAGCAGCACGCCGACCATGACGAGGCCGAGCGTCGCATAGGTACGGACCGGGGTCGGGTCGCCGGGAGCCCCAACGCCGTAGCCGAGTAGCAGCGCGCCGAGCCCTGTGCCGGTGCGATGCCGGGCGATACCTTCGCGCATACGGTGAACAGCGCCACTGGCCGCGCCGGAAGCGCGAACCACGGCCTCCTTGACCCTCGCGAACCGGGAGCTCCCCGAGAGGGAGGTCTCCGAATCGCGTACATGTGGCCTGGCGCGCTGGATCCACACCGCTACGAGCAGGGTCAGGACCAGGATCACTAGCAGATCCTGGCCGGCCACCCCGACTCCCCGGAGGCCGTATTCCATGGCTGTCAGACCGAGATCGAGCGGCGAGAGGCTGAAGTAGGCGAAGAATGCCTCCGAGTAGGACCAGCCCATGTAGATGGTCACCGCCGTGATGACAAGCCCGTTGGCCGCGACAATGCCCGCTGCGCTCGGAAAGGAACGGGTGTTCTCGCCTACTGAGCGGTCCTCAGCACCTTCACCGTCCGGTCCCCTTCCCACGCGAGGATGCCCACCTTCCCTATTGACCAACGATCAGCAGATCTCACTCGGTCTCCCCCGGCGGGTCGGCGGCCCCTCCGCACGGCGACGCCGGATCATTGATGTCGCAGGTGTCGTGCTGGTCGGTTTCACCGTCGATGTCCCTGGCCCTTTTTGGGCTGGCGTCTTCGCCCTGTTCGCCAGAGGGATCCGGCATATCGGGGTTTTTTGGCTGATAGTGCGAGGTGTCGCTGGATCCCGAATCTGGATCGTCGGAAGAGTCGCATCCCGCAGTGGCAAAGAAGATCACCGCGACCGCGCTTACGGCCGCCACAACGTGTCTCATTGATCACGCTGCCCTTCGGGGCGCAAAGCGCCTGCTAGTTGGTCCGTCACGCAACCTTGGCGGGGATAAATGATCGGATCAGCATCATCTTGGATGCATCCATGTCCTTACGCGATCATTTCCAGTCGAACGGCTGGATCCGGGTCGTTCGTTACGAAGATAAGGTTGGCAACCTGCGGCCCGCGATCCGATTTGCGCAGAGAATGGCCGGTTTGCGCAGGCAGTAGAACGGAACGATGCGGCTCACGGGAGAGCAGCGCCGACGTGAACCTCCGCGTGACCGTACGGCAGCGCGGTGACATCCCAGCGCGCTCTCTCCTACCTGACCGATCGCAGAGTTTCGGAAGGGTGGGCTCCGTATTTCTGGCGATAGGCGGTGGCGAATCGCCCCAAATGGGTGAATCCCCACCGGTGTGCCACGTCGGTGACGCTGGTATAGGACGGCTCGGAAGCGACAAGTTCCGCGTGTACCCGCTCCAGGCGCACGCTCCGCAGGTATGCCATCGGCGACATGTCAACGTGGGTCTGGAATGCTGCTTGGAGGGTGCGGATGCTGACACCCGCGATGTCGGCGAGCGCTGCCGCAGTGAACGGAGTCGCCGGTGATGCCCGCATCGCTTCGATGACTCGCTTGACCGCCGGAGGTCGGGATGGTGGCCCGGGGCTGAGGAGTTCCTCCCGGTAGTTGTGATCTGCTGCTGCCAGCAGGTGGGAGAGCATGCCGTGCCATAGGGGCGCGCCGATGATCTCCTGCCTCGTCAGGGGGTCCTCAATCCCGATCTGCCCGGCGAGCATGCACACCAGCTCCCGCAGAATTCGCCCGTAGCCATGGGTCAGGTCCATCGAAGGGGCGAGGTTGATCGGTGAGCGAACGGGCCTTTGCAGGAGGCGCTCCAGTTCCGCCTCCAGCGCCTCGCGCCTGATCTTGACGCACAGGATGCGGCTACCGGCGCTCCATCGACTCAGCTGTACATCCCCGGTCGGCCCATACAACACAGCGCGCTGCGGGGTTGCCGTGACCTCATTCCCCAAATTCTCGGAACTCAGGTAGCCCGACAGCGGAATGTTGAAGTGATAAAACTTGCGAAGCTCGGCGAAGTCCATCTTGATGTCGGCGTTGAACTGGCAGTCTCCCACCAGGATCGGCCCGAGCTGCATGGCGTCGATCGACATCATGAATTGTTCGGCGCCGCGAAGGACACTCATGCGAAGCGGATAGTACGTCTGGGCGCCCTGCTCGCTGGCCTCGTCAGGGTCAAGCGTGCGAGTGCTGAATCTCCAAGGCAGTGATGGAACTGCCGTGGTAGCTGAATTCGCCATACTGCCGCCATGACACTCGGCCACTATTCAATTCCGGAACGCTAGCATATGGTCGGCGGCCACCGTCAAGCTCTCCCTGCGGCCGGCGGCTCAGGTGCCGCTCGTGCCCTCGATGAACGGCAGGCGGCACGGGACACCGGGGATGCGGGGGCTCTCGCCTCCCGCGTGATTCCGGTTGCTTATGGGAAGGCCAAACGCGTCAACCCCCACCGCCCGGTGTGCTTGACTTCCGCCCGGTAACCACACCCTCTGGGAGGGTTCATGGGGGAGTTCGTGGGGATCGACCCCCGAGGCGCACATGAGCTGATCCGCCGCATGGAGGCGGGAAAACAGGCCCTGACCGGTACCCGGCCAGGGCTCGACGCGGCCATCGCCGAGGCAGGCGAGGACTGGGCCGGCCGCCAGGGCACCGCGGCCATGCACCGCACCTGGGCCTTCTACGACGAGTCGCAGCACGACCTGAAATGGCGCATCGACACCATCGAGCAGCTGGTAACGGTACGTGAGAAGGGCATGCTCACCGGGACCTTCCCGTTCGGCAGCGAGACCGAGGCCGTGTCGGCCGCCGTGAACGACGCGAACGAGGTCGCCGAGACGTTCCAGAACCACGACCGATACCTGCCCGGCGACAACTGGCTCAGGAAGGCCGCCGGGCCGCTCAAGGGCAAGGTCGTCGACCCGGCCTACGCGGCCGCGCTGCTGGCCGGGCTCGGCGGACCTGAGGCGTTCGTCAAACTCTTCCGCGAGTGGATCGACACCCAGGCCGCCGGGCAACACCGAGGGCTCCAGCCCGAAGCGCTCGAACGAGCGGCCGCCTCCACCCCCGGGCAGCTGGCCGCCGCCTTCGCCAGCGCCGAGCGCACCGGACGGCTCGGCGGCGAATGGTACGACATGGTGGCGACCGCTCCGGCGGACGTCCTGACGACACTGGTCGCGCTGGCCGGCCAATCCGGCACGTTCCTCAACCGAGTGGCCATCGACCTCCTGAACCGCTCGCCGGACGCCGAACCCACGGCCGCGGACTGGAATCTCCACAATCTCGCGCAGGCGTACACGGCCAACCCGGACGCCTTCCAGCAACTGCTGGCCGAGCACCCGAAGGAGTCCGGAGTCCTGCTGGCCGCCGACACCCACAACCCCGCGTACGAGCCGACCCTGGCGGACGCGCTGCACAACGCGCTGAAGCCGGGCGCCGGGGCGGACGGGTTGCGCGAGCGGGCCTGGTTCACCGTCATCCGCAGCAACACCGAGCTGCCCGGGATCGAGGCGCTGAAGGCGGGGAGTGCCGGGCCGTGACGACCAAACAGCAACTGCTCAGGGAAGCCGCCGCCAAGGAGGCGCTCGCCTCCGCCTTCGCCAGGTACGCCAAAGGCCTGGCCGACGCCTTCGACGGCATCCCTTCGCAGCAAGGGCAGTTCGATCCTTTCTGGAAGGGCCCGTCGGTGGAGCGGTATCTTGCGCATGCCGTCCGGCTCCGCCGCGAAATGGGCGAGCTCGAGGATTCATGCCTCGCCACCGCAGACAACCTGCGCCGCCGAGCCAAGCAGCTCCGCCTGAATGCAGCGAACCTGGAGAGTCGGTGAGCGTCCACATCGGAGGACAGCGCCGCTGGGTGAGGGGCTGTGGCCTTTGCCGATTCTCGACAAGATCGCGGTTGATCGGAGCGGCGCGGGAGAGCAAGTGGCGGCCGCGTTCCTGGTCCCTGTGATGTCGGCGGCCCGGCTGCGTCGCGCGAAATAGGTCACACATTGACCGGCACATGTGTTCGATGTCTGACGTGACGTGGCACCGGTCGGGACACTACGTTGTGGTTGTGGCCCGGTGGGACGTCAGGGAACGCGCTGCGATGGTGGCACTGCTTCGCCGTACCTCTACGGAGAAGGCGGAACGCGAGCTCGTTCAGCGACTCACGGAAGAGGCATCAGCGGCGGCCGTGTTGCGTGAGCGCCTGGCTCCCGTCGACTTGTTCTCAGACCCAGTGGAGGAAGCGATAGCCGAGGCCCAGGAGGAGATCGCCTCCTGGGAGGAGGAAGGTATCCAAGTCATCGCCTTGGGCGATGATCATTAAACGATCAAGAACGCGTCGCTTGACATCCATAGGAGCATCACCAGCAGGCCGCCCGGACGCACTGCGCGGCGGGATACCTTCACGGCGACCTCCTGGCTCTCTGTCGTCGTGGCTCGCAGGACCGAGGCATCGGTGTCCTGCCCGCCGGCGACGAGAGAGGGCACCGAGCAGCGGAAGCCGAAAATCGCTTCGATCTCACCTTGCCGCACTGCGACGTCGACCGCAGGCCTGGCCGGGGCCGAGAAGGCGCTCATCCCGTCACCGTCCCAGCGCCCGAGGGGAGCGAAGAAGCGTGCGCGTGCACCCACCAGGCGAGCGGAAGTGCGATCAGCACCACCGCCTGGATCGCGAGCAACGCCGGAACGATGCCCCAACGGTCTGCCACCAGGCCGGCTCCCAGGGCGACGAGCGCGTAGAGCACGCTGCCGAGCAGCGACGCAAGCGAACCCATCGTCGCGCGTTCCCGGTCGGTGAACTCGCGCTGCAGCAACGTCTGCTGGGCGATTGTCGACATGCCGTAGGCCGGTGACCCAAGCAGCACGGGCGAAAATACCGTCGGCTTGACCAGCGCCACGAAGTTCGCCACATTGTCGAACAACTCACCGAACAGCAGAGTGCGGGCCGCGCCCACCCGGCCGATCACCCAACCACTGACGCGGAAGCCGATGAAGGCCACGCCATGGCCGAAGGTGCGCCATAGGCCCAGCGCCCAGAGCGGCCACAGCCCTGCCACGAAAACAGGCGACAACTGGGCCGCGCTTTCGCTGCTGTAACGAAGCGCCGACACCAGAGTCATCCGGCGGAGCACCGGATTACGGCGGATGCCGCGCAGGGCCGATCCGAGATGCACCAGCACGTTCGATTCCAGCGGGCTGTGCACCCGCGGTTCCCGGACCCGCAAGGCGACGAGCACGCACAGCACCTGCGGCACGACCGACAGCACGACCACCACACGCAGCGACCACGCGCCGGCGACCACGCCACCTATGGCTGCCGCCAGTGCGAGCGCGATCTGGAACATCGAGTTCACCCGGCCCGAGTGCCGGGGGAACTCCTCCTCCCGGCCGGCTTCGAGCAACGTGTCGTAGAGCAGAGACTCGTTGTTGCCGCTCCACAGTGAGGTCGCCAATCCCTCCAGCACAACAGCTGCCAGGAGGAGGCCGTAGCCCGAAGCGCCGGCGTACCCGAGATGGGCGGCCACCATGACGACGGCACCGGCGATCATCGTGCCGCGTCGGCCGAGGCGGTCGGAGAGCACCCCGGTAGGGACTTCGAACGCTGCCGAAGACAGCATCTTCACCGCCAGGAGGCTGGCGGCAGCGGTGTACGAGCCGGTGACTTGCGCGAAGTAGATGACCATAATCGGCCCGTACATGCGGAAGTCGCCGAAGAAGTTGAACCAGCTCAGCAGGCGGACATTCCGGTTGACAGTCTGATCAGCGGAGTTCGGAGCAGGCGGAGCTGACCTCGACCGTTGGGATTTCCTGCCGAACGGGGCAGCGATCAGGCGTTCGACCAGGACACGTACACGGAGCAGTGAAGAATGACGAGCGGACACAGCAGAACTCCCGGAAAGGCGAACGGAGACGCCAAACAGCGCCAAGGGCCGGTGACACGTGTCACCTCGCCCCGGCGACCGGGATGTGTGCTGACTTTGCTGCTACACGCGCGGCGTTACAAGCCTGCGCCTGCGGTCACCAAGGGGCGAACGGAAGCTCCGGTCATCGTTGTAGACATCAGTGCTCCTCAATTCCCCAGGCGGACGGGATTCCGCAGCGGCTTCAACTCTAGCGACCGAAGGACCTACGTGTCCGCTGAATCACGGACACAACGGCGGGTAACCGCGCCTCATGGCCGCTTGAGCCAATCCAGGATGGCGGCGAGGACAACGCCGTCGCGGTAGACAACGGCATGCTTGTCGTAGCGGGTGGCCAGGCCGCGCCAGTTCTTCATCCGGTTGAAGAACCGTCCACGACGTTGCGGTTCTTGTAGTCCTCGCTGTCATGGGAGACGGGCCGGCCACCCCGGGCGCCACGACGCCGGCGGTACCCCGCCTGGTCTGCCGGCTCAGGAATGACCGTCTTGATGCCACGCGCCCGCAGCATCGCTCGATGGCCACGTGACGAATAGGCCTTGTCCCCCCGCAGCAGTTCAGGCGTGGTGCGGGGCCGGCCGGGGCCTTTGCGGGCCACCCGCAGCTCGGCGAGCAGCTTGGGCAACGCCGGCCAGTCCCCGGCCTGACCAGGGCTGACAAGCACCACGAGCGGGCGGCCTTTGCCGTCGACCAGCGCGTGTGTCTTGGTGGTCAGGCCGCCGCGTGACCGGCCGATGCCGTGATCGTCGGGCTCGACAAGCTGATTCGTGTCATTCGGTGCCGCCCCCCGTGTGCGAGAAGGGCGACACCGACGACCTCGCAGCGGTCGCACCGTGCTGATGCACCCGCGCGATCGTGGAGTCCATCGACACCCGCCAATCGACCTCTCCGTCCACGTCAGCGTCTGCCTGCAGGGTGGCGAGGATCTCGTCCCACACCCCGTCACGTGACCAGCTCTGATGGCGACGGTGCACCGTCTGCCACGCCCCGAATTCCTTCGGCAGATCTCGCCACGCCACTCCAGTGCGAAGGCGGTAGAGCACAGCCTCCACCACCGGACGATGCGGCCGGAACGGCGGACCCATCGGCCCCTTCGTCGGCGGCAGCAGAGGCTCGATCCGAGCCCACATGTCATCGGAAAGCAGCGCCAGACGCGTCATCTGCCGATCTTCTACTGAACGCGCGCTCAACTCGTGAGATGCGCCCTAGTCGCGATAAGTCCGGACATAGTCGAACGTGGCGACGGCGCCCGCTCTGTTCATCGAGATCAGCCCGATCTTGAGCTTGCCCTTGAACGGAAGCGTCCATACGCCGCTCCGCACCCAGCGCGACCCGTCCCGGCTGGTCGCCGCGCGCACCTCCACCTCGTTGTTCGCCGCGTCATGGTGGTACGACATCCGCAACCACATCGTCGAGGCCGCCGGCCCGCCGAACATCGGCCCGTTGAAGACGGCGGTCGGTGGGGTGGTCGTCGGCCGTTCGCCCTCCTTCAGGAACTCGCTCACCTGCAGCACCGCCCCATTGCCGCGGGCCAGCGGCAGCACCGAGTGGGCCATCTTGAAGTAGCGGTCGTCGTTCTCGTACAACACCAGGCCGGCCTGCTGGTTGCCCTGGGTCGGCGCGAAGTCGAGCTTCGTCTCCACTGTGTAGTCGCCGTCCGGCGCGTCCCGGAGCAGGACCGACGCCGTGTTGGTGGTGCGGTGCAGTTCGGCGTTCTGGGTCGGCCAGGACAGCGTGCCGCCCGAGACGGTGACGTCGGCCGCCGGGCCGCGCACCCACTGCCAGGTCGTATCGATCGCCGTGCCGTCGAACTCGTCGCTGTACTCGGGCAGCAGCGCGCCGGGCGCGGGTTCGGGGATGCGTGATGTGACCGGCGTGTACAACTTCGCGGCACCGACGTTGTCGGCGTCGGCGGCCCCGCGGGCGACCGCGCCCACCGCGCCCGGACGGGCGGCGGGCGGCGGCAGGCGGCGGGTCTGCACGGCCACGGGGTCGCCCAGCTTGTCGCCGCTTACCTGTACGGTCAGGTCGAGGCCGCGAAGCTCGGCCACCACCGTGTGCCAGGTGCCGAGGTCGAACCCGGCGGGCAGCGGCGTCACCTGGCGGCCGCGGCTGATGCCGCCGATCACCACGTCGCTGACCAGGGCGCCCCGGTCGCGGTCCAACCAGGCGGTCACGTGGTTGAGGCGGTTGACGTGGGCGAGCGTGAGCCCGGCCGCGCCGGATGTGACCCGCAGGTCGGCTTGGGCTCGGACGTTGGCGCCCGGGGTCTTCTTGCCCGACGTCACGTAGGAGAGACCGCCCGTGTGGGAGGCGTAGCCGTGGGCGTCCTGGTCGGTCTTGATCGACCAGCCGCGTCCGTCCTGCCAGCCGCCGAAAGATCCCTCGCCGAACGTGCCGCCCGCGTCGTACGACGCCACCGGAGCGGGCTGCGGGCCCTCCGACGGTCCGGCGCCGGCGCGGACCACCGGCCAGCCGTCGATCCAGTCCAGCCGGTCGATGAGCAGCGGCCGTTTGGTCAGGCCGGACGGCCCGTTGACGATCGGCGGGAAGTCGGGGTCGGCGGTCGAGACGGCGTGGTAGACCAGCCAGTCCTGGCCGGACAGGTCGGTCAGGAAGCCGCTGTGGCCAGGGCCGGCCCAGCGGTTGCCGTTCGCGCCGGCCACGATGGCACCCTTGGTGGTCAGCGCCATCAGGTCCACGCCCTCGTCGTCCGTGAACGGGCCCAGCGGGCTGGTGGCGCGGCCGACCTTCACCTGGTAGCCGCTGTAGGCGCCGTCGCAGCAGCCGGCGTCGGAGTAGAAGAGGTAGTAATGGTCGCCGCGGCGGACGACGTACCCGCCCTCCATGCGGCGGCCCCTCGCGACCTGCGTCACCGGGCCTTCGACGCGGGTGGCGTCGGCGTTCATCTTCGCCACGCAGAGCGTGTCGTAGCTGCCCCAGTAGAGGTAGTGGCCACCGTCGACGTCGGTGAACTGGGCCTGGTCGATGGTGAAGGTCGGGCACGCGCCCTGCGGCTCGGGCGGTACCACGTCGCCTGCGTCCGTCCACGGTCCGACGGGGGTCGGGGCGGTGGCCAAGCCGATGTCGCCGGAGGCGAGCGAGTAGTACAAGTAGTACTTGCCGCCTATGTAGCGGATGTCGGGCGCCCAGAGGCGGGCGCCGTTGTGCCACGCCGGCTTGGTCTGCGAGGTGAAGACGTCGCCGGCATGTTCCCAGGTCACCAGGTCCGTCGAGCGCAGGATCGGCAACATGCGCTCGCCGGCCTCGCCCTTGCTGTTGAAGACCGGGTTCTGGGTGCCGTAGGCATACCAGAGGCCGTCGCGGGCGTGGATCACCGTGGGGTCGGGGAGGGAGTCGACCACGCCGGCCGACACCGGGTTCTCGTAGACGGGCGCGGCGGTCAGGCCGGACAGTAGGGCGGTGACGGCTAAGACAATCTTCATGGAGTGGGGCTCTCCTTCTCGAAGGAGCTCAGCGTGGGGTCGTAGTCGAGGGCGCCGATGTCGTACATCGGGGTCATCCAGTGGTAGAAGTTGTCGCCGCGCTCGCGCAGCAGGTCGTACAGGCGGCGCATCAGGCGGCGGCGGACCGGGGCCAGCTCGGGGTGGGTGTAGCGGTTGCTGAGCTCGTGCGGGTCGGCGTGCAGGTCGTACAGCTCGTTGACGGACTCCGGGTTGACGACCAGCTTGTAGCGGTCGTCGCGGATCATCCGCTGCGGGTAGGGGAAGTGGTGGCCGTGGAACTCGGCCAGCAGCTCGGCGGGCCACTCGGGATGCTCGCCGCGCACCAGGGGGACCAGGCTGCGGCTGTCCACGGCCGGCTTGGTGTCGCAGCCGGCCAGCTCCAGGATCGTCGCCGTGCAGTCGGTCAACGTCACGAACTCGTTCCTGACCTGCGGCTGTTCGCCGGGGATGCGGACGATGCCGGGGATGCGGTAGATGTCCTCGTACATGGCCGGGCCCTTGTCGTGCAGGCGGTGGGCGCCGGTGAACTCGCCGTGGTCGGCGGTGAAGAAGACCGAGGTCTGGTCGGTCAGCCCGAGTTCGTCGAGGCGGTCGAGGATGCGGCCGATCTGCTGGTCGATCAGGGTGACGTAGCCCCAGTAGACGGCGATCAGCTTGCGCGTGATCTCGATGGGGATCGTGTCGAACGTCCAGTGCTCGCTGTAGTTACGCTGCACCGGCGGTTTGCCCTCGAACGTCTCCGCGATCGACGGCGGCAGCTCGACCAGGCTCGGGTCGTACATGTCGAAGTACTCGTCCGGCAGCAGGTACGGCAGGTGCGGCCCGAAGAAGTGGGTGGCCAGGAAGAACGGGCGGCCGTCGGCGGCATAGCGGTCGAGGTGCTCGATGGCCCGGGTCGCCAGATAGTGCTCGAACGTGGCCTCCACCGGCTGGTGCAGCCGCGCCGCGAGCAGGTTGCCCTGGTTGCCGTTGGGGGTGGTGCCCCGGATCAGGTCCGAGATCCGGTACGGCGGCAGCCCCTGCTCCTCCAGGTACGCCAGGTAGTCCGGATGGTCGACCGGATTGTGCCAGCCGGGCAGGTTCGGGCCGTCGAAGCCGTACGAGGCGGCGTTGCGGCTGGTGCCGCCGTGCCACTTCCCGATCAGCCCCAGCTGGTAACCGCGCTCCCGCAGCCCGCCGGGGAAGGTGAACGCGTCCTCTCGCAGATCCTCCAGATAGCCGACGTTGCGCTCGTAGTTCGCCAGCAGCCGATGCCGGAACGGGGCCTGCCCGGTGAGCAGGCTGGCCCGCGCCGGCGTGCAGATGGCCGTCGGCGTGTAGAACCGATCGAACCGCGTGCCGGTGGCGGCCAGCCTGTCCAGGTTGGGCGTGGCCACGTGCGGGTTGCCGTAACAGCCCAGGGTGTCGACGCGGTGCTGGTCGGTCATCAGGAACAGCAAATTCACCACTGAGTCGTGGCGCTGAGACCCGGTCCTTCGGAACCGGGAGATAGCGCCAACCCCCTTTCGAAAAGAGTATGGAAAACATCGGTAACAGTCAGTAATATGTGCCGGTGCGTGAGGCTCGAGTGACAGGAGGTGCGCGATGGCGATCCGCCGCTCTGCCGCTAAGCGGAAAGGCCTGCCCTCGGTGGTGCAGCTCCGGCTCACACCCGCCCCCGACCAGGCCGACGCCCTCACCGCAGCAGTGCTGCTGTGCAATCAGGCAGCGACCTTCGTCTCCCGGCTGGCCTGGCAGCAGCGCACATTCACCATGGGGGAGCTGCACCGGCAGGCCTATTACCCGGTGCGCGCGGAGTTCGCCGGGCTGGGCGCACAGGCGGCCGTGCGGGCCATTGCCCGGGTGGCCGGCGCGTACGCCAACCGGCGTGCCACCAAGACGCGGGCTCATGTGTTCCGCCCGTACGGTGCGGTCCCCTACGACGCCCGGCTGATGAGCTGGAACCGTGATGCCCGCACGGTGTCGTTGTGGACCCCCACCGGCCGCGTGACTGTGCCGTATACGGGGCGGCCGGAGGCTTTGAAGGCCGTCGACACGCTGCCGCTCGGCGAGGCCGATCTCATCTTCCGGCGCGGCGAGTGGCTGCTGCACGTTGCCGTCACCCTGCCCAAACCGGCGGTGCGCGAGCCGGTCAACGGCTTCCTCGGGGTGGACCAAGGAGTGGCGAACCTGGCCGTCACCAACGACGGCGCGGTGCTGCCCGGGCCCGCCCTGCCCGGCCCGATCGGCGGCAACGGGCACGTGCGCAGCCTGCGGGAGCGCAGGTATCGGCAGCGCCGCCGTTTGCAGAAGAAGGGCACACCTGCGGCGCGGCGGGTGCTGCGCCGTCTGTCCGGGCGTGAGCACCGGATGATGACCGACGTCAACCACCAAATCTCCAACCATGTGGTGTGCGAAGCCGAACGCACCGGCCGCGGCATCGCCCTGGAGGATCTCCAGGGCATCCGCGGCCGGGTAAGGGCTCACCGGCTCCAGCGGCGCACCCTGCACGGCTGGGCGTTCGCCCAGCTGATCGCGTTCACCCGCTACAAGGCCGCGCGGGCCGGGGTCGCCTTCCTGCTGGTCGACCCCGCCTATACTTCGCAGGCCTGTCCCGACTGCGGGTGCGTCACCAGGGCGAATCGGCCGGCGCGGGGCCGGTTCGTCTGTACCGGGTGTGGCCTCGCTGGGCACGCCGATCACATCGCGGCCTGCAACATCGCCGTACGCGGCGTTGCGGGCTGGGCTGTTGTCAACCAGCCGCACGCTACCGGCCTCCCTTCAGCCAGACGGGACCGTGAGAGCAAACCACCGGTCTCAACCGGTGGTAGTTGACTTGCTGAAGGCCTTTTCGTAGAGATCGCCGGTG
Organism: Nonomuraea sp. 3N208; assembly: GCF_052245935.1. Lineage (NCBI taxonomy): Bacteria > Bacillati > Actinomycetota > Actinomycetes > Streptosporangiales > Streptosporangiaceae > Nonomuraea > Nonomuraea sp. 3N208. The sequence continues at coordinate 100,966 of NZ_JBQQBR010000007.1, read as the reverse complement.
TAGTACGTGGCCGGGTCGGGGCGCGACTTGAGCTGGCCGGTGTTGACGAAGAAGTTGCTCAGGCTGTTCAGCCACTTGGCGACCGTGCCGTCCTTGGTCTTGGCCACCAGGTCGGCCGTCGGCATCGTCTGGACGTTCGCCGCGTCGGCCTTCACCTTGGCCGGGTCGAGCTTGAGCAGCGCCGCCGACTCGGCGATCGACTCCTCGGGGTGCGCGGCCCGCCAGTCGTTGGCCTCCTGCAGCACCTTGATCACCTTGTTGGTGAGCTCCTGATCCGTCTTGGGCCCCGACACGAACGCGGTCGGGAACGAGCTGTCGGGAAACTCCCTGGTGCTGGCGAGCTCGACGGTGCCCGGCACTTTCTGCTTGATCGTGTCGATCAGCGGATACCAGATGCCGGCCCCGTCGATCTGTCCGGCCGAGAACGCCGACACGACGGTGGCCGGGTCCATCGGCACCTTCTGGATGTCCTTGGCGGTCATCCCGGCCTTCTGCAGCGCCAGGTTGAGCACCATGTCGCCGGACGTGCCCTCGGGCACCCCGACCTTCTCGCCCTTCAAGTCCTGCATGGTCGCGACGCCGGGGCGGCCGATGACGCGGTCGGCGTACGCGAGCGTGTTGATCGCGATGACCTTGGCCTTGCCCGAGGCCGGCAGCCACATGGCGCCGGGGCCGATGTAGCCGAAGTCGAGGTCGCCGGCGCCGAGCGCCTGGATCTGCAGCGGCCCGTTGGTGAAGACCTTGATGTCGGGGGTGAGCCCCTGCTTCTCCCACAGGCCCTGCTTGTCGGCGATGGCGAGCAGGCTGGCGCCGTTGTAGTCGCTGATGTAGCCGAAACGGACCGTGGTGCCGTCATCAGAGCAGGCGGTCACGGACAGTGTCAGCAGGCTCACCGCCGTGGCGGCCGTCAGGGCGCGACGAAGAGAACGCATGGCGGATCAGTCCTTTCCAGGGGGTGTCAGGCGGCTGATGCTTGGTGGTAAACGCTGTGCCAGACCTCGTTGCGGATCCGCCCGAACTCGGGCGAGAGGCGCATTTCCTCGGTCCTTGGGTACGGCAGGTCGACGTCGACGACCTGCTGGATGCGGCCGGGACGGGCCGCCATGACGATCACGCGCCTGGCCAGGTAGACGGCCTCGTCCACGTCGTGGGTGATGAACATGACCGTGCGCTGCTCCTGGCTCCAGGTCGCCAGCAGCTGGTCCTGCAGTTGCACCCGGGTCAGCGCGTCCAGCGCGCCGAACGGCTCGTCCATGAGCAGGACCTGCGGGTTCACCGCGTACGCGCGGGCGATTGCGCACCGCTGCTTCATGCCGCCGGACAACGTCTTGGGCAGCGCGTCGGCGAAGTCGGACAGCCCCACGAGCTCGATCGCCCGCTGCGCCCGCCGCCTGCGCTCATCGGCAGGGAGCTCGGCCAGCTTCAGCCCGAACTCGACGTTCTTGCGCACGGTCAGCCAGGGGAACAACGCGTACTGCTGGAAGATCACCCCGCGTTCCGGCCCGGGACCGGTGACCGGCACGCCGTCCACCAGCACCTCGCCCGAGGTGGGCTCGACCAGCCCGGCCGCCATGCTCATGAGCGTGCTCTTGCCGCACCCGGACGGGCCCACGACCGTGACGAACTCCCGGTCGGCGATGTCCAGCGACACCTGGCTCAGCGCGGTGAACGTATCGTCCTTCATCGGGTAGGTCTTGACGACGTCCCTGAACGAGATCTTGGTGGTCAACGGCGCTCCTGCCAGTCGGTGAGGTGGCGCTCGGCCAGCAGCAGCAGCCGGTCCATCAGCAGGCCGAGCACGCCGATGGCGATCAGGCCCACGAAGATCGTGGGCAGGTCGTAGTAGAGCTGGGCGTTCTGCATGCGATAGCCCAGGCCCTCCTGGGCGGCGATCAGCTCGGCGGCGACCAGCGTGCCCCAGGCCGAGCCGAGCCCGACCCGCATCCCGACCAGGATGAACGGCGTGGACGCCGGCACCACGACCTTGAGGAAGATCGTCCGATCGGACGCGCCGAGCACGCGGGCGGCGTTGATCAGCGTCTTGTCCACGTCCACCACGCCCTGGAACGTCGCCACGACGCTGGACAGGAACGACGCCAAGAAGATCACGAAGACCTTCGGCACCTCGCCGATGCCCATCAGCACGATGGCGAGGGGAATGATCGCCAGGGGCGGGATGGTGCGGAAGAACTGCACGTAAGGCTCCAACAGGCCGCGCGCGGTGGCGTACCAGCCCATCAGGAAGCCGATCGGGATCGCCAGCAGGGTGCCGAGCAGGAAACCCAGCAGCACTCTGCGCAGGCTGGCGAGCGCGTCGTCCAGGAGTGTGCCGTCCGCGATCAGCTCGCCTGCCTTGGCCGCCACTTCCAGCGGGGTCGGCAGTCCCTGCACGCCGACCGTGGCCAGCAGTGTCCACACGACGAGGCCGATGACGACGGCGATCAGGTTCAGGGTGAAGGCGCGGCTGGAGCGTTTGGGCTCGCGTCGCGCCGTAGGTGTCTTGCCCAGTGCGGTGAGCTGCGTCATGACTGACCCAAATGGTTCATGAGGTCCTCTGGCACAAGATCCGGACCGGCCGGATAACGGGAAAGCAAAGGGGATTCGTGCAGCACCAGGGCGATGCCGCCGAGCGCGCCCGCGGCCTCGCCGAGCGTCGCGCGGCGCACCGTGATCCGGTGCCTGGAGATCGGCATGACGCGGGCGTGCAGCGTGCGCTCGATCGGCTCGAACAACGCGGCGCCGGTCTCCGCGAGCTCGCCGCCGATCACGATCACGCTGGGGCCGATGGCGTTGCACAGGGCCGCGAGCACGCCGCCGATGTTCTCCCCGACGCCCTCGAGCAGGCGGAGCGCCGTGCCGTCGCCGGCCTTGACGGCCTTGATCAGCTCGGGGGCATCGTCGGCCCGGCCACCGGCGGCGCGGTAGGAGTCCAGCACGGCTCTGACCGAGGCCACGGTCTCCAGGCAGCCGGAGCCGCCGCACGAACAGGGCGCGCCGTGCGGGTCGACCGTGATGTGGCCGAACTCGCCCGACAGGCCGTACGCGCCGCGGTGCAGCGACCCGGCGATCACCAGCCCGCCGCCGACGCCGTGGGACAGCCGCAGGTACAGCACGTCCTGGCCGCCCGCGGCCGCGCCCCAGATCGCCTCGCCCAGCGCGGCCAGCCGGGCGTTGTTGTCCAGCAGCACCGGCACGCCGAACCGCTCCCGCAGCAGCACCTGCGCAGGATGCAGGGTGTCGCCGTCCTCGCGGGAGTCCGGGCCGCCGACCGGGCCGACCACGCCGGCGCCGATCGCGCTGAGCGCGCCCAGCCGCAGGCCACCCTCGCCGAGTGAGCCGACGAGCCGCTCGGCCAGGTCCACTCGCTGCTCCCACGGCAGGTCGGCGTCGTGCGGCTCGCTGGCCGCGCCGACGATCTCGTGCGCCAGGTTGACGGCTGCGACGTGCAGCGCGCGGCGGGCGAAGTCGATGCCGATGGCCTGTCCGGCGTCCGGGTTGAGCGTCAGCGTCTCAGCCGGCCGGCCGCGGCCGCGCGGCGTGTCGTCCTGCTGGGTGGCGGTGACGACGGCGCCGGTGGTCATGAGCTCGGCGAGGATGTCGTACAGGGTGGTACGGGACAACCTGCAGAGCTTGCCCAGCTCGCCTCGGCTGAGTGGGCCGTGCTTGCGCAGCAGTCCGAGCACGAGCTCTTCGTGCCCGCGCCGCAGCTGTGACAAAGGGCCACGGGGTTGTGACATAACGCCGAGTCTGCCCACGCCCACTGTTTTTCGTCAATAACCCGGAAAAAAACGTCTCGGGTGCGACATGGCGCTGTGAGCTGGAGAAACGCGGCTGCGTAGGGGGTTGGCGAGCCTTGTAACGTTCCCGTAACACGCCCACGCGCCCACGCAAGCCCGTCGACGTGCGTCAGGAGTACCGCTCGCACACTGTGAACGACACTCTCCTGGTGGCCTTCGACGGTGTCAGCAGGTGATAGACGATCGTGTGCCGCCCCGGCTCGAAGGCTCCGAAAGGGTTGCGCCGGTCCTCGGTCGTGCCGGTCACCCAGCCCGTCTTCCGTCCTTCGTCCTGGCCGTCCACCACCCAGCGGTAGGTGTACTCCGTCTGCTTGCCAGATGGACCCTTGATCACGGCGACCGGGAAGAGACTGGGCGACCAGCAGCCGTCTCCTCCGATCTGCTGCCCCTCCAGCGTCAACGACACCAGGCGTACGGCCCCCGCAGCCGTCGTCGTCGTCGCGGGTTTCGCCGGGGACGTCGTAGGTTTGGGCGTCGACGGGCGGCGGGAGGGGGTGGGGGTCGAGCGGGCGGTCCTGGTGGGGCGCGTCTTCTTAGCCGGCGCAGTGGGGGTCTTGCCAGTGCCCCGGTTCGTGGCCGGTGGGCTGGTCGTCGTGGTGGTGGTCGGTTCCCTGGCGGCTGACGAGGTGGGCGCGGCCGTTGTCGCCGGGGTGGGCATCCACATGATCGCCCCGGCGACCAGCGCAGCGGACAGGCCCAGCGCGCCGACGCCGGCCAGCAGCGCCTTCCAGCGGGGGCGGCTCGCGGGATGACCCACCGTACCGCCTCGTCGGCCTGCCGTACCGGTGGGTGGAGCGCCGATGAGCAGGAGCAGGACGTCCTGCATGGTGGGGCGGGCGGCGGGGTCCTTGGCCAGGCAGGACAGCACGATCGGACGCAGCGGATGCGGCAGATCGCCCAGGTACGGCTCGTCGTGGAGGATGCGGCGGATCACCGCGGGCAGTGAGTCGTTGCCGAACGGCGGACTTCCTGTCGCGGCGAACACGATCATCGACGCCCACGCGAAGACGTCCACGGCGGGACCGAGCGGGGCGCCCGCGATCTGCTCGGGCGCCATATAGGCGGGCGTGCCGACGATACTGCTCGTCACGGTCAGCGAATGGCCGGACGCGCGGGCGATGCCGAAGTCGATGACCCGCGGCCCATCCCTCCCGAGCAGCACGTTGGCGGGTTTGAAATCGCGATGCACCACCCCGGCCCGGTGGATCGCCGCCAGCGCCGTCGCGGTCGCCACCGCGAGTCGCTGCAGGTTGGGCCCCACGTGACGGCCGGCCTCCTGGAGTGAAGGACCCTCGACGTACTCGGTCACGATGTACGGCCGGCCGCTCAGCGAGGCGTCGAACACCTGTGCGATGCAGAACGGCTCCACCCGGCGCGCCGCGTCGATCTCCTTGGCGAAGCGATGGTCATCCGCCAGGCCGTCAGCCAACACCTTGACCGCGACCCGCCGCCCGTCGGGAGCCTGGCCCAGGTAGACCACCCCTTGGCCGCCCGCGCCCAGACGCCCCAGCAGCCGGTAGGGGCCTACGGTCGGGGGATCTTCTGGCAGGAGCGGGTTCATCATCAGCTCCCAGTGGGGCAGATGGTGAACGAGAACGTCTTCGACACCGCTTGGGGCGAGGTGAGGCGGAGGATGATCCGGTGAGGACCGTCCGACTCCACGAGCGGGCCAGTGACCTGCCGAGTGTAGGTGTCGGCGATGACGGACTCGGAGCGCTGCACCACCCGCCCGTCCAGGACCCATTCGTAGCGGAACGTGGTGGCCAGCTTGGTCCCCTCCACCAGGCCGGAGATGTTGCCTTGGCCGAACACGCAGTCAGGGGTGTCGGCATGCCTGGGGCCAATGACCCGCACCCAGACGATCCGGAAGGAGCCGCTGCCCGATCGGGGTTTCGCCGATGAGGTCGCCGGCCGGGGAGCGGGCTGCGTCGGCTTCGTCGTCCGCGTCACGGTCGGCTTCGTGGTGGTCGCTGGTTTCGGGGTGGAAGGACGTTTGGTCCTTTTCGGGCTCTGGCGCGTTTTCGCCGGTGTCGGCGTCGCGGAAGTGGTGAACGCCAGCGGCTGCGTACTCGGTCGCGGCTCCCAGACGCTTGTGACCCCCCAGGCGAGGACGGCCGCGACCGCCAGCGTCCCCACGCTGGAGACCCCTGCGACGAGCGCCGTCCTGCTCCCGCGCCGACGCCGCCCGGGAACAGTGGACGGACCGCGGCCATCGGCACCGTCCGGAGGCCCGAGGGTCTGTCCCCCCAGAAGCTGCAGCAACACGTCGCGCATGGCCGGCCGCCGCGCCGGATCCTTGGCCAGGCACCTCAGCACGATCCCGCGCAACGGTTGCGGCAGGTCGCCGAGCTGCGGCTCGTTGTGCAGGATCCGATTGATCACCGCGGGCAGCGAGTCCTCACCGAACGGGGGCGTACCGGTGGCGGCGAACACGATCACCGATGCCCACGCGAACACGTCGACGGCCGGCCCGATCCGCTCGCCGGCGAGCTGCTCCGGCGCCATGTATGCAGGCGTCCCCACGATGCTGCTGGTAGCCGTCAGCCCCGCTTCCACGGACCGGGCGATCCCGAAGTCGATCACCCTGGGCCCGCCCTGTCCGAGCAGTACGTTGGCAGGCTTGAAGTCGCGATGCACGATGCCGGCCTGATGAATGGCCGCCAGCGCCGTCGCAGTCGCCACCGCGAGCCGCTGCAGGTCAGCGCCGACGTGGCGCCCGGCCTCCTGGAGTGAGGGACCCTCGACGTACTCGGTCACGATGTACGGCCGGCCGCTCAGCGAGGCGTCGAGCACCTGGGCGATGCAGAACGGCTCCACCCGGCGCGCCGCGTCGATCTCCTTGGCGAAGCGCTCGTTGGCGAGTCCCTCGCGGAGCACTTTGACCGCGACGGGCCTTCCGTCGGGCCCCTGGCTCAGGTAGACCACCCCTTGGCCGCCCGCGCCCAGACGCCCCTGCAGCCGGTAGGGCCCCACGGCAGTGGGGTCGCCTTCCCGGAGGGGTTCGACGTGCGACATGGGACTCCTGTGACGACTTGGGGGATCTTGGCACCATAGCGGGAAATGTCGGACCTAGTGGGCCAGTCGGGTAAACCAGACCCTCGGGCAGGCCTGGCGGATCACTCTGTAGGCCGTTGACTTTTGTTTGTCTGATCGCCAAATTAAATGGCATGAGGCGGACCCTTTTGGTGCTCCTGGCCATGCTGCTGACCTGCGCCACCCTCGTCGTGCCCACCCGGGCCGCGGCTGCGCGCGAGGTCACCTACGACCGGTACTCGCTCATGGTGGACGGTCGCCGGGTCGTGTTGCAGGCGGCCGAGTTCCACTACTTCCGGCTGCCCAGCCCGGGGTTGTGGCGGGATGTGCTGGAGAAGTTCAAGGCGGCCGGGTTCAACGCCGTCTCGCTCTACTTCTCGTGGGCCTACCACTCGCCGAAGTCCGGCGTGTACGACTTCACCGGCGTGCGTGACGTGGACCGGCTGCTGCGTACCGCCTCCGAGGCCGGGCTGTACGTGATCGCCCGGCCGGGGCCGTACATCAACGCCGAGAGCAGCGGCGGCGGCCTGCCTGCCTGGGTGAAGACCGTGCCGGGGCGCGCCCGCAGCAGTGAGGCGGGATATCAGACCGCCTACCGGGAGTGGCTGCACCGGATCAACCCGATCATCGCCAGGCACCAGGTGACCGACGGCGGGCCGGTGGTCCTCTACAACGCCGAGAACGAGTACCAGGTCAACACCGATGCCGCCTACATGCAGGACATCCAGGACCAGGCCCGGGCCGACGGCATCGACGTGCCCATCACGACCAATGACTGCTGCGACGGTGGCAGCTGGAGTTCGACCTGGGCGACCGGGCCCGGCGCCGTGCAGATCCCGGGCATCGACGACTACCCGCAGTCCTTCGAGTGCGCCAATCCGGGGCTGTGGGGGCCGTGGGGCGAGGGGCTGACCGAGCGGCTGCGCGACGACATCCCCGTGTTCGCCGCCGAATACCAGGCCGGCGCCATCGACGTGGGCAACGCCGGCTACGACAAGTGCCGCGAGCTCACTGGGCCGGCCTTCATGAAGTACTTCTACAAGAACAACCTGGTGACGACCGGGGCGACGATGTTCTCGTACTACATGGGATACGGAGGCACGAACTGGGGCTGGCTCGCCCAGCCCAACGACGTCTACACCTCCTACGACTACGGCGCCCCGATCACCGAGGCCAGGCGGCTCACTCCCAAGTACGACGAGTTCAAGCGCCAGGGCTACTTCCTGCAGGCCGTCGCACCGCTGGCCAAGACCGATCCGGTCGCCACGCCGCCCCCATCCGACAACCCGGCTCTGACCACGGTGGCGCGCGCCAACCCGGACACCGGCACCCAGTTCGTCCTGGTCAAGCACACCGACCGGGCCGCGACGAGCACGGACGCCGCCACCCTCGACTGGGCGGGACACCGGGTGCCCGTGCAGGTCAAGGGGCGCGACGCGCACGTCCTCGTCGCCGGGTACGACCTCGGCGGCCAGCGCCTGACCCTGTCCACCTCCGAGATCATGACGCACGCCGCCATCGATGGCCGCGACGTCGCCGTCCTCTACGGTACGGCGGGCTCGCCTGGCGCCACCGTCCTGCGGTACGGCTCCGAGCCGCGGGTCACGGTGCTCGACGGCCGCGTGACCAGCTCCTACTCGGGGGGCGACTTGCGGCTCGACTACAGCCACGAAGGGCTGGCCAGGGTGCTGGTCACGGGAGGCGGACGGCGGCCGCTGATGCTCCTGATCGGCACGGATGAGGAGGCGGCGAGGTTCTGGCGGGCGGACACGGCTTCGGGCCCTGTGCTGGTGCGCGGCACGGAGCTCGTGCGCTCGGCGTCCGTGAGCGGTGACACCGCGCGCCTGGTGGCCGACGTGGCAGGGGACGCCACGCCCATGGCAACCGGGGGCGCCACGAGCCTGGCGGCCCGCGCCGGGGCGGGGGAGGTGGAGGTGTTCGCGCCGCCCGCGGCCCGCCGCCTGCGGATAGGCACGCACGACGTCCGCGTGAACCGCACGCCGAGCGGCTCGCTGCTCGGCTCAACCCGCGCCCCCGAACCGGCCCCGCTGCCCGAGCTGACCTCCTGGCGCGCCCGCCCCGAGGCCCCTGAGGCCCAGCCCAGGTTCGACGACTCCCGCTGGACCCTCGCCGACCACACCGCGACCACCAACCCGCACCCGCCCAAGACCCTGCCCGTCCTGTACGCCGACGACTACGGCTACCACTACGGCAACGTCTGGTACCGCGGCCACTTCACCGCCACCGGCGCCGAGACCACGATCGACCTGAACGCGATCACCGGCCTGCGTGGCAACTACCTGGTCTGGCTCAATGGCCGGTATCTCGGCTCGGCCGCCGGCGGCGTGCAGGCGGACTCCGGCGACCAGTGGACCCCGCCCAATCCCGACCCGGGCCCAGGCCACTTCGCCATCCCGTCAGGCATGCTGAAGCCGGGCACCGACAATGTGATCGCCGTCCTCGTCGCCAACATGGGGCACAACGACGACTGGATCGCCGACGACCTCCGCTTCAAGCAACCCCGCGGCCTGATCGGCGCCTCCGTCGGCGGCACCCCCGTCACCTGGCGCATCCAGGGCGCAGCCGGGGTCGACAAGATCCGCGGCGGGCTCAACAACGGCGGCCTCTACGGCGAGCGCACCGGCTGGCACCTGCCGGCACATCCCGATACATCCTGGAAGAACGCCGACCCGGCCACCGCACCCCTGACGCCCGGAGTCACCTGGTACCGGACGTCGTTCAAGCTCGACCTGCCCAAAGGCCACGACGTCCCGATCGGACTCCGCTTCGGCGGCGACCCGTCACCGGCGTACCGCGTGCTGATCTTCCTCAACGGCTGGAACGTCGGCCAATACGGCGGCGACATCGGCCCGCAACGCGACTTCACGCTCCCGGCTGGGCTCCTGAACGAGCACGGCCTGAACACCCTCGCCCTGGCCGTCACCGCCGAAGAGCCGGTGCCCGCGGGCCCCGGCCCGATCAGCCTGTTCGCCTACGGCAACGTCCGCGTGGACTAACCCCGCGGGGGCACGGCCAGCTCGCCCAGCTCTGACCAGTCGTCCTGCGGGACCGCGGCGTTGACGATGCGCGGCGTCTCGGCCAGGTAGTCCGGCAGGGTGCGCTGGGCCTGCTTGAAGTGATCCGACTGCACGTGCGCGGCCCCGGCCGTGTCGTCGCGGAACGCCTCCACCAGGACGTACTCGTTCGGATCGTCAAGGCTCCGCGACCAGTCGAACCACAGGCAGCCGGGCTCGGCCCGGGTCGCCTCGGTGAACTCGGCGGCGATCTCCGGCCAGCGGTCGGCGTGCTCGGGCAGGATGCGGAACTTGGCGGTAATGAAGATCATCGGCCCTCCATAGTTCGGTACGGCCCGAGCTTAGCGACGAGCGATTTCCATGTATGTCATGTAGGAAATGTTGACTTTATGCCTGGAGATCCGTAGCTTCGTAGGCATGAGGGGCCTTTACCTGACAACCCGCCCGCACGTGGACTTCGGCCACGTCGCCAGCGCGCAGTGTCGCTGATCACGCATCGCAGGCAGACCTCTTTTCCCTCCCCAGAGGAACCCAACGTGATCAAGCTCAAACATGCCCTCATGGCCGCGCTGCTCCCCGCCCTCCTGGCCGGGTGCGGCGGCGCCGAGGCGAAATCCGCGGACTCAGAAGTGAAGGTGCTGCGCTACCAGGGCAGCGCCGGCGCCGTCACCTACCCCGAGCTGGCCGAGGAGCTCGGCTTTCTCGGCGACGTCAAGCTGAAGTGGGTGGGCAACACCACCTCAGGACCGCAGGACATCCAGTCCGCGGCCACCGGGCAGACCGACTTCGGCGGCGCCTTCGACGGCGCCGTCATCAAGCTCAAGGCGGCCAAGGCCCCGATCAAGGCGGTGATCGGCTACTACGGCTCCGACAAGGAGACCTTCAACGGCTACTACGTCAACGAGAACAGCCCTATCAAGACCGCCCGCGATCTCATCGGCAAAAAGATCGGCGTCAACACGCTCGGCGCGCACCACGAGGCCGTCATCAAGGAGTACCTCAGGCGCGAAGGGCTGACGCCCGATGAGATCAAGCAGGTCCAGCTCGTGGTGATCCCGCCGGTCAACACCGAGCAGGCCATCCGGCAGGGTCAGCTCGACATCGGCACGTTGGGCGGCGTGCTCAAGGACAAGGCGCTCGAGCGCGGCGGGCTGCGGTCGCTGTTCACCGACGTGGACCTGCTGGGCCCGTTCACCGCCGGAGCCGTCGTCCTGCGCGAGGACTTCATCGCCGAGAACCCGACTACCACCAAGACCTTCGTGACCGGCTTCGCCAAGGCCATCGAATGGGCGCAGACCCACTCCCGCGAGGAGGTCATCGCCAAGTTCGAGCAGATCATCGCCAAGCGCGGCCGCAACGAGAGCGCCGACACCGTCCGGTTCTGGAAGAGCACCGGCATCGCCGGCAAGGGCGGCGTCATCGCGGAGAAGGAGTTCCAGACCTGGATCGACTGGCTGGAACGCGAAGGCGAGATCAAGTCCGGCCAGGTCAAGGCAGCCGACCTCTACACCAACACGTTCAACCCCTACGCCGGCGGGAGCGGATCATGAGCAAGATCGGCATCAGCAACGTCACCAAGACCTTCCCCGTCAGGGACGGCGGCGAGCCGTTCACCGCGCTGTCCGGCGTGGACCTCGACGTACGCGAGGGAGAGTTCCTCACGCTCGTGGGCCCCAGCGGCTGCGGCAAGTCCACACTCCTCGACCTGATCGCCGGTCTGACGCCGCCGACGGCAGGCGAGATCGTCATCGACGGCACCCCCGTCACGGGCCCCGGGCTCGACCGGGGGATCGTCTTCCAGCAGTACGCCCTGTTCCCCTGGCGCACCGCCCAGGCCAATGTCGAGTTCGGGCTGGAGGCCAAGGCCGTGCCGCGGAAGGAGCGGACCCGGCGGGCACGCGAGCACCTCGCGCTCGTCGGCCTGGCCGGGTTCGAGGACCGCTACCCGCACGAGTTGTCCGGCGGCATGCGGCAGCGGGTGGCCATCGCCCGCAGCCTCGCCTTCGACCCGGACGTGCTGCTGATGGACGAGCCGTTCGCCGCGCTGGACGCGCAGACCCGCGAGTCCCTGCAGGAGGAGCTGCTGCGCGTCTGGCAGCACACCGGCAAGACGGTCATCTTCATCACACACGGCATCGACGAGGCCGTCTACCTGGGGGAGCGGGTCGCGGTGATGACCTCAAGGCCCGGCCGGATCAAGGAGGTCGTCGAGATCGCGTTCGACTCGCGCGAGGGCGACCTGCGGGCCGATCCGGTCTTCGGCGAGTACCGGCACCACGTGTGGAAGCTGCTGCGTGACGAGGTGGCGGCGGCGCAGGTCCAGGAGCGCGAGGTGGCGATCTCCCATGGCTGACACCCGGCAGGACACGCCGCCCGGCGAGCTCCATTGGTACGACCTCCCAGACGACGAAGCACTCGAAGACCCAGCACCCCACGACGAAGCACCTGACGACGTCCACGAGGACGACGCACCTGCGGACGCCGGTCCCGGGCCGGACACCGCGTCGCCGCCGCCTGCCCCGTCGGGCGTGGCGAAGGCCCGCCCGGAGCGGGTCAGGGGAACGCTCCGGCGCGCGGTCAGACGCGGCACCGTGAACTCGACGGCCATCCTGCTCCTCCTGGCCGCCTGGGAGATCCTGCCCAGGCTCGGCGTCCTGGACCGCGTCTTCGTCCCCCCGCTCTCCGAGAACCTGGTCGCCTGGTACGACCTCCTGATCAGCGGGCAACTCCCCGAGCACCTGCAGGCCTCCCTGGCCCGCTCGCTGGCCGGCTTCGGCCTGGCGATCGTGCTGGCCATCCCGCTCGGCCTGCTGATCGGCTGGTATCGGCCGATCGCCGACTTCCTGACCCCGCTGCTCGAGCTCTTCCGCAACACCTCGGCGGTGGCGCTGCTGCCGGTGTTCACGCTGATCCTCGGCATCGGCGAGACCACGAAGATCGTCTTCGTCCTGTACGCGTGCTCGTGGCCGATCCTGCTCAACACCATCAGCGGCGTGAAGACCGTCGAGCCCCTGCTCATCAAGTCGGCCAGGTCCATGGGCCTCGGCCCGGTCCGCCTGTTCCAGAAGGTGATCCTGCCCGCCGCCGTGCCCACGATCTTCACCGGCGTGCGGCTGGCGGGCGCGTACTCGATCCTCGTGCTGCTGTTCGCCGAGATGGTCGGCGCCAAGGCCGGGCTCGGCTACCTCATCCTGGACACCCAGTCCAGTTTCCGCATCCCCGACATGTACGCCGGCATCATCACGATCTCCGTGCTCGGCCTGCTGTTCAACCTGCTGCTGGTCGCCGTCGAGCGCCGCTTCTCCACCTGGAGGACAACGTGACGAGAAAGCTCCACCTCAACGCCTTCCTCATGGGCGTGGGCCACCACGAGGCGGCCTGGCGGCATCCGCGCACCGAGCCTGCCCGCCTCACCGACGTCCGCCACTACCAGGAGCTGGCCAGGATCGCCGAGCGCGGCAAGCTCGACTCTGTCTTCCTCGCCGACGGCGTGGCCCTGCACGGCAACGTCGCCCACAACGCGCTCGGCGGCCTGGAGCCGCTGACGTTGCTGTCGGCCCTGGCCGCGGTCACCGACCACATCGGCCTCATCGCCACTGTGTCGACGACGTACAACGAGCCCTTCCACGTGGCACGCAAGTTCGCCTCGCTCGACCACATCAGCGGCGGCCGGGCCGGCTGGAACATCGTCACCTCGGCCGGCGAGGCCGAAGCCCGCAACTTCGGCGTCGAGCGGCCGGCGCACGCCGCCCGCTACGCCAGGGCGACGGAGTTCCTGGAGGTCGTGCGCAAGTTGTGGGACAGCTGGGAGGACGACGCGATCCTGGGCGACCGCGTCGGCGGCCAGTACGCCGACACCGGCAAGATCCACGCGATCGAGCACGCGGGCGAGCACTTCGCGGTGCGCGGTCCCCTCAACACCTCCCGCTCGCCCCAGGGCCACCCGCTCCTGGTCCAGGCCGGATCGTCAGAGGACGGCAAGGAGTTCGCCGCCCGTTACGCCGAGGCCGTCTTCACCGCGCAGCAGACGCTCGCCGAGGGGCAGGCGTTCTATGCCGACCTGAAGGGGCGCCTCGCGGCATACGGCCGCCGGCCCGACGAGCTGCTGGTCCTGCCGGGGATCTCGCCGATCATCGGCTCGACCGAGCGGGAGGCGCTGCGGCTGGAGAAGGAGCTGGAGGACCTCATCATCCCCGCGTACGGGCTGGCTCAGCTCTCCCACATGACCGGCATCGACCTGACCGAGGACGCCCTGGACCAGCCGCTGCCCGACGTGCCCGTCGAGACGGAGGGCGCCCAGAGCCGTCGCAAGCTGGTGGTGGACCTGGCCAGGCGCGAACGCCTCACAGTCCGGCAGCTTCTCGGCCGCCTGGCCGGCGGGCGCGGCCACCGCGTCGTCGCCGGCACCCCCGAACAGATCGCCGACCAGATCCAGGAGTGGTTCTTCAACGGCGCGGCCGACGGGTTCAACATCATGCCGCCGATCCTGCCCGGCGGCCTGGCCGACTTCGTCGACCACGTGGTGCCGGAGCTACGCGCGAGAGGACTGTTCAGGCACGAGTACGAGGGCCGCACGCTCCGCGACAACTACGGCCTGGGCCGGCCCGCCTCCCAGTACGCCGCGCGGCTGGCGGTGGCCGGATGAGCATCGTCACGCTGGTCGGCAACCCCCGTGAGGGCTCCAGGACGCGGGCCGTCGCCGTCGCGGCCGCGGAGGCGGTCTCGACGCGGATCGGAACGGCCGGGCCCCACGAGGTAGTGGACCTGTCCGCGCTCGGCCCGCATCTGCTCTCCCCCGGCGCGTCCCCCGGGGTGGAGGTGGCGCTGGAGCTGGTGGCCGAGTCGAGCGTGCTCGTAGTGGCCAGCCCCACGTACAAGGGCACCTACACCGGGCTGCTCAAGTCCTTCCTCGACCGCCTGCCGCCGGACGCGCTGGCCGGCAAGGCGGCGCTGCCGCTGCTGGTCATGGGGGATGCCAAGCATGCGCTGGCCGTCGAAGTGCACCTGCGGCCGCTGCTGGTGGAACTGGGCGCGACCGTGCCCACTCCCGGGCTGGCGGTGCTCGAAGCACAGATTCCACACCTCGAGGAGATCCTGACGGCCTGGGCGGACCGGGTCGCCCCGCAGGCGGCCGCGGTGCTGGGGGAGAGGGCGTTGTCGTAGCACCTGACGGTGGCCGCCCACGGGCGGCCACCGTTGACGCACCGGAGTTCGCACCGCTAGCCTCAAAGTAGTGTTCTAGAAGACTAGAACTCAACAAAGAGGGGAGTCGAGGATGCACGGACAGGCCGTGCGGACACCGCTCACCGGGCGGACCGGGCCGTATTTCGGGAAGTTCGGCGGCCGGTTCATTCCGGAAGCGCTGGTGGCCGCCCTGGACGAGCTGGATGCCGCTTACCGGGACGCGCTGGCGGATCCGGAGTTCATGGGGCGGCTCAACGAGCTGCACCACACGTATGTGGGCCGGCCGAGCCTGATCACCGAGGCTCCGCGCTTCGCGCGGCACGCCGGCGGCGCGCGCATCCTGCTCAAGCGCGAGGACCTCAACCACACCGGAGCCCACAAGATCAACAACGCGGTGGGCCAGGCGCTGCTCACCCTGCGCATGGGCAAGACCCGCGTCATCGCCGAGACGGGCGCGGGCCAGCACGGTGTGGCCACCGCCACCGCGGCCGCGCTGCTCGGCCTGGACGCCGTGGTCTACATGGGCGAGGTCGACATGCGGCGACAGGCGCTCAACGTGGTCAGGATGCGGCTGCTCGGCGCCGAGGTGATCCCCGTGACGTCGGGCTCGCGCACGCTCAAGGACGCCATGAACGAGGCCATGCGCGACTGGGTGACCAACGTCGAGAACACCCACTACCTGATCGGGTCGGCCTCCGGACCGCATCCGTTCCCGACGCTGGTGCGCGAGCTCCAGCAGGTCATCGGGGTGGAGGCGCGGCGACAGGTGCTGGGGCTGGCCGGGCGGCTGCCCGATGTCGTGTGCGCCTGCGTCGGGGGAGGCTCGAACGCGATCGGGATCTTCCATGCTTTCCTTGACGACCCGGATGTGGAGTTGGTGGGGCTGGAGGCCGGGGGCGACGGGGTCGAGACCGGCAGGCACGCGGCGTCGGTGTGCGGTGGCGCGCTGGGCATCCTGCACGGGACCCGTACGTTCGTGCTGCAGGACGCCCACGGGCAGACCATGGAGAGCCACTCGATCTCGGCCGGGCTCGACTATCCGGGGGTCGGGCCGCAACACGCCTGGCTGCACGACATCGGCCGGGCGCGGTACGCGTCGGTGCCGGACGCGGAGGCCATGGAGGCGTTCGCGCTGCTGTGCCGTACTGAGGGGATCATCCCGGCCATCGAGAGCGCGCACGCGCTGGCCGGCGCCATCCGGGAGGGCAGGCGGCTGGGGCCGGACGGGATCGTGCTCGTCAACCTGTCCGGTCGCGGCGACAAGGACGTGGACACGGCGGCCCGCTACTTCGGCCTGCTGGAGGAGGCCGACGGGCCGGCGGGCGTCCGTGGCCTGGAGGGGAGCGCCGAATGAGCGCCCGGACGACCATCGAAAGAGCCAAGAGCGAGGGGCGGGCCGCGCTCATCGGGTACCTGCCGGTCGGCTTTCCCGACGTCGCCACGTCGGTGGCGGCGATGCGGGCCATGGTGGCCGGTGGCGTGGACGTCGTGGAGGTGGGCCTGCCGTACTCGGATCCGCTCATGGACGGCCCGCTCATCCAGCGGGCCACCGAGGCGGCGCTCGCCGGCGGCGTCACCCCAGCGGACGCGTTCACCGCCGTCCGGGAGGTCGACGCGCCGGCGCTGGTCATGACGTACTGGACGCTCGTCGACCGCTACGGAGTCGCGCGGTTCGCGGCGGACCTGGCCGCCGCGGGCGGCGCCGGGATGATCACACCGGACCTGATCCCCGACGAGGCGGCCGGCTGGCACGCGGCGGCCGACCTGTACGGGCTCGATCGCGTGCACCTGGTGGCCCCGACCTCCACGCCGGAGCGGCTGGCCCTGGCCGCCCGGTCCTCGCGCGGCTTCCTGTACGCGGCGTCGCTCATGGGGGTGACCGGCGAGCGGGACCTGGTGAGCACGACGGCGAAGGACCTGGTCGCGCGGGTCAAGGAGGTCACCGACCTGCCCGTGTGCGTCGGGCTCGGCGTGGGCACCGGCGCGCAGGCCGCCGAGATCGCGGGCTTCGCCGACGGCGTGATCGTCGGCTCGGCGTTCGTTCGCGCGCTCATGGACGCCCCGGACCGGGCGTCGGGCCTGGCCGCGGTCGAGGCGGTGGCACGGGACCTCGCGGCCGGCGTGCGAATGGCCGCAGGCGTTGGGTCCGAGTGAACGGGTGGGCCGCAGGCGTTGGGCCGAGTGAACTGGTGGGCCGCAGGCGTCCGGGCCCAGTGAACGGATGGGCCACAGGCGTCGGGGCCGTATGAAACGGTGGGCCTCAGGCGTCGAGGTGTAGCGAGACGGCCGGTTCCCGCACCTGGCGCCGGGTGGTGAACACGATCTGGGCGGCGCACATGACCGCCCGATCCGCCAGCACCGCCCGGTCCTCCGCGTCATACGTGACCCGCGTGCTCATGAGCGCCGCATCGCCCACCGGCCGCCGCAACAGCGCAGCCTCCTCCTCCGACAACACGACCGGCCTGATCGCCTCGGTGGCCCACGCCGGCGACACCCCGCACCGCTCCTCGATCAGCCGGTAGAGCGGCGTGCGCTCCAGCTCGCCGTCCGCGGGATCCCCGCCCAGGTCGAGCGGCGTGTAGGACAGCTGGTGGATCACGGGGGTGCCGTCCACGACCCGCAGCCGTTCGATGACCGTGACCTCGGCGTCCGAGCTCAGCCCCAGCTCCGCCCGCACCGCCGCCGGCGGCAGAGCGCGGAGCGTGCCGAGCAGCACCGTCCGCAGATCGATTCCCTGCCCGGCGAGATCCTCGGCGAGACTGCCCAAGCTGTTCATCTGGTACGGGATCACGTTCCCCGCCACGAACGTGCCGAGCCCCTGCCGCTGCTCGATGCGCCCTTCCGCGCTCAGCCGCTGCAACGCCTGCCGCACGGTCATGAGGCTGACCCCGTAGTAGTCGCTCAGCTCCCGCTGCGCGGGCAGCGGCTCGCCGGGCGCGAACGCGCCACCGTCGATCTGGGCGAGCAGATCACGGTAGATGGCCTGATATTTCGGCTCACCCCCCTGCGACCCGGTGAGGCGCGGCCGCGGTTTTCCCTGAGGGAACGTCGGCATGTCTTACTCCTGGCTGACAGTGAAAGCATATCTTCGCGTACTGGCGCGGCCTCCTGGGAGATGCCATGATCCGGTCCACCGGGCCAGCCCCTCAGCGAGGTGAAAGATCGTGATATTCCGTCGAGTCCTGTCCGTCGCCGCAGCCGCGGCAGCGCTCCTGCCCTTGGCGCCGGGCGCGGCCGAGGCCGCGAGCCGCGCCACCCGGTTCGCCACCTTCAACGCCTCGCTCAATCGCAACGTCGAAGGCCAGCTCGTCAGCGACCTGTCCACGCCGGACAACACGCAGGCGAAGGTCATCGCCGAGAGCATCCAGCGGGCCCGCCCCGACGTCCTGCTCATCAACGAGTTCGACTACGACGCCAACGGCACGGCCCTGCGCCTCTTCCACGACAACTACCTGTCGGTGGGCCAGGGCGGCGCGCAACCGATCACCTATCGGTACCGCTACACGGCCCCCAGCAACACCGGCATCGCCTCCGGGTTCGACCTGAACAACAACGGGTCCGTCGTCACCACGCCCGGCGCGCCCGGCTACGGCGACGACGCGTTCGGCTTCGGGGTCTTCCCCGGTCAGTACGGCATGGCGGTCTACTCGAAGTACCCGATCGACGTGCGCGGGATCCGCACCTTCCAGAAGTTCCTGTGGAAGGACATGCCCGGCGCCGTCCTGCCCGACGACCCGGCCACGCCGGAGCCCGCCGACTGGTACTCGCCGGACGAGCTCAAGGTGTTCCGCCTGTCCTCCAAGAGCCACTGGGACGTGCCGGTCCGCGTTGGGCATCGTACGGTGCACTTCCTGGTCAGCCACCCGACGCCGCCCACGTTCGACGGCGCGGAGGACCGCAACGGCCGCCGCAACCACGACGAGATCAGGCTCTGGGCCGACTACACGAACCCGGGCCGCGGCGGCTACATCTACGACGACCGCGGCCGGCGCGGCGGACTGCCGGCCGGCGAGCCGTTCGTGATCGCCGGCGACCAGAACGCCGACCCCAGCGACGGCGACAGCTACCAGAGCGCCATCCACCAGCTCCTCGACCACCCGAAGATCGACAGCGGGTTCGCGCCGTCGAGCGCGGGCGCGACGGAGGCCGCCGCGCTGCAGGGCGGCGCGAACGCCACCCACAAGGGCGACCCCAAGTACGACACCGCCGACTTCGCCGACACCGCGCCCGGCAACCTGCGCGCCGACTACGTGCTGCCGTCCAAGCGGCTGAGGGTGGCGGGCGGCGGCGTCTTCTGGCCGGTGTCCAGCGACCCGCTGTCCCGTCTCACCGGCGTCTTCCCCTTCCCCAGCTCCGACCACCGCCTTGTGTGGCTGGACGTCAGGCAGTAAGTGAAGCCGGGAGGGCGGGCCATCGTCCGCCGGGGCGCCGCTCGCCCTCCCGAACATAGATCTTGTCACCGGGTCAATGCGGTGTTACCTCTTGCGAGTGCGCGTGATCCGCGCACCTCCGGACACGCATGGAGGGAACCGACCGTGTCGTCAAAGTCCTGGTTACGTAGCAGCACCCTCATCGCCGTCGCGTTAGCCGCATCGGCACTGGCACCCACCGGTGCCGCCCAAGGAGAACCCGGCAACGGGCAATCGAACATCGTCCACGACTTCCAAGCCGAGGAGCATGGCAAGCCGGACGTGGACAACCGGCAGGGCCGAGTGGCGCCGCCCGCCAACGCCCGCAGGGCGGGCCCCGCCGCCGAGATTCGCTGGAACGCTCTCGGCACCCCGGCCGCCGTCGTCAGCTCCGAACCCCTGGCCGAGGGCCTCGGTTCCGACCCCGAGCAGGCCGCACGCGGCTACCTCAAGAACAACCAGAGCATCTTCGGCCTGCCGGCCGAGGCCGTCGACGCGCTGGAGCGGGTCGCGGTCAACCCCATCGGCGCAGGCCACGCCGTGCTGCTGCGGCAACGGTTCGGTGACCTGCCCGCCGGGGTGGACGGGCTCGTCGCGATCGGCGTCGTCGACGGCACGGTCAGGCACGTCACCTCCACGCTGTCGCGTGCCACCCAGGCGCCCCCGGCCGCCGCGATCAGCGCGCAGCAGGCGATGGAGATCGCGGCCAGGGACGGCGGCATCGACCTGGCCACGGCGGCCACCAAGCAGGCGACCCCGGTGGCGGTGCCCGCGCCCGATGGGGTGCACAACGCGTACCAGGTCGTGCTGATCGGCGGCGGGGACGGCGAGGCGGCGGCGTACACGACGCATGTGGACGCGGTCAACGGCGCCATCCTGGTACGGGAGAACCTGGTCGATCACCACCAAGACCCGGACAACCCGCACTGGGAGGTGTTCCCGGCGAACCCCCGCGACGACTACTCCTCCACGGACACCCGCCAGACCTGGTGCTACCAGCCGGGCACCGGCTGTGACTACGTGAGCGGCGGCGACCCGGCCACCGGCAAGGCCTGGGACGTCGACCACGTCACCGGCGAGCCGACGAACACCAGCCTCGGCAACGCGGCCAGGACATTCGAGAACCGGGCCAGTGGCGACCCGTTCACCGTCGGCACCCGCCCGAACGTGATCACGCCGAGCAGGAACTACGCCTTCCCGTGGCGCAACACCTGGTACGAGGCCAAGTGCAACCCCGCGGTGCTGGACCAGGAAGGCGAGAACGACCTCGAGGCCGCGATCGCCAACCTGAACGGCATGCACAACCGCATGCACGACTGGTCGTACCGGCTCGGCTTCACCGAGACCGCCTGGAACATGCAGGCCGACAACGGCGACAGGGGCGCGCTCGGCAACGACCCCGAGCAGGGCAACGCCCAGGCAGGCGCACGGGTGCTGTCGGTACGCGACAACGCCAACCAGATCACCGGCCCTGACGGCGTCGCGCCGATCACCAACATGTACCTGTGGCAGCCGATCGCCGGCGCCTTCTACGCGCCGTGCGTGGACGGCGACTACGACATGTCGGTCATCGCCCACGAATACACCCACGCGATCTCCGGCCGCATGATCGGCGGCCCGGCCGCCGGGTGGAGCGGCGCGCAGGCCGGCGCCATGAACGAGAGCACCTCTGACCTGTTCGCGATGGAGTACCTCTTCGAGTACGGCTTCCGGCCCTCAGGCGCGACGCCGTACGTCACCGGCGGCTACGTGACAGGCGACAAGGTCCGCGGCATCAGGAACTACGACATGTCGAAGTCGCCGCTCAACTACAGCGACGTCGCCTACGACATCGTCGGCCAGCAGGTCCACGCCGACGGCGAGATCTGGTCGGCCACGCAGTTCGACGTGCGCGCGGCCTTCGTCAAGCGCTACGGCGACGGCACGTCGAAGCAGCAGCGCTCGTGCGCGGACGGCACGACACCCGTCGAGCGGTGCCCGGGCAACCGGCGCTGGGCGCAGCTGTCGTTCGACGCCCTGCTGCTGATGGCCTCGGGCGCGGTCAGCTACGTCGACCACCGTGATGCGTTCCTCGCGGCCGACGCGATGCGCTTCGGCGGCAAGAACCAGGACATCATGTGGCGCGCGTTCGCCGAGCACGGCCTGGGCAAGGGCGCGGCCAGCACGGGCGCGAACGACGCCGACCCGACGCCGAGCTTCGTCAACCCGGTGGGCAAGAACGGCTCGCTGCAGCTCAAGCCTCTGGGCGAAGCCAAAGACGCGGCACTGCGGCTGTATGTCGGCGACTACGAGGGCCGTGTGGTCCCGGTCGCCGACACCGACCCGGCCACCCCGCTCGCCGACACGGTCGAGATGACGCCCGGCGTCTACGACTTCGTGGTCGCGGGCAACGGCTTCGGCCACCGCCGGCTGAAGTTCGCGGTGCTCCCCGGAGTGAAGCTGCCGCTGCCACTGGCGCTGCCCCGCAACCATGCATCGGCGGCGAGCGGCGCCGCGGCCTCGGGCGACGGCGTCAACCAGCCCAAGCTGATCGACGAGACGGAGGCCACGAACTGGGCCTCGCTCACCGGGGCGCCGGCCGGCAAGTCGGTGGTCGTGGACCTGGCGGGCGAGGCGCCCGTCCCGATCCGCCGGGTGCAGGTGAGCGCGATGCTCCGCCCCAACACCGGTGACGCCGCCGACCCCGGCGGCCAGAACCGTTTCTCCTCCCTGCGGGCCTTCGAGGTGCTGGCCTGCAGCTCGGGCTGCGCCGATCCGGCGAACTACACGAAGATCTACACCAGCCCCGCGGACGCCTTCCGCACGACGCTGCCGCGGCCCAGGGGCGCGGACATGATCTTCAAGTCGTTCGACGTCCGGCCGGCGACCGCCACGCATCTGATGCTGCGCGTGGTCAGCACGCAGTGCACGGGCAACCCGCTGTACGCGGGCGAGCAGGATGACGATCCGAACTCCGCTACGGACTGCGCCACGGCCAGTGCGCAGCGGGACCAGGTCAGGGCGGCCGAGTTCCAGGCATTCTCGCACTGATCCGTTCGTGAGAAGGGTACGGGCGCGGGCCCGTACCCTTCTTTTTGCTCCTCAAGTGAGGCGGAAGGTGAAGTAACCGACCGGCCAGCCGTCCTTGACCAGCTCTTCCTGTGCGATGACCTCCGCGGTGAATCCCTCCTGATCGATCAGATGCCTCAGGTAGGGCAGATCTCCGGAAGTCCCGAAGAAGATCAGCATCCTGCCGGTCGGGGTGAGATGCCGTCTGGCCTGGTGGAAGAAGGTGGTCATGGCCCGGTAGTCCGGGTCGGCGGTGGCCGCCTCCAGCAGGTCCCTCGGGGCGAACCAGCGGAATGGCGGATCGAAGACGATCAGATCGAATCGGCCGTCGACGTCGGTGAACACGTCGCTCTGGCGGACCTCGACGCGGTCGGCGACGCCGTTGAGCTCGGCGTTGCGCCGGGCTGCCGCGACGGCGACGGGGTTGATGTCCACGGCGAGGACCCGTGTCGCCGTCGAGGCGGCCAGGATGGCATTGACCCCGCACCCGGTGCCCATGTCCAGGACGCGGTCGTCAGCACGCACGTCCGCCAGGACGGCCTCGCCCAGCAGGTGCGACATTCCCGTGATCGGCTGCACCTGGGGCGGGACGACCAGCGTCCGGCCGAGGTAGGCGAACGTCTGATCGCCGGCGCCTTCGGCTTTGGCCTCCTCATAGGCCCGCTCGTGCCAGCCGCGGATGCGCTTCGCATGCTCGGGAGGGACCATCGGGCGATAGGAATGGCTCACACGCCTGCATCTTAGGCGCGGGACCGCAGGGAGAGGTCCGGCGACGGGTGGTGGGTCGCCGGGCCTCAAGCGCGCGGTTTAGTAGATCCGGTACTTCTTGCCGCAGTTGTCGAACTTGCCGGCCCAACAGGTGAAGGTGTAGATCTTCTTGATCCCCTTACCCTTCCAACTGCTCACGACCTTGCCGTCCCAGGCGCGGTTGAACTTGTGCCAGCCACCGTTCTGGTAGTACTCGAACCAGACCCAGCCCTTCTTGCCGCCCTTCTTGTCGACCCCGTACCACTTCGTGTAGACGTAGTGGCCCTGCTTGAAGGTGTTGCCGAAGGTGTAGGCCTTGCGGTCGCTCGAGAAGAACTTGCCCCAGTTGCCGGCGGTGGTGGCCGACTGGGTGGCCGCGGTGGCCGTCTGGGTGGCGGCGGCCTGGGCGGCCGGGGCGAGTGCGAGGCCGGTGACGGCGATCGAGCCGGCGAGGGTCGCTATCGCGAGCGTCTTACGCATGTGGGTTTCTCCCCCTGATCGGTGCTGCCGGTTCGTCCGGCAGCACGGACATTACGGAGAGCGGAATGGATCATCTGTGGAGAAATCCACACACCAAGAGTGATCAGCGACACAGGCCGCTCTGACGCCTCACTGGACGATGTCGCGCAGCGCCTTCTTGTCGATCTTTCCGATCTTGGTCAGCGGGAGCTCGTCGACGAGCACGAGGTGTTCGGGGAGTTTGTAGCGAGCCACCTCCATGCCGGTCAGGGCCTGCCGGATCTCTTCCAGCGTGAGCTGGTGCCCGGCTTCGGGGACGACGACGGCGCACACCCGCTCGCCCAGGTCGGGGTCGGGTTTGGCGACGGCGGCCACACGGGAGACCCCTGGGACGCGGTAGATGAGGTTCTCGACCTCCTCCGCGGAGATCTTCTCGCCACCACGGTTGATGAGGTCCTTGCTGCGGCCCTCGACGACGAGGTTGCCAGAGGGGTGCAGCCGTACGACGTCGCCGGTGCGGTACCAGCCGTCCGGCGTGAAGGAACGGGCGTTGTGGTCCTCGGCCCGGTAGTAACCGCGCGGCGTGTACGGGCCGCGGGTCAGCAGGGCGCCCATCTCGCCCGGGGCCACGGGCTCGTCCGCCGCGTCGACGATGAGGATCTCGTCGTCGGGGCACATGGGACGCCCCTGCGTGTAGATCTTGACGTCGTCGGGGTCGTCCAGGCGCGTGTAGTTGAGCAGCCCTTCTGCCATGCCGAACACCTGCTGGAGCGTGCAGCCGAGCATGGGTTCCACGCGGCGGGCCACCTCGGGGGCGAGGCGTGCGCCGCCGACCTGCAGCACCCGCAGCGACTCGGGCGCCGGGTGGCGGCCCGCCTCGACGGCGTCGATCCAGCGCTGCGCGACGGCCGGCACGGCGGCGGCGGCCGTCACGCCCTCGGCGGCCATCAGCGGCAGCACCTTGCCGGGGTCCGGGGTGGCCGCCAGGACGACCCGCCCGCCGTTCATGAGGGTGCCCAGGATGCCGGGGCAGCCGAGCGGGAAGTTGTGTCCGGCGGGCAACGCCACCAGGTAGACGGTGTCCCGGCCGAAGCCGCTGACCTCGGCGCTGCGGCGGGCGTTGTACTCGTAGTCGTCGTGGGTGCGGGTGATGAGCTTGGGCAGTCCCGTCGTACCGCCGGACAGGAGGAAGACGGCCACGTCGCCGCTGCCGGGCGCGAGCTCGTCGAGCGTGGCGCGGGCGGCGGCCGGGTCGTCCGCGGGCCGGGCGAGCGAACGCAGGTCGGCGGCCTTCTCGTCCACGTCGGCACCCGCGACCAGGAGCATACGCACGCTCGGTGTGGCCTCAGCGATCTCCTTGCCGAGCGCCTGGTGGTCGAAGTCGCCGAGGCGGTCGGGGACGGCGATGGCGGTCACGTCGGCGTGTGCGGCGAGATAGCGCAGCTCGTGGCCGCGGTGGGCGGGCAGCGCCATGACGGGGGCGATGCCCGCGCGCAGGCAGGCCAGGGTGAGCGTGACGAACTCCCAGCCGTTCGGCAGCTGGACGAGCATCGTGTCGCCCGGCTCCAGCCCCGCCGCCAGGAGCCGGACGGCCAGCCCGTCCGCGCGCGCGGCCAGCTCGCGGTACGTCAGGCGGGTGCCGCCGTCGACGACGGCGACGGCGTCACCGTGGGTGTCGGCCCACTCGTGCAGGTAACTCCCGAGCGGCCGGCCACGCCAGTGCCCGGCCGCGCGGTAGCGGTCGGCCGTCTCCTCGGGCCAGGGGACGAATCCCTCACGCATCGTCGGACCCTCCTTGATCGTCACGCAGCAGCAGTACGGCGTCGAGCGCGACGACGTCGCCGTCGGGCAGGACCCGCAGGGGATTGATCTCGCACTCCGCCACGGCCGGGTCGGCGCCCAGGGACGAGAGGGCGAGCAGGACGTGGGCGAGCCTGGCCCGGTCCACCGGCGCCGCGCCCCGGGCGCCCTGGAACAGGGCGCGGGTGGCGAGGTCGTCGACCATGGCGTCGGCCTCGTTCGCCGTCAAGGGTGCCAGGCGCAGGGAGACGTCGCCGAGCGTCTCGGCGGCCGTTCCCCCCGCGCCCAGGGCGACGACCGGCCCGAAGACCGCGTCACGGCGTACGCCGGCGATCAGTTCGGGGCCTGCCGGAGCCATGTGCTCGACCAGCAGCGCCGGGCTGGCGGGCAGGCGGGCGAGCGCGGCGTCGAGGTCCTCGTGCGTCCGGACGCCGACCTGGACGCCGCCCACCTCGGTCTTGTGCAGCACACCCGCGTCGAGGATCTTCACCACGACCGGGGCGCCGAGCTCGTCGAGCGCGGCGTGCGCGGCTTCGGGGCCGGCGCACACGCGGCGTACGGGGGTCCTGACGCCGAAGCCGGCCAGGACGTTCTTGGCGGTGTGCTCGTCGACCGGATCGGACAGCGCCAACGCGGGCCAGGTCGTGGGAATGACGTCCTCGCCGAGGCGGCTGCGGTTGGCCGCGTCCTCCGCCAGGGCGCGCACCATGGTCGCGCCGGCGGCCGGCGTGGTGGCGCACGGGATTCCCGCCGCACCGAGCTCCGCGCGGGTTCGACGTGCCTGCTCCGGCGGGCCGCCGACCACGGCGACCAGCGGCGTGGCCGGGCGAGCGGCTCTCAACGCGGCGGGCAGGTCGAGGGCGGCGGATTCCAGCAGTGCGTACACGGCCGTGACGTCGACGTCCGGGTCCTCGGACACGCGCTGGATCACCTGGGTGAACGTGGGGGAGGGGCGGCCGGTGTCGACGGGGTTGCGCTGGTAGGTCAGGTCGGGCAGCAACTCGCCGACCTCCTTGACCGTGCGCTCCGACAGCGGCGGGACCCGGACGCCGGCCGTGCGGAGGGCGTCGGTGAGCAACAGTCCGGGGCCGGCCTGCGCGGTGACCAGCCCGACGCCGGAGCCGGGCCGGGCGGGCAGGCGCACGCGGCCGAGTGCGGAGACGGCATCGACGAGCTCCCGTTCGTCATCGACGAGCACCGCGCCCGCCTGGCGAAGGGCCGCACGGGTGACCCGCCAGGAGGTGGCCAGCGCGCCGGTGTGGGAGCGGGCGAAGTCGCCGACGTCGCTGCGGCCGACGACCAGGGCCACGACCGGGACCCGGTCCACCAGGCGGCGCACCGCGGCGGTCAGGCGGCGGCCGTCCGCCGCGGTCTCGACGTGCAGGGCGACCGCGCCGAGCCCCTCGTCGCCGGACAGGTGGTCAAGGACGTCCGCCTGCGTGACGTCCACGCTGTTGCCGAGGCCGACACCGAGGCGGAGGCCCACCCCGGCGTCGGCGAGGGCGAACGCGAGAGCGTGGTTGACACCGCCGCTCGCGGCCACCACGGCCACGGGGCCCGACTCCAGGTCTGCGGCGTCCGGGACGAAACTGGCGGTCAGCGAGGCGTACGGGGCGATGAAGCCGGAGGTGTTGGGACCGAGGAGACGGATGCCGGTGTCCCGCACCACTGCGCTCAACGCCTGCTGGTGAGCCGCGCCTTCGGCGCCGGACTCGGCGAAGCCGCCGGCGCACACCAGCGCCGCCCGTGCTCCTGCGGCGGCGGCCGCACGCAGCGCGTCGGCGGTCATGGCGGCGGGAATGCAGGAGATCACCAGGTCAGGGGCGATGCCTTCGGCTGCGACCGCCGCGGCCACGGTCGGGAAGAATCGGCCTGGGTTGATCTTCATGACCGGGCCGGGGAAACGGTCCAGGGAAGCGGTCATGGCCGTGCCCAGCTTGCCGGGGACGTCCGAAGCGCCCAAGAGCGCGATGGACCGGGGTGCGAACAGCGGATCGAGGGCGTTCACTCGGCGGCTCCCACGAGGTCGGCCCGGCCGGACAGGAGCAGCGTTGTCGCGGCGTCGTCGTCGTAGCGCCCGACGATCACGGCAGGCAGGCCATGAGCGAGCCGCGCCTCCTCGGCGACCAGCACCCGGGTCAGGGGAGTCCCGCCGCGCACGCCGACGAGCGGAGCACCCATGCTCGCACGGACTTGAGCGAGGGCTCGCGGCAGGTCCGCCTCACTGTCGGGAGCGTCGATCCACACCCCCGATGAGGGCGGCAGGCCGGTGAAGGGGGCCATGGGGATCTCGGTGCCGTCGTCCCCCACGAGAGCGGCGTCGGTCGCCGTCACCTTGCGGCCGGGCAGGCTGCCGAAGGGAGTGTCCAGTGGGGGAGCGCCGTGCCGCTCGTGCCACCATCGGTCGACCCGGTCGGCGAACCGCGGGTCCCGCACGGCGAGCTTGCCACGCGGGATGGAGCGGCTCAGGAAATGGAAGGCGAACTGCAGCGGATCATCGAAGGCACGGACGTACCGGCCGAAGTGCTCCCACCACGACAAGCTGGGCCGTGCGGAGTTCTGGATCTTCTCGACCTGGGGGCGGCGGCGGTGCTCGTAGAGCTCCAGGGCGCCGGGGACGTCGTGCGGGGCCTCGGCCAGGGCCTGGGCGAGGGCGACTGCGTCCTCCATCGCCATCTTGGTGCCCGATCCCACGGAGAAGTGCGCCGTGTGAGCGGCGTCGCCGAGCAGCGCCCAGTTGCCGCGCCGCCACGACCGTGCCTTGCGGGTGGCGAAGTTCGCCCACCGGGAGTTGTTGCCGACGAGGGGGTGTCCGTCGATCTGGTCGTGGAAGAGCCGCTCCAGGTACGCCTTGGTCTGCTCGTCGCTCGCCCCGGGCGGCGTCGCCGGGTCGAACGCGTCCAGCCCGGCCGCGGCCCAGGACGAGGCGTCGGTCTCCACGATGAAGGTGCTGAGGGAGTCGCTGATGGGATAGGCGTGCGCGGCGAACACCCCGTGCGGGCCGTCCTCGTGGACGAACGTCAGCCCGTCGAACATGTACGTCGTGCCGAACCAGATGAACTTGGCGCTCGCGACCTCCGCCGTCGGCCCGAACTCCTCGGCGAAGATCCGCCGGAACCGGCTGTTGGCGCCGTCGCAGGCGACCACCAGGTCGAAGCCGTCCAGCTCGGCCGGGTCGCTGATCTCGTGCTGGAAACGCATGGTCACGCCCTCGGCCAGGGCCCGCTCTTGGAGCAGGCTGAGCAGGGTCTTGCGGACCACCGCGGCCATGCCCATGCCGCCGACGCGCTCCCGCGCGCTGTGCACCCGCACCTCGATCTCGTCCCAGTGCCGGCCGTGCTTCTCCAGCGCCTCGCTGAGCACCGGGTCGGCGGCGTCGATCGCGCCCAGCGTGGCGTCGGAGAAGACCACGCCGAACCCGAACGTGTCGTCAGGGCGGTTGCGCTCGAAGACCACAACCTCCGACTCCGGCCGGTCCCGCTTGATCAGCGTGGCGAGGAACAGCCCACCGGGGCCACCGCCCAGGCACGCGACCCTCATCGTGCTTCCTTCACTCTCACGATTGCCAAAATATGACATCTGCATCACCGTCGTCTACAAAATGACACAATTCAGGTAGCCGTGGGATCGGCGACGAGGCGGTCGACGTGCGCCTCGGCCTCGCTCCGCAGCAGGCCATGGGCCTCGAGGAACATCTCATGGGCGGCCCGGCCGCTCCAGCCCTCGGGCAGCAGTTCGGGCGGCAGGTCGGGATCCCGGAACGGGAACATGCGGTAGTCGTGGATCAGCCGCATCCGCTCGACCAGTGCCTCCCTGCCGCGCAGCTCGCCGGCGCGGTAGCGGGCCAGCCGGGGGCGGTAGTGGTCGAGCAGCGCGCCGTAGTCCTTGTCGAGCACGGTCAGGTCCCAGGACCTGGCCGCCATCTCGCGGTCGGCCGCGGCCCCTTCCGAGCGGGCGCGCAGCACGTCGAGCCGGATCGCGGGATGGTCGGCGAAGTCGGCCCTGACCTGCGCGATCCGGTCGTGGGGACTGATCCACACCGAGGCCGACAACATGCCGAACCCGAGCCAGGCCAGCCGCTTGCGCAGCTGCTCGCGCAGGGTCCGCTCGGTCTCCGGCACCGAGTAGATGACCATGTGCCACTGGCCGTCCCACGGCCCGGGCTCGCGGGCGAAGATCCGCGCCCTGCCGTCGTCGAGCAGCCGCCAGGCGGCATCGGTGAGGACATAGCTGGTCTCCCTGCCCTCGCGACGGCCCTCCAGCCAGCCCTCCTTGCGCATCCGCGCGACCACCACGCGTACCGTCGCCTCGGGCACGTCGAAGCACCCCATGAGCGCCACCAGGCCGCGCAGCCGGACCTCACCTCCGCGATAGCGCAGGTAGTCCCCGAACACGTCGAAGACCAGCGACCGTGGCTTCACCGAGCCTCCCGATAATCTGTTTCAGCTTCTTGACGATCGTCTCACATTCGGCCCATATTTCAATGACCGCCGCCACGCTCGATGGCGGCGACCGCCACGTCGCAAGGAGACGTCATGGCAGAGACTTTCGTCCTCATCAGCGGTGCCTGTCACGGGGGCTGGACCTGGCGGCTGGTGGCCCAGCACCTGCGTGCCGCCGGGCACCGCGTCCTGGCCCCTACCCTGCCAGGCCTGGCCGACGGCGACGACCCCGAGAGGCACAGCCTGGCGGAGGTCAGCGACTTCATCGTCGACTTCGTCGAGCGCGCCGACCTGAGGGACGTCACCCTCGTCGCACACAGCTGGGGCGGTTACCCGCTCACCGGCGCCGCCCACCGGCTCGCGCCCCGGCTGCGCAAGCTCGTCTACTGGGGCGCGTTCGTCCCGGCGGAAGGCGTACCCCTGATGGGGGAGGTGCCGCCGCACTACGCAGAGATGTTCACCCAGCTCGCGGCGGCCTCCGGCAACAACAGCATCGTCTTCCCCTACGAGGTGTTCTGCGGCGCGTTCATGCAGGACGCCGACGAGTCCACGCAGCGCCTCGTCCACAGCCTGCTGGTGCCCCAGCCGATGCGGTACTTCACCGAGACCGTCACCCCGGTGGACCCGGCGGCGCTCGGCGTGCCGGCCAGCTACTTGGTCGGATCCGAGGACTTCGCCCTGCCGCCGGGCGACCTCGGCTGGACGCCCCGCTTCCCGCATCGCCTCGGACCCGACACGCCTGTCATCGAGCATCCGGGCAGCCATGAAGCCCAGTTCACCCGTCCGGCCGAACTCGCCGCCGCCTTGCTCAAAGCCTGACGACGGCCTCGCCGGCCCCTTTCCGGGGCCGGCGGCCCCGCCGTCAGAGCTTGAGCAGGGCCTCGGCGTTCTGGTGGCTGATCTTCGCCCGGTCGGACTCGCTGATGGGGGCGTTGTCGAGGAAGGCGGCGGCCTCGCCGATGTCCTCGAAGGGGTAATCGGAGCCGAACAGGATGTGGTCGGCGCCGAGTGCCAGCAGGGCGCACAGGAGCGGCGGGGCCGAGCAGACGCCGCTCGTGGTGATGTAGAGGTTGCGGCGCAGGTACGCCGACGGGTTGCCCAGCTTCAGCTCGATGCCGTGGTGGTTATGGAAGCCCCAGCGCGAGTCGAGCCGCCACAACACGTACGGCAGTCCCTCTCCCATGTGCCCCAGCAGCAGCTTGGCGTTGGGGAAGTCGTCGAACACGCCGCCGAAGACCAGGCGCAGCGCGTGCGCGGCGGTGTCGGTGCCCCAGCTCCACATGGGGCCGATGAGCTCGGGGTGGTCAGACAACACGTGCGGAACGTCGAAGCCGTTGGCCGGGTGCAGGTACAGCGGCACGTCGAGCCCTTCCGCGTACTCCCACACCACACGCAGCGAGGAGTGATCCAGATAGCGGCCCTGAGTGTGCGCGTTGACCAGCGCGCCGCGCATGCCGAGCTGGGTGACGGCGCGCTCCAGCTCCTTGGCGGCCGCCTGCGGGTCCTGCAACGGCAGCGCCGCGAAGCCGGAGAAGCGGGTCGGGTGCTCGGCGATGACGCCGGCGTGGAAGTCGTTCACCGCCGCCGCCCGCGCCACGGCGACCGCCGGGTCGGTCTCGGCCTGGATACCGGGGGAGTTGAGCGAGAGCACCTGGACGTCGACGCCTGCCGCGTCCATCGCCTGCAGGCGCTCGTCCGCGAGGTCCAGCAGCCGCCGCGAGGCCTCCCGCCACGCGTCGGGGCGGGCGACCGTGGCCGTCCCGGCGCCGTAGCCGACGAGGTCCTCCGTGACGAAGTGCTCCTCCAGGCCGATCTTGCGCATGTCCGTACCCCTCTGTCTGTTTCACCAATATGCATTGACTTCATTAATAGTGGAAAGTACGGTGACCGCATGTCAAGCTCACAACACGGTCACCACACGGTGATGGGAGAGTGCGATGTCGCCGTGGTGGGGTACGGGCCGGTCGGGATGGCGATGGCCGCCCT
Organism: Nonomuraea sp. 3N208; assembly: GCF_052245935.1. Lineage (NCBI taxonomy): Bacteria > Bacillati > Actinomycetota > Actinomycetes > Streptosporangiales > Streptosporangiaceae > Nonomuraea > Nonomuraea sp. 3N208. The sequence continues at coordinate 69,026 of NZ_JBQQBR010000007.1, read as the reverse complement.
GCTGGCTCGGGCCGGGCATCGCGTGGTCGTCCTGGAGCGGTACGCCGGCCTGTACAACCTGCCCCGCGCCGCGATCTTCGACGACGAGACGATGCGGACGCTCGACAAGCTCGGCGTGGCGCAGGAGCTGCTGCCGAAGGTGCGCGTGCAGCGCAACTATGAGTGGTGCGACGCCGACGGCGAGGTGCTCATCGACGTCGACTACGCCGAGGTCGGCCGCAGCGGCTGGGCCGAGTGGTACATGATGTACCAGCCCGATCTTGAAGACGCCCTCGATCGGGTCTGCCGCAGCTTCCCGCAGGTGACGATCAGGCACGCGAACCGGGTGACCGGGCTGGAGCAGACCGCGTCCGGCGTCGTGGTCACCGTCGAAGGCCCCGACGGCCCCGGCACCGTGACCGCGCGTTACGTCGTGGCGTGCGACGGCGGCAACAGCTTCGTCCGCCAGGCGCTCGGCGTCGGCCAGGACGACTACGGGTTCTCCGAGCCGTGGATGGTCTGCGACTTCCGGCTGCGCCGGGCGGTCGAGGTGCCGCCCGCGCGACAGGTCGGCGACCCCCGCCAGCCGACGTCGATCATCTCGCTCGGGCCGTCGCATCACCGGTTCAGCTTCATGCTCGACTCGGAGGAGGACTTCGCGGTCCAGCGCGATCCCGAACTCGTCTGGGCCAGGGTCGCGACCTACCTGGGCCCGGAGGACGCCGACCTCATCAGGGTCGCCACGTACACCTTCCGCTCGCTGATCGCGCACCGGTGGCGGATCGGGCGGATCCTGCTCGCCGGGGACGCCGCGCACCAGATGCCGCCCTTCCTCGGGCAGGGCATGTGCTCGGGCATCAGGGACGCCCAGAATCTCGCCTTCAAGCTGGACCTGATCCTGACCGGGCGGGCGGACGAGGATCTGCTCGACAGTTATCAGCCCGAGCGGGAGCCGCACGTACGCGCGGTCGTCGAGAAGGGAATCGAGCTCGGCCGGCTGCAGACCATCCGCGACCCCGAAGCCGCCGCCGCGCGGAACAGGGAACTGCTCGCCCGGCGGGCCGCGCGACAGGAGCAGGAGAAGATCCGCTTCCCCGGTCTGGCGTCGGGCTTCCTGGCGAGGGAGCCGGCGGCCGGGCGGGGGGAGCTGTCGGTCCACGGCGTGGTGGACGACGGGGCACGCCGCGGACGCCTCGACGAGATCGTCGGCCATGGATTCCACCTGCTGGTGACCGAACCGGTGCGCCGGGAACTCGACCGCGACAGCCTGGCCACCGCGCTGGAGGCCGCCGGCGTCCGTGTCGCCGTGCTGGCCTGGCACCCTCCCACCAGCGACGATGTCCTGTTCGACGTGGACGGCACCTACCATGGGTGGTTCGCCGAGCACGGCTGCTCCGCCGTCGCCGTCCGCCCCGACTTCTACGTCTTCGGCACCGCCCGCGACGCCGCGGCGGCCCGGACTCTCGCCTGCGAGCTCCTCGCCGCCCTCGGCACCGGCTCGACCGTACCGGCCGGCGCGTCCCACAGCCTCTGAACTCCGAACACCCCCTGCGACACACGGCTGGAGCGGCCATGCACACCAACCCCACCACCGTCCGACGACCACTTTCCGAGAAGACCATGCTCATCGTGGTCGCGCTCTTCGCGGCCCTGGAGGGTTACGACCTCGCCTGCTACGGCGTCACCGTGCCCTCGATGCTCGCCGATCCCAATATGGGCGGCGACGCGGCGACGGCGGGCACGGTCGGATCTCTGGTGGCCGTCGGCATGATGATCGGCGCCGGCCTCGCCGGCGCGGCGATCAGCCGCCTCGGCCCGCGCCGGCTGCTGCTGACCGGCGCAGGAGCGTTCTCCGTCGGTATGCTCGCCTGCGCCGTGGCACCCGGCTTCGCCGTGTTCGGCGCGGCGCGCCTGCTCGTGGGCGTCGGGCTCGGCGTGGTGCTGCCGACCCTGACCGCGTACGTGGCCGACCTCTCCGACCCGGGGCGGCGCAGCCGAAACGTCGGGCTCATGATGTCCGGGTACGCCCTCGGCGCCCTGCTGGCTCCGCTGCTCGGCGCGGCACTGCTGCCGCACGCGTCCTGGCACTGGATCTACGTCATCGGCGCGGCGCCCGCGCTGGTGCTGCTTCCGATCGCCGCGCGGATCCTCCCGGAGAGCCCCGTCCACGCCGACCGCGCCGCCCGGCCCGCGGCCCGCAACGACCTGTTCGGTCTGAAGCCCCTGCTCGCCCCCGGCACGCGCACGGTGACCCTGCTGTTCTGGGTGGCGTCCTTCTGCGGCCTGCTGCTGGTCTTCGGCATCAGCACCTGGTTGCCCACCATCATGAGGAACAGCGGCTACTCGCTCGGCTCCGCGCTGCTGCAGACCGCCGCGATGTGGGTGGGCGCCGGGCTCGGCATGATCGCCGGAGGGCGCATCGCCGACGGGATCGGGATCAAGCCGGTCGTGTCGACGGCCTTCCTCGTCGGCTCGATCAGCCTCATCGCGATGAGCGCCCGGCCCGCGATCGTGCTGTTGTTCCTGCTGATGTTCGTCAGCGGGCTGGGGTTCATCGGCTCGCAGGTCATGACCAACGCCTTCATCGTCAACCGCTATCCGGAGGACGTCCGCGGGGCCGGGATAGGCTGGGCGTTGTCGGTGGGGCGGCTCGGTGCCATCCTCGGACCCTCCATGGGCGGCTGGATCCTGTCGTCGCAGCTGGGCGTGGAGTGGAACTTCTACCTGTTCGCGATCCCCGGCCTGATCGGCGCGACGGCGGCCGCGCTCGTGCCGGTGGCCCGCGCCGCCCGGCACGCGGTACCGGAGGGGGCGGGATGAGGCGGTTCACATACGAGACGTTCGCGGCCCGTGTGGTCTTCGGCGCCGGATGCGCCCAGGGCTCGCTGGCCGCGGAGGTCGAGCGCCTCGGCGCGCGCCGCCCGCTGATCGTGACCACGCCGCGCACCGCCCCGCTCGCCACGACGCTGGCCGGGCCGCTGTCCGTGGCCGGCACCTTCGACGGCGTACGACCGCACGTGCCGGTGGAGACGGTGCACCAGGCCATCGAGCTGGCCAAGCGGACGGGCGCGGACGCGGTGCTGAGCGTCGGCGGCGGCTCCACGACGGGCACCGCCAAGGCGATCGCGCTCCGCACGTCGCTGCCCATCGTGGCCGTGCCGACCACGTACGCCGGCTCCGAGGTGACCCCCGTCTGGGGCATGACCGAAGGCGCGCGCAAGACCACCGGCCGATCCCCGCTGGTCGTGCCGAGGACCGTGCTGTACGACCCGGACCTGACCACGACCCTGCCGGCGGCGATGACGGCCGCCAGCGCGATGAACGCGATGGCCCACTGCGTCGAGGCGTTCTACGCGCCCGGAGCGAACCCGGTCACCGACCTCGTCGCCGCCGAAGGCGTCCGGATGATCGCCGACGCGCTGCCCGCCGTCATGTCCCGCCCCGCCGACGCGGCCGGGCGCGCCGGGCTGCTGTACGGGGCCTACCTGGCCGGGTCCGCGTTCGGCGCCGCGGGGTCCGGGCTGCACCACAAGATCTGCCACGTCCTGGGCGGCGCGTTCGGCCTGCCGCACGCCGAGACCCACACGGTGCTGCTCCCGTACGTGGCGGCCTTCAACGAGCCGGTGGTGCCCGCCCTGCGGACGCGGGTGGCTCCGGCCCTCGGCGCCGACGACACCGCCCGCGGGCTGACCCGTCTCGCCGCCCGCATCGGAGCCCCGGCGTCGCTGGCCCAGATCGGGCTGGCGGAGGACGATCTGGACACAGCCGTACGACTCGTGCTGGAGAAGGACTTCGGCGACAACCCGCGGCCCGTGGGCGAGCCCGAGGTACGCGGGATCCTGACCGCCGCCCTGCGAGGAGAATCAGTATGACCACTCAGCCGATGCCCACGGCCGACCGGGCGCTCACCGACCGCGTGCTGGCCAGCTTCGACGCCGCGCCCTCCGCCCGGCTCCGCGAGGTCATGCGCAGCCTGGTCACGCACCTGCACGCCTTCGCCTCCGACGTGCAGCTCACCGAGGAGGAGTGGGCCGCCGCGGTCTCCTTCCTCACCCGGGCCGGCCAGATCAGCGACGACCGGCGCCAGGAGCTGATCCTGCTCTCCGACGTGCTGGGGCTGTCGATGCTGGTCATCGGCATCAACCATCCGGCGACCGAGACCGCCACCGCCTCCACCGTGGTCGGCCCGTTCTTCGTCGAGAACGCCCCCGAGTTCGCCAACGGCGACGACATCTCCGGCGGCGCCGGGGGAGAGCCGTGCTTCTACTCCGGGCGGGTGCTCTCGGCGGTGGGCGCGCCGATCCCCGGGGCCCGGATCGAAGTCTGGCACTCCGACGACGAGGGCAACTACGACGTGCAGTACGCCCAGCTCGACGGGGCCCAGGGCCGGGGCCGCCTGCGCTCCGACGCCGACGGCCGCTACCGGTTCTCCTCCGTGTTGCCGGTGCCGTACCCGATCCCGCACGACGGGCCGGTCGGGGACCTGCTGGCCGCCGCCAAACGCGACTCCATGCGGCCCGCCCACGTGCACTTCCAGATCAGCGCTCCGGGATTCGCCACGCTCACCACCCACGTTTTTGTGGCCGGCGACCCGCACCTCGGCTCCGACGCCGTCTTCGGGGAGAAGGACTCGCTGGTACGGACCTTCGTCCGGCACGACCCCGGCCTGGCTCCCAACGGCCGGGTGCTCGGCACCGCCTTCTTCACGATGGACTTCGACTTCGTGCTGGACGTCGCCGACTCCGTATAGTTTCGGCGATAGCTATCGGCGATAGGTAAACAAGTTGTGCGCGGGGGCGGGCAAGGTGAATGACCTAGAGCATGTCGGTGACGAGGACCGGTCGCCGGCCGCCTCCCGTCAGGGCATCCAGTCGGTCGAGATCGCGATGACCGTGCTGCTGGCCCTGGAGCAGAGCGCGGGACCGGCGAGCCTGACCCAGATCGCGGCGCTCAGCGGCATGCAACCCAGCAAGGCGCATCGTTACCTGGTGAGCCTGGGCCGAGCCGGGCTGGTCTCCCAGTCGCCGAGCTCGGGCCTGTACGACCTGGGCCCGGCGATGCGGCGGCTCGGCGCGGAAGCGCTCCGCAGGATGGACGAGGTCGCCCTGGCCTCCGAATACCTGCCGGGCCTGCGCGACCGCACCAAGCACGCGATCAACCTGGCCGTGTGGGGCGACCACGGCCCGGTGATCGTCCGCTGGGACTACGGCTCGCACGTGCTGCCCATCACCGTGCGCGTGGGCGCGACGCTGCCGATGCTGACCTCCTCGATCGGCCGCGTCTACCTGACCCACCTGCCCCAGACGCTGACCGACCCGGTCATCTCGGCCCAGGAGGCCACCGCCGATCAGCGGTTCACCGAGGAGGAGATCGAGCGCATCAAGGCCGACATACGCCACAACGGCTTCGCCGTCACCTCCGGCGGCGTGATCCCCGGAGTGACCTCCGTGGCCGCCCCGGTGTTCACCACCGGAGAAGCGTTGCCGCTGGCGGTCGCGATCGTCCTGCCCGCACGGCTCGCGACGGACGATGTCCTGCGAGCCGTGCAGGCGGAGCTGCTCAAGACCACCGGCGCGATGTCCGCCCAGCTCGGACACCAGGGCGCCGCCACGCCGGCGGACCGGCCGTCCACCTCCGGCAGCAAGCCCACCCGCCCGGCGCGTAACCGCCGCTGACCCGGTCAGCGCTTGACGGACTGCCGATCCACAGGCACCGGAACGAACGGTGTCCCAGCGGTCTTCGCGGTCGTCGTGTCCGGCCCGCACAACGCCAGCAGGAAATGAGCGCCCATCGCGTAGTCGATCGGGCCGTACACGATGGCGCCGTTCTCGTCGACGGTCTGGTGCTTCGTGCGGTTGACCCCGAAGGGACATCTGGCGGACGCCGTCCGGGCTGGACATCGACTGCGTCTCCATGCCCCAGACGCCACCGCTGTGCCCCCAGAACCGGCCGCACGGCAGGTCGACCGCGTAGATTCCGAGGCCGTAGTCGATCGGGGCGCCGCCCGCCAGCACGGTCACCGTCTTCTGCATCTCGGCGAGCTGCTCCGCGCCGAGCAGCTCGCCGCGCAGCAGCGCCCGGTAGAAGCGGTTGAGATCGTCCATCGTGGCCGTGACCGCCCCCGCCGCGCCACCCCACGACATGTTGTAGACGCTGTAGTCCCGCGGCGGGTCGATGAACCCGTACATCGACTCGTACGCCTTGGAGTGCGGTCCCGGGATGTGCGGCGTGCGCGGGAACGACGTGTGCCGGAGACCCGCCTTGCGGATCACGTTGCGGGTGATGTGGTCCTCGGCGTCCGTGCCCGTCACCTTCTCCAGCAGCAGGCCCGCGAGGATGTAGTTGGTGTTGGAGTACGAACCGGGCGCCACGCCGGGCTCGCCCGTGGAGGCGCCGTTCAGCCCCAGCTCGACCAGCTCTTCCGGGGCGATGTTGCGGAAGCGGTAGTCGTCCAGGCTCTTGGTCGAGCCCTCCAGCAACGAGGGGAACGCCGGGGCGATGTAGTCGGCGATGTGGCTGGTGTGGTTGAGCAGCATGCGTACGGTGACCTTCTGGCCGCGCTCGCCGGGGACCAGGTCCGGCAGGTAGCGGCCCACCGGGGCGTCCAGCTCGACGGCGCCGCGCTCCACCTGCTGGAGGATCGCCACCGCCGTGAAGGTCTTGGTGATGCTGCCGACCCGGTGGACCATGTTCGGCCGCACCGGGCGGCGCGTGTCGACGTCGGCCACGCCGGCTGCGCCCCGCCACGTCCGGCCTCCGTCGCGGACGTTCGAGTAGATGCCGTACATGCCGGCCTCGTGCACGGCGTCCAGGGACTTCTGCAGCGCCATGGTGTCCGGCTCGGCGACGTGGTCGCGCTCGCCCTGCCGGTCGAGCCCTTCGGGGGTCGCGGCGGCGGGAGTCGCGACGGCTCCTGCCGCGAGCAACGCGCCCATCGCGGTCGCGACGGCCATCCGCCTGCCGCGCTGTGGGAATCGGCGAGAAATCATGGGCTTCATCATGATCCAAAGGCGGATGCGGGGTTAGTCGGCTATGTCACCGGCTCGGTATGACAAGGGTCATGCCGCACCCCCGAGGTACTCTTCATAACCGACCCGTACGCCTCGGAAAGGACACCGCCCATGCCGCACGCGGCGCGACCCACGGTCACGCTGCACGACGTGGCCGCGGCGGCCGGCGTCTCGGTCGCCACCGCGTCCCGGGTCCTGGGCGGCAGCACTAGGAAGGTGGCGCCCGAGTACGAGGCCCGCGTGCTGGCCGCCGCGGCGGCCCTGCGCTACACGGTGGACGCCTCGGCCAGGGCGATGCGGCGGGCGAGCGACTCGATCGCGCTCGTCGCCGACGACCTCACGACGCCGTCCATGGGCATGGTCGTGGCCGCGATGGAACGCGAAGCCCGCGCCGGCGGGGCCTTCGTCACCGTGTCCGCCACCATGGGAGCGCACGAACGGCAGCTGGAGACCATCCGCCTGCTGCGGTCGCTGCGGCCACGCGCGCTCGTGCTGACCTCCAGCCGGTTCGTGGCGAACGCGCTCGGCGGCCGGTTGTTCAAGGAACTGGCCGCCTACGAAAGGGAAGGCGGCCGGGTCGTGATCGTCGGCGAGACGGACATGGCCTTCGACGCGATCGGTTTCGACGACTACGGCGCCGGGCGGTCGGCGGGCGCTTTTCTCGCGGAAACGGGGCACCGGCGGGCGGCGATATTCGCGGGGGTCAGGGAACTGCGCACGGTGTCCGACCGGACGGCCGGATTCGTCGACGGACTGCGGGCCGGAGGCGTTGCCGAGCGGGATATCCGGATCGTTTATTGCGAAGTCAGCCGGCCGGGCGGATTCGACGCGGCGCGGCTGCTGGCAGCGGCGGGAATGGAGGGCCGGCAGGCGGTTCTCGCGGTCAACGACATCGTCGCCATCGGCGCGATGTCGGGTTTCCGAGCGGCCGGGATAAACGTTCCCGAGGACGTTTCCGTGACCGGGATCGACGATATTCCGTTGGCCGGTGACGTGACGCCGCGATTGACCACGGTCGCGCTTCCGCTGGCGCACGCCGGAGCGGAGGCCATTCGTTTCGCACTCGCCGAGGCGGGGGGCGAGCCGCGGCGGCTGATCGTCGAGGGCCGCTTGATCGTCCGCGACAGTACCCGCCCGCGTCAGACGTAGCGTCCCGGCGGCGCTGGATTTCGCCGCCGATTGCACCCCTTGTAATGTTACGGTCCGTGACGAACGCCCGTCTCGCGTCCGGCCGAGGTGCGGCTGCCGACCGGCGGCGGAGACGACCGCGCCGAGCCGGGCCGAGAGGCGCGCGGACTGGCCCGATGGCGCGTCCCTGACCTCGCCGGCACCCGGCTCGCGACGTATCGCAGCAGGTCACGGCGGCATAACGGCTGGCTGTGTGATCACTCACACCCCGTGACGACCGCCGTGATCATAATCCCCATGGTGCTCCGATACCCGCTCTTGACGCTCGCGTTACGGGCGTGCAAACTGCGGAATACGTTTTCCCGCTCATTGCACGGCGGTGACTGGAGGTTACTGATGATCGCGTCGAGGAGGCCCGCGTGAGCGCACTCGGCGAGCTACAGCGCATGCGCAAGGGCAGCGGCGGCACCCTCGGCGGCGGCCGTGAAGGCCTGGCCAAACGCGACAACAAGGCCGCGTTCGTGTTCCTGCTGCCCTGGTTCGCGGGCCTGCTGTTCATCACGGCCGGCCCGATCGCGGCCTCCTTCATCCTGGGCTTCACCGACTACAACCTGATCCAGCCGCCGGTGTTCAACGGCCTGGACAACTGGGTCCGCATGCTCGGCGACGCGCGCCTGCACAAGGCGCTCGGCGTGACGCTGGTCTACGTCCTGGTCTCCGTCCCGCTGCAGCTCGCCTGCGCCCTGGCCCTGGCCCTGCTGCTGGATCGCGGGCTGCGCGGGCTGGCGTTCTACCGCTCGGCGTTCTACCTGCCGTCCCTGCTTGGCTCCAGCGTGGCCATCGCGGTGCTCTGGCGGCAGATCTTCGGCGCCGACGGACTGTTCAACCAGGTGCTGGCCATGGTCGGCATCGAGGGCAGGGGCTGGATCTCCGACCCGGACAGCGCGCTGTCGACGCTGATCGTCCTGAACGTGTGGACGTTCGGCGCCCCCATGGTCATCTTCCTGGCCGGGCTGCGCCAGATCCCCGCCATGTACTACGAGGCCGCGGCCACGGACGGGGCAGGCAAATGGACGCAGTTCCGGAAGATCACGATCCCGCTGCTGTCGCCGATCGTCTTCTTCAACCTGGTCCTGCAGGTGATCCACGCGTTCCAGTCGTTCACGCAGGCGTTCGTGGTCTCGGGCGGCAGTGGCGGACCCTCCGACTCCACCCTTTTCTACACGCTCTACCTCTATCAGCGGGGATTCGGCAATTTCGACATGGGGTACGCCTCCGCGCTCGCCTGGCTGCTCCTCGTCATCATCGCCGCGTTCACCGCCATCAATTTCTGGGCCGCGAAATTCTGGGTCGTTTACGATGACTGAACTCCGTAAGGTGCTCAAGCACGCCGGGCTGATCGCGCTGGCACTGGTCATGCTTTATCCGGTGCTGTGGATGGTGGTCAGCAGCCTGCGGCCCAACAACGAGATCTTCCGCCGTCCCGGCCTGATCCTCGACAGCCTGCAGACCCAGAACTACGGCGAGGGCTGGACCGCCCTGGCCTCCCCGTTCGGCCACTACCTGGCCAACTCGGCGATCCTGGTGCTGGCCTGCATCATCGGCAACCTGGTGTCCTGCTCGATGGCGGCGTACGCGTTCGCCCGGTTGGACTTCACCGGCAAGCGCCTGTGGTTCGCCATCATGCTCGGCACGATCATGCTGCCGATCCACGTGATCATCGTCCCGCAGTACATCATGTTCTCCCAGCTCGACTGGGTGAACACGTTCCTGCCGCTGGTGGTGCCGAAGTTCCTGGCCACCGACGCGTTCTTCGTCTTCCTCATGGTGCAGTTCATCCGGGGGCTGCCGCGCGAGCTGGACGGGGCGGCCAGGATCGACGGCTGCGGGCACGCCCGGATCTTCCTGCGCATCATCCTCCCCCTGATGATGCCGGCCCTCGCCACCACCGTGATCTTCACCTTCATCTGGACGTGGAACGACTTCTTCGGCCAGCTCATCTACTTGACCGACCCGGAGATGTACACCGTGCCGGTGGCGCTGCGCTCGTTCGTGGACGCCACGGTGCAGACCTCGTGGGGATCCATGTTCGCCATGAGCGTGGTGTCCCTGGCTCCGGTCTTCCTCGCCTTCCTCGTCGGCCAGCGGTACCTCATCCGGGGCATCGCGACGACCGGCGGCAAGTAACCCCCAGGGAATCATCATGAGACGAATCGCCCTTGCCGCCGCGGCGGCACTCATGCTCACCGCCTGCGGCAGCGGCGGCGGAAGCGCCGGCCAAGAGCTGTCGAAGGACCCGGTCACCCTCCGCTTCACCTGGTGGGGCGCCGACGAGCGGCACAAGCGCACCCAGCAGGTCATCGACATCTTCCAGAAGAAGTACCCGAACATCACCGTCAAGGGCGAGTTCAAGGACTGGAACGGCTACTGGGAGAGCCTCGCCACCACCGTGGCCGCGAACGACGCGCCCGACATCATCCAGATGGACGAGCTCTACCTCGCCTCGTACGCCGAGCGCGGCGCGCTGCTCGACCTCGGCACCGCGTCCAAGCACCTCAAGACCGCCGACTTCGACAAGAGCGCCCTGGACACCGGCATCGTCAAGGGCAAGCAGTACGCGCTGCCGGTCGGCCTGAGCACGTACGCGATCGTCGCCAACACCGATCTCCTCGACCAGTTCAAGGTCAAGGCCCCGGACGACGCCACCTGGTCCTGGGAGGACTTCAAGAAGACCGGTGACGCGGTGTCGAAGGCGGGCGGCGGCAAGGTCACGGGCGTCCAGTCCTTCGGCTTCGACGCGGGCAGCCTGAACATCTGGGCCCGGCAGAACGGCGCCGCCCTGTTCGACGAGGCAGGCAAGGTAGCAGTGCCGGAGAACGTCCTGGCGAGCTACTGGACCTTCATCAAGGACCTGGCCAAGTCCGGCGTCTCCCCGGCGCCGTCGGTGACCATCGAGCGGGCCGGCGGCCCGCTGGACCAGTCCGGCACGGCCACCAACGCCTCCGCCCTCGCCACCTGGTGGAACACCCAGCTGACGTCGCTGTCGGCGGCCAGCGGCTCCAAACTCAAGCTGCTCAAGCTGCCCGGCGAGGCGCAGGCGTCGTCCCCGGCCGCGTACTACAAGCCCTCGATGTACTGGTCGATCTCCTCGCGCAGTAAGCACCCGGCCGAGGCCGCGTTGTTCGTGGACTTCCTGGCCAACAGCCAGGAGGCGGCCGACATCATGCTGACCGACCGCGGCGTGCCCGCGAACACGAAGATCCGCACCGCCATCACCCCGAAGCTCGGGGAGACGGACAAGGCGGCTGTCGAGTTCCTGGACACGGTCAAGGTCGGCACCGCCCCCCGGGTCACTCCGAACGGGGCCAGTAACCTCGAGGCGATCATCAAGCGGCACACTGAAGAGGTGTTGTTCGACCGGCAGACGCCGGAACAGGCCGCCAAGTCGTTCATCAAGGAGCTCCAGGCCGAGATCGACGGCGCCTGAACCCCTTCCCACCAGGAGTTATCACCTTGTCTCAACGGAACTACCGGGCCGCGATCGTCGGCACCGGTGGGATCGCCACCGCCCACGCCCGCGCCGTCGCCGCCTCCGGCGGCAGGGCGACGCTCGTCGCCGTGGCCGACGTGGACCTCGGCCGGGCCAAGACGTTCGCGGAGGAGTGGAACGTCCCCGGCACCCACGCGAGCCTGACCGACCTGCTGCGGGAGGAGCAGGTGGACCTCGTGCACCTGTGCACCCCGCCGCAGCTGCACGCGCCGCAGGCCGTCGAGTGCCTGGAGGCCGGGGCGACGGCGCTGATCGAGAAGCCGCCGACGCTGTCGCTGGCCGAGTTCGACACGCTGATCGCGGCCGAGCAGCGCTCGGCCGGGCACGTCGCGACCGTGCTGCAGCACCGCTTCGGCACCGGCGCGGTACGCCTGCGCCGGCTGCAGGAGGCCGGCGAGCTGGGCCGCCCGCTGCTGGCGACCTGCGCCACGCAGTGGTACCGCGACGAGGCCTACTACGCGGTCCCGTGGCGCGGCACGTGGGAGTCCGAGGGCGGCGGCCCGACGATGGGGCACGGCATCCACCAGTTCGACCTGCTGTTCTCGATCCTCGGCCCGTGGCAGGAGGTCACGGCGATGGCCGCCCGCCGGGCCCGCGACGTGGACACCGAGGACGTGTCGATGGCGCTGGTGACGTTCGAGAGCGGCGCGGTGGCAACCATCGTCAACTCGGTGGTCTCGCCGCGGCAGACCTCCCAGCTCAGGTTCGACTACGAGCACGCCACCGTCGAGGTCGACCACCTGTACGGCTACACCGACGACGACTGGACGATCACTCCCGCGCCCGGGTACGAGAACGTCTCCGCCCTGTGGGCGCAGGGGACCAGCACGTCGCCGAGCAGCCACGACGACTGGCTGGCCGCCGTGCTCGACGCCCTCGACCAGGGCCAGGCGCCGCCGGTGACCGCCGCGGACACCAGGCGCACGATGGAATTCATCGCCGCGCTGTACGCCTCCGCCTTCACCGGCGAGCGCGTGCGAACCGGACAGATCACTGCAGACAGCCCGTTCGCCACGTCGATGGAGGGCACGGGCGCCCCATGGGAAAAGGTGAGGAACAAGTGACCCTGCAGGCCAACCACGCGCTGGGCCGGTCGGTCACCGTCACGGCGGGCGACGTCGAGCTTTTCAGCTACGCCTACCGCCCGGACACGCCGGTGCTGGAGTCGCCGAAGCCGTACCTGCACCCGATCCGCACGGTCGGCGGCGCGCTGGTGTCGCTGTTCCGGCCGCACGACCACGTGTGGCACAAGGGCATCGCCTGGTCGCTGCCGCACGTGGGCGAGCACAACTTCTGGGGTGGGCCGACGTACGTGCACGGCAAGTCCTACGTGCAGCTGGAGAACAACGGCAGCGCCACGCACCGCGAGATGACCACGCTGACGGCCGAGGACAACCGGGTCGACATCGGGCACACGCTCGACTGGACCTCGCAGGCCGGCGCCCCGGTGATCGAGGAGCGGCGCTCGCTGGCCGCGACCGTGCTGGACGAGGCGACGTGGGCGCTGGTGTTCGACACGACCATGACGAACGTGTCGGGCGGCATGCTCGACTTCGGCTCCCCGACCACGAAGGGCCGCGAGAACGCCGGGTACGGCGGCCTGTTCTGGCGCGGACCCCGGTCGTTCACCAACGGGATCATCCAGTCGCCGGCCGGCGCGGGCGGCGACGAGCTACGCGGCACGCGGGCGGAGTGGTTCGGCTTCCGCGGCCGGCACGACGAGACCGGCGAGCACTCGACGGTCGTCATGGTCGACGACACCGCCAACCCGCAGCACCCGCCGCAGTGGTTCGCCCGCAGCGAGGACTTCGCGTGCCTCTGCCCGGCGCCGTTCTTCAGCGAGGAGGTCCCGCTTCCCGACGGCGAGGCGCTGCGCTTCCGGTACGCGGTCGTGATCGCGGACGGCGACCGCGGCGAGGACGGCACGGCGGTGCTGGCCAAGCAGGGACGGGCGGCGCTGGCATGACGTTCCCCGGCGGTACCTCGATCAGCCGGCTGACGGTCTACACGGGCGCGTGCGCCGACGGTCTGGAGGGCGGCACGCCACACGTGCACACCGCCTCCACCGAGGCGTACGTGGTCGTCGGCGGGCACGGCGCGCTGCAGACCCTGGACGCGGGTGGCCTCAAGGAGACCGAGCTCAGCGCCGGCTCGACCGTGTGGTTCACGCCGGGGACCATCCATCGCGCGATCAACCGGGGCGGCCTCGAAGTGGTGGTCGTCATGTCGAACGCCGGCCTGCCCGAGGCCGGCGACGCGGTCATGACGTTCCCGCCCGAGATCGTGGCCGACCCGGAGCGCTACCGCGAGGCTGCAACGCTGCCTGCCGACAACGTCGAGGAGGCCGTCGCCCGGCGGCGCGAGCTGGCCGTCGAGGGCTTCCTGCGCCTCGTCGACGGGGGTCCGGAGGCGCTCCAGCGTTTCTACGCCAGCGCCGTCGCCCTCGTCCGGCCGAGGGCGGCGCGGTGGCGGGAGATCTGGGAGAGCACGGTCGCCCAGGAGACCCGCCGCACCGAGGAGATCCTCGACGCTCTCGCGAGCGGCGACGGATCCCACCTGCTGCGGTCGGCGCTGATGGAGAGCCCGCCGCAGGAGCGGTGGGGCATGTGCGGCCACCTGCGCGCCCACGACGTCGCCAACCCGATCGTGCACTGAACATCTCGGACAACACCCCCACAAGGAGCGCGGCCGATGCCACGTAACGCTGCCTTAGTCCGTACCCTCTTGCGCATGATGACGGCCGCCGCCATGGTCGCGGCGTTCGCCCTTCCCGCCCAGCCCGCCGCCGCACAGGCGGGCACGACGTACTACGTCGACGCGGCCGGCGGCGACGACGCGGCCTCCGGCCAGGACGAGGCGCAGGCGTGGAAGAGCCTGGACAAGGTGAACGCCACCACATTCGCTCCAGGCGACCGCATCCTGCTGCGCGCGGGACAGCGGTGGACCGGCCAGCTCTGGCCCAAGGGCTCGGGCGACAGTGGTGCACCCATCACCGTCGACCGGTACGGCGAGGGCGGCAAGCCGCGCATCGACGGCGCCGGCCAGGTCGGCGACGCCGTCCGGCTGTTCAACCAGGAGCACTGGACGATCAGGAACCTGGAGGTCACCAACGAGGTCCCGGCCACCGGCAGCCCGGGCGAGAACCTGCGCGACCTGCGCGGCGTCCACGTCTCCGGCGACAACAGCCAGACCCTCGACGGCTTCGTCATCGACGGCGTCGACGTGCACGACGTGACGGGCCAGGTCAACTGGATCGGCGGCAGCATCGAGAACAACGCGCCCGGCGTACGATTCCAGACCGGCTGGGACGGCTCGAAGAAGACCGGCGGCATCGTGTTCGACACGACCGTGCCCGACATCCACAGTCCGCCGGACCGGGCCACCGTGCTCAACGACGTGGTGATCCAGAACTCCACCGTGCGCAACACGTCGTTCGCCGGCATCGTCGTCAAGCAGTACACCGGGGACGGCAAGAACGACGCCGGCCAGACGATCGCCACGCCCACGGGGTGGGGCACCCGGCAGAGCCCGGACGACCCCAAGTTCACGCCGCACACGAACATCGTCATCAGGAACAACTACGTCACCCAGGCCGACACGGCGTACGGCTGCAACGGCATGTACGTCACCAACGTGCGCGGCGCGCTCATCGAGCGCAACGTCGTCTACCGCACCGGCACCTCCGGCATCGAGACGTACTACGCCGACGACGTGACGTTCCAGTTCAACGAGGTGTACGAGACACAGCAGAAGGCCGGCGGCGCCGACTCCAACGGCATCGACCCGGACAAGGGCACCACGCGGCAGGTCGTCCAGTACAACTACCTGCACGGCAACGGCGACGGCGTGCTGCTGTGCCAGTTCGCCTTCGGGGACGCGATCGTCAGGAACAACGTGATCGCGAGCAACTCCCGCTACCAGATCTACCTGCACTCGGATCGGGCCGCCACCGCGCAGGTCTACAACAACACGATCTACAACGACAGATCCGCGTACCTCATCTACGGGTACGGCAGCTACCTCGAAGCCCGCTACAACATCACCAACAACGTCCTGTACTCGACGCGGGCCGCGGCAGCCCTGACGACCAGCCCGACCATCGCCTACAGCCACAACCTCTACGGCGGCGCCGACCTGGCGGTCCCGGCCGGCGACAAGAACGCCGTGGTCGCGGATCCGAAGTTCGCCATCGCCCCGCTCGACGGCCCCTACGGCACGCCGGAGACCGGGCCCCGGCTGGAGACCGCACACGGCCTGCGCATCACCTCCGGATCGCCGGCGATCGACACGGGCGCCGAGATCACCGCGAACGGCGGCCGCGACTACGCCGGCGCCACCCTCTACAACGGCGGCCCCGACCTCGGCGCCTTCGAGTACGCCACCGCCGAGGGCGCGACGGCCGAGGCCGTCATCGGCACCGTACGCACCCCGTCCGGCGCCCCGATCACCGGAGCGACCGTGACCGCGGCCGGCGTCACCACCACCACCGGGGCCGACGGCAGGTTCGCGCTCGTGAACATCCCGTTCGCCGACGGCGTCGAGGTCACCGCCACCAGGAACGGCTACCAAAGCGCCGCTGACACGGTGAACGTGCGCTTCGGCAACACCACCACCGTCCACCTCACCATGGCCTCGACCAGCGTGGTCGGGACGATCACCGGCCGGGTGCTGGACCAGGCCGCCCAGCCGCTGCCCGGCGCGAGCCTCACCGTCAAGGACGGCGACCAGACGCTCGGCACCGCCACCAGCGGCGCCGACGGCGCCTTCACGGTGGAGAACGTGCCGGTGGGGGAGGGCTACTCGCTCCGCGCCGAGGCCGGCGGGTACGTCGCGGCGACCCGGTCCGGACTGCGCGTGGAGGCCGCCACGGCGACCGACGCGGGCTCCTTCCTCCTGGTCCGCCCGATCCCGTCCTACGTGGCCGTCCACGACTTCAACGATCTGCCGGTCGGCCCTCTGGCCACCGGCACCGGGCTCACGGTAAGCGCCGCCGGCGGAAGCGTCGAGGTCACGGACGACAAGGGCGTGCTGCTCACGCGTACGGCGAACAGCGGCAGCACCAGCGTGTCCCGGACGTTCGCGCTGAAGGGCGTCGTGACCGTCGAGGCGAACGTCATGAGCCGGCAGGCCTACACCTCCGGCAACCACTGGTGGTCCGTCCCCTACATCAGGAACTCCAGCGGGCAGAACGCCGTCAGCGTGGCCTTCACCAAGAACACGATCGTCGCCTACGCGGGGGCCACGACCCGGACGGTCGGCACGTACGAGCCCGGCCGCTGGTATCACGTCGCCGCGGTGATCGACACCGTCAACCAACGCTTCGACCTGCTGCTCGACGGCCGCCACGTGCTGGAGGGCGCCGCGTTCAGGAACCCGATGGACACCGTCGCGCAGATCGACTACTACGCCAACAGCAGCAACTACGGCAGCATCGACCTCGACGACATCCGGGTGTCGCAAGGCGTGGGGCTTGCCCGCGACGACACCGCCCTGCTCAGCGTCGACACCAGCCAGGGCGCGCCCGACGGCGACCTGGTGCTCGACGTGCCCGCGCGCGTCGGCGAGGTCGAGGTGACCGCCGTGGCCCGCAGCCCGTTCGCCACCTCGGTCGCCATCGATGGCGAGCGCACCGAGGGCGCGCAGGCCACGCGGCGGATCACGCTCGGCGACACCGGCGCGGACGTCCGCATCGTGGTCACCGCCGAGGACGGCACGGAGGGCGCTCACACCCTGCGGATCAAGCGGAGGTCGCCGGCCCAGGACACCACGCTGTCCGCCCTCGTCCCCGACGCGGGCACCCTCGACCCGGCCTTCGACCCGGACGTCCACGCGTACGAGCTCGCCATCCCCGGGGACCGCGTCGCCTTCACCCCGACCGCGCTCAACCCGAGGTCGGCCATCACGGTCCAGGACCATGCGGTCACCAGCGGGACGAAGTCGCCCACGATCACCGTCCCCGCCGAGATCGCCATCAAGGTGGTGTCGGAGGACGGGACGGCGGACACGACGTACAAGGTCAAGGTCACCGGCCCGGGGCTGCCCCAGGACGGCGCCACCGCGCCGCCCGCCCGCGCCGCGCTCTCCACCACGAGCGGCCGGCAGCACGGCCTCCACGACGGCACGTACGACGTGACCATGAACCTCTGGTACGGCGTCAACGGCAGCGTCTTCATCCTGTACGAGAACGGCAAGGAGATAGCCAGGCGCGACCTGGCCCCGAAGACCCCGTCGGCGCAGAAGTCCACGATCCCGATCGTCGGCAGGAAGAACGGCACGTACCTCTACACCGGCGAGCTGCTCAACCAGGCGGGCCGCACCGCCACCACGTCCGTGAAGGTCGAGGTGACCGACGCCAACCCCGGTGAGCCCGTGCTGAGCTCCGACAACTGGGACGGCGACGGCGACTACACGATCCGCATGAACATGTGGTGGGGCACGAACGCCACCACCTACCGCCTCTACGAGGACGGCGTGCTCGTCGACACCCAGCGGCTCGACGCCGCAACCCCAGCCGCCCAGAGCGCCGCCACTGTGCTCCAAGATCGGCCGGCCGGCACGCACACGTACGTGGCCGAGCTGGAGAACGCGGCAGGCGTCACCGAGAGCAAACCATTGACGCTGGTGACAAAATGACCGGTATGGATGACGGGTCGAAGACCCTTTACTCCCCGCCAACCCTGCACGACGTCGCCAGGGAGGCCGGCGTCTCCATCGCCACGGCGTCGCGCGCGCTCAACGGCAGCGTGCGCAACGTCAGATCGGAGAACGCCACCCGGGTCCGGGCGGCGGCGGCCAAGCTCGGCTACGAGCCCCACCTGTCGGCGCAGGCCATCGCCAAGGGCTCGACCAGGACCGTCGCGCTGGTGGTCCGGGACGTGGCCGACCCCTACTTCTCCTCCATCGCCGCCGGGGTCACCCAGGCGGCGGAGCCCGCCCAGCTCATCGTCACCATGGCGGTGGCGGACGGGTCGCCCGAGCGGGAGCTGGAGATCGTCAGGACGCTGCGCGGGCAGCGGCCCCGCGTCATCATCGTCGCCGGCAGCCGCATCGAGGGCACGGGCACGCGGGACGCGCTCGTGGAGGAGCTGGAGGAGTACCAGACGGCCGGCGGGCGGGTCGTCATGATCAGCCAGCGGGACCTGCCGTTCAGCACCGTCACCATCGACAACCACGGCGGTGCGGGACGGCTCGCGCGGGCCCTGCTCGACGCCGGCTACCGGCGCTTCGCCGTCTTCCACGCACCTGCCGAGATCCGCACGTCCAGCGACCGCCACGCCGGGTTCCTGGCCGCCCTGCGGGCGGCCGGGGCCCCCGACCCGATCGCGATCGAGACCGGCTTCACCCGGGCGGGCGGCTACGACGCCGCTCGCCGGCTGGTGAGGCTGGGGTTCGAGGACGTGGAGGCGGTGTTCGCGGTCAACGACGTCATGGCCATCGGCGCCATGACGGCCTTCCGTGACGCCGGGGTGGTGGCCGGGGCGGACATCGGGGTGGCGGGTTTCGACGACATAGGGTCGGCGGTGGACGTGGTGCCCGCGCTGACGTCCGTGGCGGTGCCGCTCCGGGAGGCGGGCCTGGCCGCAATGCGGCTCGCGCTGTCGAACGACACCGGCGACGTCCGCCTCCCCGCCTCCGTAGTCCTCCGTGGAAGCACCCCGCCCCGCTCCCCGGCCGGAAAATGACCGGCACGCCGGCCTCGCCCCAGGGCATGATCATGAGCCATGAGCTATGACGAGCTGATCCACGAGGCGATCACCACACCCTTCGAGGGCTGGGACTTCGGCGTGCTCCGCGGCCGCGTCACCTACGACGGCACGCTGCCCTGGGACTACGAGCAGCTGGTCCGCGACCGGCTCCCAAGGGCGACGGCGCTGCTCGACCTCGGCACCGGAGGCGGCGAGCTCCTGGCTTCCCTCGCCCCACTCCCGCCCCGCGCCGTGGCCACCGAAGGCTACGCGCCGAACGTTCCGGTCGCCCGCCGCCGCCTGGAGCCGCTGGGCGTCGAGGTGGCGGAGACCTCCGAGCCGTTCCCTGACGGCTCGTTCGACCTGATCATCAACCGTCACGAGGCGTACGAGCCGCGCGAGATCCGCCGTCTCTTGGCCGACGGCGGCACGTTCGTCACCCAGCAGGTCGCCGGCCGCGACCTCGAAGAGATCAACGAGACGCTGGACGCCCCACCTCACCAGAACCGCGCCTGGGACCTCGCCACCGCGACCGCCGGCCTGGACGTCACCTGGAGCCAGGAGGCGCGCTTCACCACCACATTCCACGACATCGGCGCACTTGTGCTGTTCCTGCGGGTGGTGTCATGGCAGGTGCCAGACTTCACCGCCGACGCGTACGAGGGCCGCCTCCGCGCCCTGCACGAGGCCATGGAACGCGGCCACCCCCTGAAGGCGACCGCCTACCGCTTCGCCGTCCTGGCCCGCTGATCCCGCTCGTCAGAGGCTCGGCACGGCCGCCGTCTCCTCCTTGGCGGGAACGGTCACTTCGGCCTGGCCCCACGAGGAGAAGGCCATCTCGGTCTTGACCGCGGCCCCTTCGAGCGGCACGTTCATGACCAGCTTGGCGGGCAGGCCGTTACCGTTCACCCAAAGGTCGTAGGTCGCGGTGACGCCCTTCGCCGCCTTCATCAATTGCGCGCCCAGGCGGGCGTTGTATGCATCGCCGAGGCCGCTGACGCCCTTCATCACCTTCTTCAGGCCGTTTTCGGGGAGCGCGGCTTTGACGGCCGCCAGCGACTGGTCGAAGTTCAGCTCCACGTATTTCTTGGCGCCGAACTTTTTCAGTGCCCCGGCGAAATCGTAGGTGATGGTATAACGCGTGCCGAGCGGGTCCTGGGCGGACGAGAGCGTGCCGGAGGTGTAGAGGCCGGCGTTCCTGGCGAGGTTGAGGTCGGCAACGGCGCTGCCGGCCGCGCCCGGTGCGAGGAGGGCGAGCATGCCCTTCTGCTTCTCGCCGAACCTCAGCCACGCCTTGCCTTCGGCCATGTCGGCGAGATCGTCGGTCACCGCCACGTACGTGGAATCTCCGCTCTCGATGACACGGGTCTTCTGCCCAGGAGATGCCGGGTCCTCGGACGTCATGTCCACGTCGGCACCCTTTCCGCGCAGGCTCACGATCACGTCGGCTTTGACGGCGGATTCGTCGCCGGTCACCGACACGGCTATCTTGAGGCTCTTGTGCTTGGTGAGCTGGGTGTCGAGAATCCGCGCGACCGCTGCCACGTCGGTCAGCGCCTCCTGATCGCTCCGGCTCGGTGTGGAGGAGGGCGGTGCGGCGGCGTTCTCCTGCGTGCCGCAGGCGGTAAGGGCGGCGAGTGTCATGAGGACGGGCGCGACTGCACGGCGCATGATGTAAGGCTCCATGAGAATTCGGCAGCGGAGATCTGGCAAATTCGTGCAGAGAATAGGGAATTCTTCGTCCCGGCACCCGCCTTTTCATCACCTCGATTCGCGTGACCGGCCCCATATCCCGGGGAAAGGGCCGGCGCCGGATAAGAGTCTGCTCAGTACGTCCGGCTGTAGCCCAACTCGGCCTGCCACCCGTTGTTCGGGCCCGCGACCTCCGCAGACCCGGCCGCCGTCCGGCGGGGATTCTTGTACCGAGGGAACGAGATTCGACGCCCGCGTTGGGATTTTGTCACCTGCTCTCCGACCGGAACCGGTGGCCGGTGTCCCGAAGGGATGGCAGGCTACCTGCATCCGCCCCGGTCCTCCCGCAAACGGATGGCCGGGGAGGAACCACGGAAGGAGTCACTCGCTCCCTGGTTCCGCAAGCCAGGGCCTGACCCGATTGATTCGGGGTGGCCGGAGTGACCAGACCCAGCCACCACCTAGAGGGAGGTGACCTTGGTGGCTACGTTGGACACACGTCAGCAGATCCACTCCGCCCTGCTTCCTCAGCGGCGGACCCTGGAACCCGCGTCAGCAGACACCCCCGGAGCAGGGACGAAACGGGACGCGGACGCCTTCGGGCAGCGGAGTGCCCAACATGGTCGAGAGGAGACCCGCCACGCCTCACCTGACGCGGCGGGCGTCACCCGCGCAGGCGGCGTAGGCGGTCGTGAGACCGCACCCCGTGCCATCCCGCGTGCTTCTGGCTGCGGGGTGGCACGGCATACCTGGACGCCGTTTCGCCTGGCCGGCGAGACGGCCTTCCCTGCCCCGCTACGCGGGAGTCCCTTTCCTCTCCGGCCTGAAGGCCGGAGTATCACGGAGGAATTCCGATGACTCATGACGTCGGCCGCGTCGCGGCCAAGCGGATCAACGACCACGTGGAGCTCGTCCACGTCGACAACCCCGGCGTGGTGTTCGAGGTCCCTCGCCTCGACTGGGAGGCGTTCACCACGGCGGTCAAGTCGGGCGCGTTCGATCTCAGGACGCTGGAGCGCGCCGCCGAGGAGAACGTGGCCTGACCACTTTTCCCAGCCGCGCAAAAGGGCGCCCGCTCTCGCGCAGGAGAGCGGGCGCCGCCATGTAGGAGACTAGCCGCGTCCCGTCCAGTAGGACGTGGCCCGCTCCCAGGCCGCGCCGCCGACCGCCCGGCCAGCGCGCTCCTGCGACCTGTGAAGATCCCGCCGTGATCATCGCTTGGCCGCCAAACGTGTCACCGCCGGTGAAACGCTTGAGCACCTCGGCGGACGCCGTGCTGAACGTGCTGTGCCCCGAGACGTACTCGGCGAACGGTGGCGTCGGGAACGTCGGCCGCTGGTACGGCACCCACGTCGACCCGTCGATCACCCGCCCGTCCAGGTCGGGATCTGCTGCCCCCGGTAGAGGAACCGGATCGCGGTGAACGTGCGGAGACGCCCTGCGCGAGCAGGCACCATTGCCCGGGCGGCGTCTCGCTGCTGGGCCCGTCGGCCCAGTACTCGGAGATCGCCTTCTGCCGGTCGGTCAGCGCGGCCGGTGGTGTCGGCGTAGCCGCCGAGCTGGTTGGGGCCCTCGGCGTGCCGGTGGTCCAGCGCCGCCTGGCAGGCGGCGAAGCTGACGGCCTCGGCCTTGTTCGCCTCCGTGCGCTCCGCAGGCGGACGCCGCAGCGACCCGCCCAGGCGGGTGCCGACGGCCACCGCGTCATAGGCCGCCCAGGAGTCGTAGGCGCAGGTGTGGACGATGGCGAGGGTCCTGGCCGCCTGCGGCGGGCCGAGCGAGCCCGTACGGACCGCTCTGAGCAGGGCATGGTTCCACTTGATCAGGACGTTGGGTCACGCCGCCGCGTGCACGGCCCCGTGTGCCCGGCAAGAGGAGACGATCCAATATTCGAATGGTTGACAGTGGACTACGGGAGGCGGAGCTCGGCGAAGACCCCGCGGTGATCGGTGCGGGGCACGTCCGCGACCTCGACCCGGCGCACGCTCACCCGCCGGTCGGCCACGACGTGGTCGATGGAGATGATGGGCGGCATCGCGCGGAGGTTCGGCCACGTCGGGACCAGACCCTTGCCCACCTGGTCGGCCGCGTCCACGTAACCGCGGCTCAGCAGGTCGCGGAAGGCGCGGTGGTCGAGGCTGGCGTTGAAGTCGCCGGCCAGCACCCGGATCACCGATCCCGCCCCGTCCGAAGCCGGCGGCAGGGCACCCAACGCGGCGTTCCACTCCTCCTCCATGCGGCCCAGCGGCGGGTTGGGGTGGATGGCCACGATCTCGACCGTGCTCCCGCCGGGCATCGCCATGGTGGCGGCGGGCATGTTGTGCCCGATCGGGGTGAACAGTCCCGTCAGCTCGCTCACCGGATGTTTGGCGTAGATGCCGCTGCCGGTCGCGCCGAACTCGGCCTGCAGCACCCGGTGCGGCAGCAGCTGCTTCAGTCCGGCCGCGTCCAGCCGCTCGACCGCGTCCGGGGTCAGCTCCAGGGCGGTGAAGACGTCGACGTCGTACCGCCGTACCAGGTCGGCCACGGTCTGGGCGTCGCCCCGGCCGAACAGGTTGACCGTCAGCACCCGCAGGGGTGCCCCGTTCGCCGCGGGCTGCTCCGCGCCGGTCAGCCGTGGCGCCACGCAGGCGGCCATGACCACGCACGCGAGCACGGCCACGATCGCGGCCGGCCGGTTACGCCTGATCAGCAGGAGCGCGGTCAGCGCCGCCAGCACCGCGCCGTACGGCGTCACGGTCATCAGCTGCGTGTCGAACGAGCCCTGCTCCAGGCCGCCGACCCTGATCGCCGCCCACAACCCCAGCAAGACGACGATCGTCCAGGACAGCCACCGCCTGCGTCGCCGGCGTTTCGGCGCCGGCGAGTCGTCCGCCGTGGCCTGCTCGGTCCCGACCGTCGTGCTCACTCCGCCGTCCCCGTTCCCGTCCCCGATTGGCATCACAACTTGAACCTTAAACGGATTCAGTGTGCGCAGAGCGCCACGGCGCGGCGCGCGTCAGCCCTTGCGGCCCACTCCGCCGTACATCCAGGTGGCCGTGTCGGGGAAGAGCGGGGTGTCGCGCCACTGGGAGACGCCGACGAGACCCGGCTCGATCAGGTCGAACCCGTCGAAGTAGCGAGCGATCTGCTCGCCGGTGCGGGGCGTGCGGTGCATCGCCTGGCTCTGGGTCGCCGCCAGGTAGTCGTCGGCGGTCTGCTGGGGCACGAGGTCGAGCGTCAGGTGGCTCAGTACCAGGTAGCTGCCGGCGGGCACGGCGTCGGCGAACGCCTTGACGATGCCGGCCGGATCGTCCTGATCCGAGATGTGCATGAGGATCGCGACGATCACGAGCCCGATCGGCTGGCTGAAGTCCAGCGTCTCGCGTACCTCGGGGTGGTCGAGGACGGCGCGCGGGTTCTTGACGTCGGCCTCGATGTACGCGGTCCTGCCCTCGGGCGTGCCGGTCAGCAGGGCCCGGGCGTGGGCCATCACGATGGGGTCGTTGTCGACGTACACCACTCGCGACTCCGGCGCCTCGGCCTGCGCGATCTCATGCACGTTGCCCTGGGTCGGGATGCCCGTGCCGAGATCGAGGAACTGCCGGATGCCGAGCTGCGTGAGGTGGCGCACGGCCCGGCCGAGGAAGGCCCGGTTGTTCCTGGCGCTCTCGCGGACCCCTGGCACCGCGGTCATGGTCGCTTCGGCCACTCGGCGATCGGCCTCGAAGTTGTCCTTGCCGCCCAGCCAGTAGTCGTAGACGCGGGCCGAGTGGGGGATGTTCGGATTGATCCCGTTTGGTGCGCTCACGATCAGGATCCTAGGTTATCCGCGGCCGGCGAGAGATCCGGGTAGGGCTCACGTTTTCCGTGATGATGGCCGCCCGGGATGTCACCGAGTGCGAGAGCCGTGCGCTGAGCAGCCCGTACTCAGAGCGCCACGTTCGCGACGATGACCGTGGCGTCACTCCTGCACGACGTACGCGTCCGACGCCCGGCCGTGCGTGCCCTCGTACGTGCCGGAGCTCGCGCCCACCGCCACCAGGCGCGGCCGCGTCACCGGCATGCCGGGCGGCCATTTGCCGCGCTTGCCGCGGACGGTCATCACGGACAGGCAGCCGACCAGAAACGAGATCACGAAGAAGGTCATGGGTCCCCTCCCACCGCGGTTGTCGCGGCCCGCGCCTAGTAGACGCCCATGCGCGGCGAAACGGCTGACGGCCGATCGGCCGTCGTAGCGCGCCATGACGGCCGATCAGCCGTCGTGCCGCCCCCGGGACGGCGTACCAGGGTGTGGAAGGGCGGTGCACACCGCAGGAAAACCGGGCCTAGGAAAAGAGCCATGCGACCCATGACCTCATCCGCCGTCACAACTGCGGCACGACCATTCGGATTCACGAGGGAAACCCAATCCCGTTTCTTTTTGCCCACTCTGCGCTGCGTTATCGTGAGACCCGTCTTGTGCTCCCAGCGCGTGCGGACGGCCCATGGCTCACCCCGGTTCCACGAGGTACGACTCGGCGACCAGGCAATTGGAGAAGGCCACCGCGCGCACCGGTGCCGGCGCGCGCAGCGCAGTGGGTGCGGTGGCGGTCATCTCGGCGGCGTTCGGCGCCGTCCCCCCGGTCTCCTTGTCGTGGCTGGCGCCCATGCTGGCGATCCACCTGGTGTGGACGGCCCTGTTCGTGCGCGTGTGGTGGCGCAGAGCGCCGCTGCCCCACTGGCTGGTGGCCGGTGATGTGGTCATCACGGTCGCACTGTGCTTCGCGCAACGTCATCTCGTCGCCGGCGAGGCGCTCGTCACGGGGTCGAGCTGGGTCGCGGGAGCAGTCACGATGACCATCGTCATCGCCGGGGTCACCTGGAAGCCCAAGGTGGTCGTCCCCGTGGGGCTGGTCGTCGCGGGGGCGTTCGCGGCGGGCGTCCGCATCGCCTCCCCCTCCCACGACGTGGCCGGCACCCTGGGGATCCACCTCGTGCAGTTGCTCGCCATCGTGATGCTGATGACCCTGCTGCGCCGCTCGGCCGCCGCGACCGACGCCTTCCTGGAGCGGAACGTACGCGCCGAGATCTCGCGCATGGTGGAGCGGCTGCGCCGCGAGGACGAGTTGAAGCAGGTCGGCAGCATCCACGAGACCGCGCTGCACACGCTCACGATGGTCGGCCTGGGCACCTACGACGAGCCGTCGCCCACGCTGAAAGCCCAGGTCAGGACCGACCTGGCGGCGCTGGAGAAGCTGCGGGACACCCCGCGCGCCGACTCGGTCCCCATCGCCCTGGACATCCTGCTGGACGAGGTCGCCGGGCGGGCCACGGGCCTGGAGGTGCATAGGGATCTCACGCCCGAGACGGTGCCGGGCAACGTCGCCGAGCGCTTCGCCCGCGCCGTCACCGAGGCCCTGGCGAACATCGCCCTGCACGCCGGCGTACGCGAGGCCGAGCTGGTCTCCCGCAGGCGTGACGGCGAGATCCTGGTGGAGGTCGCCGACGCGGGCCGCGGATTCGACCAGGACCAGTTGCCGGCCGACCGGTTCGGCGTACGCGGATCGATCCTCGACATGATGCGCTCCCTGCCGAACGGCGGCGCCGAGATCTCCTCCAGCGCGCAGGGCACCCGCGTGAGCCTGTGGTGGCGGCCATGACGGAAGAGATCGAGCAGGTGGCGCAGCGGTACGCCCGCTTCACCGCACTCGGCGCCGCGGTCATCGCGCTCGTGTGGCACATCGGATACGACCTCACCGTCACGATCACCGGCTGGTCCGCCTTCCGGTGGCCCTGGCTGGCATTGGTGGCCTGGACCGCCTACTCCGCGATCTTCGTGGTCGCCTTGCGGTCACTGACGGGCACCTCGCGCGGTCCTGCCAGGATCCGCGAGCTCGCCCTCGCCACGCTGGCCATCGACGTCGTGGTGATCCTTTCGCTCCGCCCAGAGGAGCTGCTCGGCATCAGCGACTGGGCGTGGGGCTCCGTCGGGTGGATCGCCGTCATGCTGGTGTGGGGGCGGCCCCGCTGGCGGGCCGAGCTGATCGCATTCCTCGCCGCCAACGCCGGCATCATGCTGGCAGCCATGATCCTGACCGGGACGCTCGACCGCGTGTCCATCTCCAAATACCTGGTGGTCATCGCCGGCGGGGTCACCATGCAGCTCGGCTACGCGTGGGGCTGCCGCATGCTGCTGGCCCGCGCCGAGGACGCCGTCGTGCTGGCCCGCCGGCTCGCCGCCGACGACGTCCTGCGCGAGTCCGCCCAGCGCATCCACGCTGACCGGCTGCGCAGGTACGCCGCCATCCGGGACGTGGCCGAGTCACTGCTCCAGCAGCTCGGCGACGGCGCCGACCCCGGCGACCCGCGAGTGCGCGAGGACTGCACGGCCGGGGCCATGCGGCTGCGCCGGCTCATCACGGAACGGGAGGACGTACCCGACGAGCTGGTCTCCGCGCTGCGCGAGCGCATCGAGGCGGCCGAGCGGCGCAAGGTCATGGTGACGGCTCCGCCGTTCGGCGACTACCTGCCCGGCCTTCCCGACGGGGTGCGGGAGGATCTTCTCAGGGCGCCCATCCGGGCGCTCGACGGCGCCAGGTCGCGGGCGCGCGTCACCGTGTCCGCGATGTCCACCATGGTGAGCGTGGCCGTCGTGGCCGACAACGACGACCTGCCCATCAGCGCCGCACCCGTCCACGAGCCGAGCGGAGTCGTGGTCACCTATCAGCGGCAGGGAGGGGAGGTATGGGTCAACAGCATCTGGCAAGGCCCGTGACGGTCGCCCTGGTGGAGGACCACCAGGTCGTGGTCGACGGGGTGCGGTCCTGGTTCGCGAGCTCCGGGCCGCCGGAGCTCGCGCCGAGCCCGGTGGAGCTGGTGGCACAGGGGCCCACCATCGAATCGGTCCTCGGCTCCGAGGCCGACGTGCTGCTGCTCGACCTCAACCTCAACGGCTCCATGGTCATCGACCGGGTCGGCGAGCTGTGTCAGGGCGGGCAGCGGGTCATCGTCTTCTCAGAGCACGAGGAGCCGGAGATCGTGCGTGCCGTGCTGGACGCGGGCGCGTCGGCGTTCATCGGCAAAGGCCGGGCCACGCGCGAAACCTGCGTCCAGACCATCCTGGAGGTGGCCGTCGACCGGCCCAGCGTGACGCCTCCCATGGCGCAGGCGATCGCGACGGACGAGCGGCCGCACCGCCCGCAGCTGTCGGACAAGGAGCGGGCGGCGCTGCTGTTCTGGTTCCAGTCGATGTCCAAGGCGTCGGTGGCGGCGCGGATGGGGATCAAGGAGCGGACGGTGCGCCAGTACATCGACCGGGCCCGCGTCAAGTACGCGGCGGCCGGCCGCCCCGCCCCCACCAAGGAGAAACTCCTGATCTGCGCCATCCAGGACGGCCTCATTCAACCCGACGAGGTCACCATCTACACGTCCCTGGCCGCCAAGACGCCGCGCGATCGGGGGTGAGGCTCCTGGACCTCGGCCCTCCCAGCAGGAGGGGGCCGGCAGGGCCGGGGTCCAGGTCATCGGCGTAGAAGAAGGTCGGCAGGGTCGAAACTGACAGGGAAGGGTGCCGTTAGGTTTGCGACGGTGCCGGCCTTGTAGGCCGTCGGCGGGTCGTAGTGGTCGCCGTTGAGCTCGTAGACGTAGAGGGTCGGTCCTTCATCCGGCTCGATCCGCCAGTAGATGGGGATGCCAGCCCTTGCGTACGCAACGGCCTTGAGACCCTCGTCCCGCGCCCTGGTACTCGGGCTACCCACCTCTACGGCGAGCAGGATGTCGCGAGGCGAGAACATGAGCCCATCGCTCTCCGGCACATCCTCAGGCAAGACGACGAGATCGGGGATATAGAGGTCCTTGTCGGAAACCCGCAGGTTCACCGTCGACACGGGCTCCAACTCGAGCGACATGGCATCGTCGAGAATTCGCTGCAGCCGGTAGATCACGCGCTGGTGCAGCCGAGTGGGGGAAGGGCTCACGAATAGGCTCCCGTTGAAGAGCTCGTAGCGGTTCCCGTCGTTGGGGAACTTGAGCAGGTCGTCGACCGTGTACGGCGGGTTGCCGGGAAGAACCGTGCGCCCCGTGCTGGTCGGCTCGATCGTTGCCATTGCGGTCATCCACTCAGTATCGGGAGCCTTGCCCTCGCTCACATGCTACTTCCCCTAATTCCATCACTTTAAGTTGTTCCACTGTTACTTTCCGCGTTCAATTGAAACTTTCACCCGTTATGGTGCCGCTCCGGAAATCCCTTTCCGCTGCTCATTCAGGCATTGACCAGGCGTGCCACGGACGTGCGGAACATTGACAAGCGGTCATCACTTGGCCGGGTCGGCGCGGTCAGATACCGTCGCGTAATGGGAGCGCTCCCAGTAACCGGAACCCCCGACCGGAACATGGAGACCGCACGATGCCCCAAGTCGCACTCAAGCGTTGGGCGCTGCGCGCCCTGGCTCTGCTCATGTCCATGGCGATGATCTTCACTGTCCCGCTCGCCCAGACCGCCTCGGCCCACGGGTCCGTCGTCGACCCGGCCTCCCGCAACTACGGCTGCTGGCTGCGCTGGGGCAGTGACTTCCAGAACCCGACCATGCAGCAGCGGGACCCGATGTGCTGGCAGGCGTGGCAGGACAACCCGAACGCGATGTGGAACTGGAACGGGCTCTACCGGAACGAAGTCGGCGGGAACCACCAGGCGGCCATCCCCAACGGCCAGCTGTGCAGCGGCGGCCTCGCCGAAGCCGCCCGCTACCGTTCCATGGACACGCCCGGCCCATGGACGATGACGAACCTCGGCAGCACATTCGACATCCGCCTGCACGACCAGGCCAGACACGGTGCCGACTACATCAGGGTCTACATCACCCACCAGGGCTACGACGCCACGACCACGCCTCTGGGCTGGAACCACCTGGAGCTGGTCCGCGAGACTCCCAGGTAC
Organism: Nonomuraea sp. 3N208; assembly: GCF_052245935.1. Classification (NCBI taxonomy): domain Bacteria; kingdom Bacillati; phylum Actinomycetota; class Actinomycetes; order Streptosporangiales; family Streptosporangiaceae; genus Nonomuraea; species Nonomuraea sp. 3N208. The sequence goes on along the minus strand of NZ_JBQQBR010000007.1, from coordinate 39,089 downwards.
GCGCCCAGCGAGAACTACGTGATCTCCAGCCTGAGCAAGGGATCGCGTACTGGCCGCCACGTGATCTACACGATCTGGAAGGCCTCGCACATGGACCAGACGTACTACATCTGCAGTGACGTGAACTTCACCTGAGCTCGACATCATGTCCCCGCCGGGCGTGCCCCCATGCGCCCGGCGGTGCTCTATGAACGGGGCTCGACCGGGAGCAGGTTGCCGAGTGGGCCGAGATCCAGGTTGAGCTCGTCGTCCGTGATGCCGAAGCGGTCCTTGAGGTCGGTCATGGCCTGGTCGAGGCGCATGAGGGCGAGGCCGAGCGCCTCGGTCTGCGCGTCGGTGAGGTCGCCCTCGTCGACGCGGCGCAGGGCCTGACGTTCCATGAGCTGGCGGATCAGCTCGACCAGCGTCAGCACCAGGCAGACGAGGTCGTGTTCGACCTGGTCGGGGTCGGTTTCCAGGCGGCGGGTCATGGCGGATCCCCACGGACTGAGGTGATCAGGGCGCGCAGGGACACGCGGACCAGGTCGACCTCGGCGATGGAGATCACCAGGTCGCCGCTCAGCACGACGCCGCCGGCCAGGAGCCGGTCGAGCAGATCCACCAGGGCGACCTCCCGCTGGACGAGCTCCGCGGTCATTTCCGCTCCTGTGCGGTGGTGGTTTCCGGCGCTCGCTCCTCGATCGTGGTGAAGGAGTAGGCGGGCCATGGGCCGGTCACTTCGATGCGCACGTCGCCCCACTGGGCGGCCACATCGGCCGCGGCCTCCGTGAAGGCGTGGGGGTCCTCGATCAGGTACGCCGCATTGAGAACCATCACGCCGTCGTGCCCCGACAGCCGCCGATCCTGGAGACGATGCCGGTGGCTGGCGATCGCGTGCGGCGCCAGCCGCGCGTGCACTTGCTCGGCCCGGCCCGCCAGCGCCTGGGTGACGTCCTCGCGCTGGCGGCGCTGAGCGCTGCGCCGCCGCAGGTACGCCACACCAGGGCCGGGCCGTTGCGCGCGGGAGAACGCGGCCTCGGGCACGGTCGGCGGCGATGGGCTGGCCTGGTGGTCGTTGGCGGGTGAGCCGGTGGGGGCGGTGCCGTACACCTTGATGCCCCACTCCGAGCGGCCCGTCACCCTCGACAGGGCATGTTTGATGCCGGCTCGCCGCTCCTCCAGCAACTCCCTGACCCGGCCGTCGTCATGGAAGACCGTGGCCAGCCGGACGGGCGCGGTGGGGCCGAGCTCGGCGACCGTGCGCACCACCGCGTGGTGCGTACGGGCGACCGACTCCAGCCACCCCAGGTCCTCGAGGTTCTCGCGCAGCGCCTGCTCGCCGTACTCCGACAGCGGCACCGTGCTGACGACCGCCGCGAGCCCCGAGTGCGAGACCATGCGAACCGGGCTGCCGGACACGCCGGCGACCTCCCCGGCCACCGGATGGCGTGCGTTGGTGACGGCGTACAGGTAGACGGCGGTGTCAGTCATGCGGATCCCTCCCCGGCGTCCGCTCCAGCTCGGCGAGCCGAGCTCGCAGCGCGCGGTTTTCCGCCAGCACGTCCCCGCGGGCGCGGGAGGACAGCGACGGGTCGTGTTCCCACCAGTCGATGCCCAGCTCCTTCGCCCGGTCCACCGAGGCGACCAGGAGGCGGATCTTGATGGTGAGCAGCTCGATGTCCAGCAGGTTCACCCGGACGTCACCGACGACCACGATTCCCTTGTCGAGGACGCGTTCCAGGATGTCGGCCAGGTTGGCGGGGTCCCTGCGGACCGGCTCGGCGGCCGGTCCGGAGCGTACCCAGGAGATGTCGGCCACGACCTCACCTCCTCGGCGCCCGCAGCAGCCGGTCCAGCAGCTCCTCCTCCCGCGCGGCCGCCTCCTCCTCGGAGATCTCACCGGCGGCCAGATCGGCTGCCACGTCTTCCAGCTCACGCCTGATCCGGACCGGGTCGTACAGCTGCTCCTCCGCGCGGTCGCACAGGAACTCCGCCATCCGCACGACCGCGAACGCGGGCGCGAGCGGCCACGTCACCATCTTGGTGATCACGACTGCCGCCCCTGCAGCGAGCCCACGAAGTCGTACGGAGGCAACGGGCCGACGAGGCGCAACCGTACGCGGCCCGCCCACTGCCGGCCGAGCTCCTCGATCGCCTGCTCGAACCCGTCTTCCTGCCCCTGCTCGACCAGGAACGCCAGGTTCGCGACCTCGTCCTCCCTGGCGGGCGGGCGCGGCGCCACCTGCTCGGCGTACGGCGACAGCGCGGCCGCCAGCCGATCGCTGTCGCCGGCCTGCTTGCGGGCCATGGCCTGGGCGATGACCTCGCCGAGCCGCAAGCGCTCGTCGTAGCTGGACTCCTCGGGCACCCCGCGGATGCGTTCCCGCAGTTCCAGCACCGCGGGCTCCTCGCGTAGCACCTCCAGGTACGCGGAGTCGTTCTCGTACCGGCCCTTCACGACCAGCTCGACCCGGCCCCGGATCTGCTCCAGGTCCGCAAGGAAGGCGTCCTGGTTGGCGGCGAGCAGCTCGTCGGCGATCTCCTGCGGTCCCGTCATGGCCGCGCCGAAGCGGAACGGCAGCACGGGGATGCGCCGGCGGGCCAGGTCCTCCAGCACCCGCTCGTGGGAGAGCAGGTCGTCGCGAGTGCCGAGCGGGCGATCCGCCGGCAGGTCGCTGACCAGGGCGCCGCACCGGTCGTGCGTCACCAGCGTCACGGGCGCGCCACCGATCCCGAGCATGGGCGCCGGCAGGTCGGCGGTGTTGTGAGTGACGCCATAGATGTACTTGTTCGTCATGACTTTTCACCATCCGTCTCGACGGTCACGCCTTTGACGACGACCTGGGTCTCCTTCTGCGCCGCTGGGCCGATCGGCCCACGTACGTCGACGGAGATTTCCTCGGCTCCGTCGCCGCGGATGTCGAGCCGTTCGATGGCCTGCGCGTACCGCAGGTACGTTTCAACGCTGGCCACCACGACCCGCGCCTGGATGGTGAGGACTTCTATGCCGATCAGTGAAACCTGAACGAATGCGTCGATCACGAGCCCCTTGTCGAGAATGAGCTCGACGACGTCACCCAGGCCGCTGGAGCCGGAACGCTCAACGACAGCCGGGGTTGACATGATTTCTCCCTCCTTTGACACCGGGATGTGAATTTCACCCTGTGTCAGTCCTTGGTCGGCGTCTATGTCGTTTGACCTATTCGTCGAGACAGGTCACATCGGATGACAATCATGGCTTTTCAGTCGCGGCTGACGAAACTTTCACCGGCCTCACGCGGGCTCCGGGGGATCGTTTCCGCTGCTCGCCCTGCATTCAGGGGGCGGGCGGCCGCACGGATGGGCGTTGACATCGATCTGATATTTGTGCGGATTTGAGCTGTCAGATAACGTCCCCGACGGGAGCGCTCCGATCACCGGACCCCGGTTGAACTCGGAGACAACACAATGCCGCTCGCCGGACGGCCCTCGCGCGTCCGGCGGGCGGTGCTGTCTGGCGTGTGCCCGCCTTGTCGACGCACGAGGCGAGCAGCAAATCCACCCCGGCCTCCCGCAACAACGGCGCCACCTCGGCCGCCGCCCGGGCCGGCGCGCAGACCACCGCTTCCAGCGGCATGTCACCCCCGCCAACTGGCGCGGGGGCGAGCGGGTCGCCTGCACCTGACGGAGTCCCACGGCGTCAGCCGGTGGGTGGAGCGGTGTCAGGAGGGTAAGCCGGACGGCCCCGAGCTTCACCGCCGACCGCCCGCTGATCATCTGGGAGAAGTGGAGGTGTTTACGTGAGTAAAACGGACATCGGCGTAGCCTCGTCGCTGTCCCGATGGTGCGAACAACCGATCGACCTCCTGGGAGCCGACCGCGGCGTCGCGGGACAGGTTCGCCGCACTGCTACCCGGGGTAGTGGGCTTTTGTGTGCACGTGCGTACCGAACAGAGCATGTTCAAGCTGAGCCAGGACATCGACGCCGAGCGGTACGCGCGCGTCCGCGCCTCGTTCGCGGCCGAGAACCCCGGGCTCGCCGACCTGATGGGTGGTTCATGAGTTTCCCCAGCTTCACCTCGACGCAGATCGATCCCCGCGCCCGCGGCAAGGAGCTCGGCACGCACCGGCAAGAGGCGATCGTCGCCAACCTCGCCGGCTACTCTGACCTTTTCGCCGTCGCTGGCGCCACCGCCACGCAGGTCCGGACGTGGGGTGAGCAGGCACTCGACCGCGCCGCCGGCTGGGCGCCGCACTTGGCGGAGGAGATCGCCGGGATCGCGTCCGGCGCCGGGCTGGAGCCCTGGCAGGTGGCCATGATCAATGCCCGCACCGAGATCCTTGCTGCCGTCGACGCGGTCGGTGAGGGGGAGTGCTCCACGTCTGTCGTGCTGCCCGGGCCGCGTACGGTGCAGACCTGGGACTGGCACGACCACCTGCGTGACGCGCCCATGCTCTGGGAGCTGGAGAGCCGTCCCGGGCACGTGGTGCGCACGTTCACGGAGGCCGGGGCGCTGGCCAAGATCGGGGTCAACACGGCCGGGCTCGGCATCCATTTCAACATCCTGCGCCACGAGTCCGACTCCACCGATCTCGGCGTGCCCGTGCACCTGATCGCCCGCAGGATCCTGGAGGAGGCCGCCACCGTCGAGGACGCCATCGCCCTCGCCTGGTCCGCCCCGGTCTCCGCCTCCACCGTCATCACCGCCGTGACCTCGGACGACGCCGCCTCGATCGAGATCTCCCCGGCCGGGGTCGGTGTCATCTCGCCGGAGCGCGGCGTGCTGCAGCACTGCAACCACTTCCTCGCCCCCGGGCTCGCGATGGGGGAGCGGCACGCCACCGACCGGCCCAGCACATACGTCAGGCTCCAGCACCTGGAGGACCATACCGAGGGCCTGAGCAGCGAAGACCACACCGCGCGGGCGCTGGCCATGCTCAGCCACGGCCCCGACGCGGCGCCCGTCTGCGCCCACCCCGACCTGACGCAGCCGATCAACCAGCGGTGGGAGACGGTCGCCACGATCGCGCTCGACGTGCCCGCCGGGCGGATGCGGGTGCACAAAGGCGGCCCCTGCCAGGTCACGGAGGAGACCTGGCAGACCTTCTGAGCCGGCCGGTTAATCGGCTCAGTGGAACGCGGGGATCCCGGTCAGCGCCTTGCCCAGGACAAGCGTGTGGATCTCCGAGGTTCCCTCGTAGGTGAGGACCGACTCGAGGTTCACGGCGTGCCTGATCACCGGGTATTCGAGGGTGATGCCGCTCGCGCCGAGCACCGTGCGGCACGTCCTGGCGATCTCCAGGGCCTCGCGCACGTTGTTCAGCTTGCCGGCGCTCACCTGCTCGGCCGTGATCGTTCCCGCCTCCTTCAGCCGCCCGAGGTGCACCGCGAGCAGCAGGCCCTTGCCGAGCTCCAACGCCATGTCGGCGAGCTTCTCCTGAGTGAGCTGGTACGACGACAGCGGCTTGGCGAACACCTCGCGGTCGCCGGCGTACGCGATGGCCGTCTCCAGGCAGTCGAGCGCCGCCCCCATCGCGCCGAACACGATCCCGAACCTGGCCTCGTTCAGGCAGCCCAGCGGCCCTGACAGGCCGCGTGCGCCCGGCAGCACGGCCGCGTCAGGGAGTCTCACCCCGTCCAGCACGAGTTCGCTCGTCACGCTCGCACGCAGCGACACCTTGTGCTTGATGTCGTTGGCGGTGAAGCCTGGCGTGCCCGCCGGGACCAGGAACCCCCTGATCCCGTCTTCCGTACGAGCCCACACCACGGCCACGTCCGCGACCGAGCCGTTGGTGATCCACATCTTGGTGCCGTTGAGCACCCAGTCGCCGCCCTCGCGCTTGGCCGTCGTCCGCATGCCGCCCGGGTCGGAGCCGAAGTCCGGCTCGGTCAGGCCGAAGCAGCCGATGCGCTCGCCGGTGGCCATCGCGGGCAGCCACTCCTGCTTCTGCTCCTCGCTGCCGTACTTCCAGATCGCGTACATGGCGAGCGAGCCCTGCACGGACACGAGGCTGCGCAGGCCCGAGTCGGCGGCCTCCAGTTCGAGGCAGGCCAGTCCGTACGCGACCGCGCCGAGGCCGGCGCAGCCGTACCCCTCCAGGTGCATGCCGAGCACGCCGACTTCGCCGAGGGCACGGGCCAGCTCGCGGGCCGGCAGTCGCCCCTCTTCGAACCAGCCGGCGACGTGCGGCCGGATCTCGCGGTCGCACATCTTCCTGACCGTGGTCCTGATCTCGCGTTCCTCGTCGGTGAGCAGCGTGTCCAGGGCGAACAGCGCGGTCGGGGCGATCATCGTTACCGGCCTCCTGTATTTTGGATCCAATATTGAAAATCCAATATTGCATAGTTAGGATGCGTTGACCATGGACGTTCTGAATTTGATCGGTGGCCACCACTTCGGCCGGCCGGGCCGGGTTGTGTCGGCGAACTCCTCGCCCTCCCCCTCGGCCCAGCCGCGTGTGGCCGGTTCGCCTCGGCGCGGGAGGTCGAGCGGGCCGCCATCTTCACCCGGGACCTCGGGGCGCCGCGTGAGCGAGCGTAGCGAGCGAACAATCGGGCACAGCACGTCCGTGAGCCAGCGTTGCGAGCGAACAATCAGATACAGCACGTCCGTCACGCGACCGACGAAGGAGGGCGCGTGACGGGAGCGTTGTCGGGGTTGTTGGTCGCGGATTTCAGCCGGGTGCTGGCCGGGCCGTACGCCACCATGCTGCTGGCCGATCTGGGGGCCGACGTGGTCAAGGTGGAACGGCCCGGGGCCGGGGACGACACCCGCGCGTGGGGGCCGCCGTACGGGCCCGGGGGCGAGGCCACGTACTTCCTCGGGGTCAACCGCAACAAACGCTCGATCGCGCTCGATCTGCGGGCCGACGTGGAGGTCGCGCGGGCCCTGGCGGCCCGCGCGGACGTGCTCGTGGAGAACTTCCGGCCGGGGACGATGGAGCGGCTCGGGCTCGGGTACGACGCGCTGCGGGAGCTGAACCCGGGGCTGATCTACTGCTCGATCACCGGGTTCGGGTCAGGGGCCGGGGCCGGGCTGCCCGGGTACGACCTGATCGCGCAGGCGGTCGGCGGGCTCATGAGCGTCACCGGCGAGCCGGACGGGCCCGGGACGAAGGCGGGCGTGGCGCTGGTGGACGTGATCACCGGCCTGCACGCCGCCCTTGGCATCCTGGCCGCGCTCCGGCACCGCGACCGGACTGGCAAGGGCGGGCGAGTCTCGGACGGGCAGACGTCGGGCGGCGGCGAGGGGCAGCGCGTCGAGGTCTCGCTCCTGTCCTCCATCCTCTCCGCGCTCACCAACCATTCCTCCGCCTATGCCGCCGCCGGAGTCGTGCCGCGGGCCATGGGCAACCGGCATCCGAGCATCGTCCCGTACGAGGTGTTCGAGACCGCCGACCGTCCGCTGGTGATCGCGGCCGGCAACGACCGCCTGTTCCAGGCCCTTTGCGAGACGCTGGGCCGCAAGGACCTCGCGGAGGACACCCGCTACGCCACCAACGCCGGCCGGGTCGCCGCCCGCGAGGCGCTGGTCACGGAGCTGAACGCCGCCCTCCGGGAGCGCCCGGCCGACGAGTGGTTCGGGCTGCTCACCGCTGCCGGAGTGCCCTGCGGCCCGATCAACGACCTGGCCGCCGCCTTCGCCCTCGCCGACGGCCTCGGCCTGGAGCCCGCCGTGGAACTCGGCGGAGTCGGCCAGGTCGCCAACCCCATCCGCCTCAGCGCCACCCCGCCCTCTTACCGGCGCCCGCCGCCGGAGCTCGGGGAGGACGACGCGTGGGTTCGTGAGATATTGGGGCCGTGAGTCCGGACGAGGCACGACGCAGGCCGCCAACGGCCCAGCAGTTCGTGCTGGGTGAGCTGCGCCGTGCCATCACGACCGGCCGCCTGCGTCCCGGCGCGCCGATCCGGCAGGACGCGCTGGCCGAGGAGCTCCAGGTGAGCCGCGTCCCCCTGCGCGAGGCGCTCAAGACGTTGGAGGGCGAGGGCCTGGTGACGTACAAGGCCCACAAGGGCTACTGCGTCGCCATGCTCTCCCTCGACGACCTGCGCGAGGTTTACCGCATTCGTGAGCTGCTGGAAGAAGAGGCCGTGCGGCGGGCCGTCGATCGTCTCACCGACGCCGACCTCGACCGGCTGGAATCGGCCCAGGACGAGGTCGAGCGGGCCGCCGCCGCGGGTGACGTCCTGGCCATGACCACCGCCAACCGGCTGTTTCACATGATGTTGTTCGAGTGCGCGGGCATGCCGCGGCTGGCCCGGCTGATCAGGACGCTGTGGGATACGACGGATGCGTACCGGTCGATGTACTACGGGGACGCCGGCAACCGTGAGCGGGTGATCAAGGAGCATCGCGCGACCCTGGACGCCCTGCGCCGCCGTGCCGCCGACGAGGCCGTCGCCACGCTCGACGTGCACCGCGCCCACGCGGTGGCCGAGCTGGAGTCACTGCTCGGCCACGCCTCCTGAGCCGGTCGGCTACGTGAGGGGCAGCGTGGAGATCGGCTCGCCCTTCTGGTCGAGCAGCTCCACGCTCGTCTCCTTCTTGTGGTTCGGCGACCAGGCCAGCACCTGCAGGCCGTGCTCAGGGACCATGATGTGCCGGCCCTCGAACCTGACGGCGCCCACCTCCGACGACAGCCGTACGACGCCGTACGTCACCCACCTGGCCGGCCAAGGGAACCACCGGCCCGCGTTGATGTCGGACCGCGCTGTGCCGTCCGCCCGGCCGTGCCCGTTCAGCGCGGTGGCCGCGGGGCTCGGGGCCAGGAGGTCGTCGGCGGGTCCCGCCGCGGTGCTGGTGCCGTCGCGCAGGCTCCAGCGGCCGCCGCGGCTGAGCGACAGGACCCAGACGTCGAGCCAGAACAGGCCGACGTCGTCGAGCCTGGCGAAGGCCGTCGCGGCGAGCCGGTCGCCGACGTAGAGGGAGAGCGGCGAGAAACGATGCCGTCCGCCGAGGGTCTCCGGCAGGACCTTCGGCAAGCCGTGGGCTATGAGTCGCCGAGTCTCGGTCGCGGGAGTGTACCCAGGATGGTGAGTACGATCCACGCGCTCATCGTACTCTCCGGCCTACTGCGCGCACCTGTCCCGGCAACCGCCGAACCGGGCCGTGTCGGGCTTCGTGAACGCTGTCTCGGGGGCGCCGCCCAAGGCCGCCGTCATTGAGGCCTTCCAGATGGGGCCGGGGATCGACGTGCCGGTCACGTACGCATAGCGGCGGCCGCCGATGGTGACGTCGATCAGCCGGTGCGCGTTGGGTCCGCCGGGGGCGCCGAGGGCGACGGCGGAGGCCAGGTCCGGCGTGTAACCGGCATACCAGGCGCTCGCGTAGTTGTCGGTGGTGCCGTCCATGCCTGCCGCGTCGCGCCCGAGTCCCTTGAGCCGGCTCCTGGCCAGCGCGCCTGACAATACGTCCGTCACCGCGTCGGCCACCTCCGGCGCCACCGCCGCACGGCAGCGCGGTGCGACGGCGTGCAGCACCCTCGAACCGTCGCGGACCTCGGTGACGGCCATCGGTTCGCAATGCTTGCCGTGGGCGGCGAGCGTGGCATAGGTGGTGGCGACCGACACCGGGTCCACCTCGTTGACGCCCAGCGTGAACGTCTCGAATTCGGCGAGCTTCATGCCGTCGGCGCGGGCCAGGCCGAGCCGTTTGGCCATCTCCACGCTCTTGCACAGGCCGACGTGCTCGGACACCTTCAGGAAGAACGTGTTCTCTGCGGCCCAGGTGCCCGACCGAAGGGTCGTGAAGGCGTCGTGACTCTGCCCTTTGCGGTTGACGACCGAATGCGCCGGGTCACCGATCGCTTGGTCGGCGCAGTTCTTGAACGCGGCGTAGGAGGGCGCGCGGTATCGGTCGCTGTAGGGAAAACCGTCCTCGAAACGCATGCCGGCTTCGAGCGCGGCGGCCAGCGTGTACACCATGGCCGTGGTGCCCTGCTGAATGCCGCGCGCGTCTCCGGGACCCCGGCTGGTGGCCAGCGCCCTGATCTCGCCGCTGCCCGGCACGACCATGGCTTGCACGGCGACGTGCTTGTCGTCGCGGCCGACATGGCGGTCGATGGCCTGCTGGGCGGCCTGCTGCATGCGCTGGTCGATCGCCGTCTCGATGGTCAGGCCGCCGCGGGTGAGCAGCCGCCCGTCGAGCGCGAGCAACTCCTCGCGCACCCGCTTGCACAGATACGGCAGCTTGCTGTCCGCGCAGTCCCCGGAGAACTCCTCCAGGACGGCGCCCCGCGTATCCACCAGGACGCTCTTGCGTACCGTGGTGGGGCCGAGCGCCAATTTGTCGCGGGCCTGCGGCGGCTCGTCCCCGCCTGCGCTGATCAGCAAAAAACCCGCGACCAGCGCGCCCGTTACTGTGACGACGCCTGCGGCAACCCGTAACCCGTTCACCGGCACGCGGGAATTCTAGTGGGCCGGGCTCTGTCCTGCCGGGCGGCGGTGGAGGAGGCCGAACTTCGCCCACATGGCCTCCGCCGCCTCGATCGAGGCGCCCGTACGGGCCGGGTCCACCGCCGCCAGCTGCGTGACCAGCGCCTGTGCGACCGCCAGCCCGGCCGTCAGCGATGGGAAGAACGCCTCGCCTTCGGCCGGCACCATGACCACTTCCTCTGCCGCCTCTGCCAGGGCGGGACTGGCCGCGTCCGTCAGCGCGAACACCCGCACGCCGCGCGAGCGGGCCTCGTTGGCCGCAAGCACGGTGCTCTCGTACAGCCGCCAGAAGCTGATGGCGATCAGGACGTCGCCGGCGCCGATGGTGGCCATCGCGTTGGCCAGCTCCGCGTCGCCCGTGGTCACCGCCGTGACGGGGTAGCCCGCGAGGCGGGCATTGTGCGCCAGGGCCAGGCCGATGGCGGCGTAGCTGCCGTCGGCGACGATCACCGTGCGGCGGGCGGTCGCGATCGCCTCGGCGATGGTGAGCAGAACCGCCTCGTCCAGGCGCCTGTTGAGCAGCGCGAGGTTGTCGAGGTCGCGGCGGAGCGACCGGGAGCTGGGCGTGCCGGTGCCGCGGTGCTCGGCGGCGACCTGTCCCGCGCTGAGTGAGGACAGGTAGCGGGCCCGCAGCTCCTGCTGGAGCGCCGGCCAGCCGGCGAAGCCGAGCGCCTGTGCGGTGCGCGTAACGGTCGCCACGTTGACGCCCGCGAGCTGGGCCAGCTCTCCCGCCGACCCGAAGGACGCCCGCCGCGGCTGGGAGCGCAGCACTTCGAGCACCGCGGCCGCCTTGCCGCGCAGGCCGCGCTCGGGCGTCCGGGCGCCCAGCCAGTCCTCGAAGCTGTCGGTCAACGGATCCTTCTCTCGGCAGAGCTGCGGGCCGGGAACATGCTACGCGCTCGTAACACGACCGAATTGCAAAGATTATTGCAGATCCATGAAATTGCACTGTATGTTGCTGACAAATTCGGTCGAAAGGGTGTGTTCGATGACCTTGCTGGCCCGGTTGGACCGGCTCCCCCTGAGCCGTCCGCACTACCTCCTCCTCCTGATCGGCGGCCTCGGCTACACGTTCGACGGCATGGACTCGGCCGTGGTCGCGTTCTTGCTGCCGAGCGCGCAGGATGCCTGGGGCCTGAACAACGGCCAGCTGGGCCTGATCGGGTCCGCGACCCCCTTCGGGTTCCTGTTCGGCGCGGCCATCGCCGGGCTGCTCGGCGATCGCATCGGCCGCAAGAAGGTCATGATGTACGCGCTCGCCTTCTATGCCGTCTTCTCGGTGGTCGCCGCGTTCGCGCCCAACTACGAGGTGTTCCTGGCGAGCCGGGTGCTGGCCGGGGCGGGCGCGGGCGCGGAGAGCGCGATCATCGCGCCGTTCCTGTCGGAGTTCGTGCCGGCCAACCGGCGCGGGTGGTTCATCGGCGCGCTGGCCGGGTTCTTCTCGTTCGGGTTCGTCATGGCCGCGTTGATCGGGCGGTTCGTGGTGCCGACGATGGACGACGGCTGGCGGGTGGCGCAGGTGATCACCGCGCTCCCGATCGTGATGTTGTTGTGGTGGCGCCGATCGTTGCCGGAGTCGCCGCGGTTCCTGCTGCAACATGGTCGCGTGGACGAGGCCGAGGCGGTGGTGGCCGACCTCGAGCGCCGCGTCGAGCGGGCCACGGGCGAGCCGCTGCCGCCGGTGCCCGAGTCGGCCACCCCGCCCTCGGCGGGCGCGCCGAAGGTGAACCTGCTCAGTGCGCTGCGCTTCCTCTGGAGCCCGCTCATGGCCCGGCGGACGGCGGTCATCTGGCTGATCTGGTTCGTGATCACGTTCTCGTACTACGGGTTCTTCTCCTGGATCCCGACCCTGCTCGTGCAGCGCGGCATCACGGTGACCAAGAGCTTCGAGTTCTCGATCATCATCTATCTGGCGCAGGTCCCCGGCTACTTCTCGGCGGCCTGGCTGTCGGAGCGGCTGGACCGCAAGAACACGATCGCCCTCTACCTGGCGGGCTCGGCGGTCAGCGCGTTCTGGTTGTCGCAGATGGACTCGCCGGTCACGATCACGCTGGCGGGCGCGGTGTTGTCCTTCTTCCTCAACGGCACGTACGCGGGCGTCTACTCCTACACGCCCGAGGTGTTCCCCACCTGGATCCGCGCCACCGGAACCGGCCTGTCGAGCGCGTTCGGGCGGGTGGGCAGCATCCTCGCCCCGACGATCATCGGTCTGTCCGCCGCCAGCCTCGGCTTCGCGGGAGTGTTCGGGCTGACCACGGCGGTGCTGGTGGCGGGGGTCGTCTGCGTGGTGGTGTTCGGCCTGGCCACGGCTGGGCGATCGTTGGAAGAGCTGACCGAGCCGGCCAAGGAGGGTGTCAAGTGAGCGTGCTGGATGAGCTGGAGTCACGTGTGCGGAAGGAGCTGGGCGTGCGGCTCTTCACCGTGCTGGCCTGGGTGCCGGAACGGCAGGCGCTGCGCCGCGTCCACACCAGCCATCCCGCCGAGTACCCCGTCGGCGGGGAGAAGACCGTGGAGGTCGCGCAGGGCTGGCTGGCCACCTGCATCGAGGGGCGGCAGCCCTTCTTCGGACCGGACCAGGCGGCGGTCCGTGAGGTGTTCGCCGATCACGAGCTGATCGAGCGCCTCGGCTGCGGGGCCATCATCAACGTGCCGGTGGTCGACGAGGGCCAGGTGCTGGGAGTGCTCAACATCCTCGACGCCGAGGGCGCCTACGACGAGACGTCGGTCACCGTGGCCGAATCGCTCGCGCCGCTCGCCGCGCCCGCCCTGCGCGGAGGCGCGCGGTGAACCTGTTGCTGCGTAACGCCCTGGTGCTGGACGTCCGCTCGGGCGAGTACACCGAGGGGGATCTGCGGTGCGCGGACGGCCGCGTCGTGGAGGCGGGTCCCGGGCTGCGGGCGCCGTCGGACGTGCGGGTGCTCGACGTCGCCGGCGCGTACGTCGTACCCGGCCTGATCGACGCGCACGTGCACGTCACCGCCTCCACCGCGGACCTCGGCGCGCTCGGCCGCATGTCCCCGTCGTACGTGGCCGCGCACAGCGCCCGGATCATGGGCGAGATGCTCGGCCGCGGCTTCACCACGGTCCGCGACGTGTCCGGCGCCGACTACGGGCTGTCCGACGCGCAGGCGGAGGGGCTGATCCGAGGGCCGCGGCTGCTGTTCTGCGGCAAAGGGCTGAGTCAGACCGGCGGCCACGCCGATTTCCGCGGCCGGGGCGAGCACCTGCACGACGACCACCCGTGCTGCGCGGGCGTCGGGCGCGTCGCCGACGGGGTCGACGCGGTCCGCGTGGCCGCCCGCGACGAGTTGCGCAAGGGGGCGCACCACATCAAGGTCATGGCCTCCGGAGGCGTGGCGTCGCCGACCGACCGCATCGACTCGACTCAATACTCGATGGAAGAGCTGCGCGCGGCCGTCGAGGAGGCCGAGGCGGCCAACCGGTACGTGGCCGCGCACGCCTACACCGCCCGCGCCGTCAACCGGGCGCTGGAGGCCGGGGTCCGCTCCATCGAGCACGGCAACCTGATCGACGACCGCAGCGTGGAGTTGTTCCTCGCGCACCACGCGTTCCTGGTGCCGACGCTGGTGACGTACTGGGCGTTGAAGGAGGAGGGCCGGGCGTTCGGGCTGCCTGAGGCGAGCTGGCGCAAGGTCGACGAGGTCCTCGAGGCCGGGCTGGTCGCGCTGGAGCGGGCCACGCGGGGCGGGGTGCGGCTGGCGTACGGGACGGACCTGCTCGGCGGCATGCACCGGCACCAGAACCACGAGTTCCGGCTGCGGCGGGAGGTACAGGACCCGATCGACGTGCTGCGGGCCGCCACGGCGGGCGCGGCCGAGCTGGTCGGGATGGCGGGCGAGATCGGCACGCTGGCGGTGGACGCGCACGCCGATCTGCTGGTGCTCGACGGTGACCCGCTGGCGGACATCGGCGTGCTGGCCGACCCCAAGCACATCCGCCACGTCGTCCAGGCGGGCGTACCGTTTGATGCGTGACGTCGCTGACCCGGGCCGCTCTCGTGATCGTCGCGGTGGTGCTCCTGCTGCTCGGGCTGCTGTGGTTGTTCCAACGGCAGCTCATCTACCTGCCTGACCGGTCCGCCGTGCCGCCGGCCGGGGAGGTCGTCCCGGGCGCGCGGGACGTCTCGTTCACCACCGGCGACGGGCTGCGGCTCAACGCCTGGTACGTGCCCGGGGAGCGCGACGTGACCGTGCTGATCGCGGGCGGGAACGCGGGCAACCGGCTGCACCGGGCGCCGCTGGCCAGGGCGCTGGCGGCGCACGGGCTGCCGGTGCTGCTGATGGACTACCGCGGCTACGGCGGCAACCCGGGCGTCCCGACTGAGGAGGGACTACACCTCGACGCCCTTGCCGCCCGCGCGTTCCTCGGGGACGGCCGGGTCGTCTACTTCGGCGAGAGCCTGGGCGCGGGGGTGGTGACCCGGCTGGCCCTGGAGCACCCGCCGGACGGGCTGGTCTTGCGCTCGCCCTTCACCGACCTGGCGGCGGCCGGTCAGGCCAACTACCCGTTCCTGCCGGTGCGGCTGCTGCTGCGTGATCGGTTCCCGGTGGCGGAGCAGATCGCGGCTGTGCGGGCGCCCACAGTGGTCGCGTACGGCACCCGCGACACGATCGTGCCGGCCCGGCTGAGCAGGGCGGTCGCCAAGGCCGCCGGGGGCAAGGTGACGACCGTGGAGCTGGCCGGAGCAGGGCACAACGACCTGTCCATGCTGACCGGCGCCGAGCTCATTCACGCCGTGGTGGAGTTGACCGACGGGATCTAGGCGAGAGACGTGCGCGCGTGTACCGTCGGGGCGCCCGCACGTGTACGGTCAGGGCGCTCCCGCCGGAAGGAGATCTCCGTGCGCCTCATTCCCGCCGTAGCGATTCTGCTCCTCACCACCACCCTTGCGGCCCCGGCCGCGGCCGACGCCCGCTCCCCGGCGCTGGTACGTACCGACAAGGGCGTGATCAAGGGGGACGTGCTGCAGGACCACCGGGCGTTCCGCGGCATCCCGTACGCCGAGCCGCCCGTCGGCGTGCTGCGCTGGCAGGCGCCGCGCCCGGCCGAGCCGTGGGCGGGCGTCCGGGACGCGACGGCCCCCGCCGCCCAGTGCGCGCAGCCCGCCACCCCGTACGGAGGTCAGGCCTCGTACGGCGAGGACTGCCTGTACCTCAACGTCAGCGCCCCCCGGCGCGGCACGCGGCTGCCGGTCATGGTGTGGGTGCACGGCGGCGGCAACACCACGGGCAGCAGCGCGCTGTACGACCTGTCCAAACTGGTCGTCGAGGGCGACGTGGTGGTGGTGTCGGTCAACTACCGGCTCGGCGTGCTCGGCTGGCTGGCGCACCCTGCGCTGGAGGCCGGCGAGCGCTACCAGGCCGGGAACTACGGGCTGCTCGACCAGCAGGCGGCGCTGCGGTGGGTGCGGCGCAACATCGCGGCGTTCGGCGGCGACCCGGGCAACGTGACGTTGTTCGGAGAATCGGCGGGCTCGGCCGACATCTGCGCCCTGCTCGCGTCCCCGACCGCGGCCGGGCTCTTCCACAAGGCCATCGGTCAGAGCTACAGCTGCGCGTACCCGACCCGTACGGAGGCCGGCGCGGAGGCGAGCGCGGTCACGTTCGCACAGGCGGTGTTATGCGCGGCCGATGACACCGTCTCGTGTTTGCGCGCGCTGCCGGTCAAGACACTGGTGGACGCCTTCCAGGACCCGGACCCCTACGCGGTGGCGGGAGGCGACCATGTGTTGCCCGCGCAGCCGCACGAGGCGATCGCGAGCGGGCGGTTCAACCGCGTTCCTGTGATGCACGGCAACAACCTGGACGAGATGCGCCTGTTCATCACCGACCCCATCTCTGCGGCGGAGTATGAGGCGTACGTGCGTGCCACGTTCGGGGCTGCCGCCGACGCGATCCTGGCCCGCTACCCCGCGGCGAACTATCCCGACCCACGGACCGCCCTGGCCACCGTGCTGACAGACTTCGGCGGGCCGCTGGCGACCTGCGGGCATCAGGACGCGCTCCGGCTGTTCGCGCGGGCCGGGGTGCCGACCTACGGCTACCAGTTCGCCGACCGGACGGCGCCGCCGCTGATCGACGTGCCCGGCTTCGAGGAGGGCGCCGCGCACGCGGCGGAGCTGCCGTACCTGTTCCCCGGCCTGTTCGGGGGGCCGCTGAACGCCGAGCAGGAGCGGCTGTCGGACGCCATGGTGGCCTACTGGACGTCGTTCGCCAGAGACGGCCGGCCCCATGCCGCCGCCCAGGCCTCGCACTGGCCCCGTTTCCGCACGTCCGGCGACGTGCTGAGCCTGGCGCCTGGCGCGGGCGGCATCCGGCCGGTCGACACGTCCGTGCCGAGCAACTGCGCCTTTTGGGCGTCCCTGCCCATCAGCGGGCGGTAGCTGCCCGCGAAGAGGGGGCGGGACCGCGCAGGCCCGCCCCCTCTTCGCAGACCGCCGCGGCATCCCGTGCTGTGCTTGGGCGACGAGCAAAGCGCACGGGGTCAGAGCCAGCTGGCTCGCACGCTGGTGGCGGACTCGTCCGGCGGGGTGCCCAGTTCCCCGACGCGGATGCGCTCCAGGAGCCGCCCAACGGTGTCGACGATCTCCGGCGCCCGTTCGCGCAGCCCCGCCACATCCGCCGGAGACACCTCGCTCCGGTCCAATCCGACCTCCTCCAGCACACCGTCCAGATCGGCAAGCCGCTCCGCCAGCCACTTCAGCGGCTCGCCGGACAACTCCGTGTCGAAAACCCGCGGCCCAGGCTCCCACCCGTCGATGGACGGGTGGTGATGGGTGCGGTTGAAGCTGCCCGGCGGGCTGTCGACCGACTCCAGCAGGTCGATGCGCCAGAGCGGCCGATCGACCGTGATCGGCCGAGCCGAGTAGATCGAGCCCTTCAACTCACCGGGTTCGAGCCTGCGGATCTCCAGGCGCACGCCTCGTTCAGCCCCCTCCTGGCCCGGGATCGGGTTCGGGTCGACGAAGTAGATGTCGCTGACGGCCACGCCGATCTGCTCGAAGCCGAACAGGTAGAGCACGGGAACCACTTCCTTCGCAGGTCTCAGTGGGGGCTCTACCCAACGTAACCTGGCAGGCCCGGCCGGGCTACCTGATGATCAGCGCCCGGCCGCAGACCGGGGCGGCCGCCCGGCCACCGCCTCCACCTCGCCGGGCGGATCTTGCAAGCGCAACCGCCGCCACAGGCGTACTGCGTACGCCTGGTATCCGTCATATCGTGAGAATCGTTCTTGGAGGCGCTTGTGTTCTGGTGGGCACCCCGGTCTTCAAAACCGGTGGGCGGCGCGCGGCGTCGCCGGCGGGTTCGATTCCCGTGCGCCTCCGCGTGAGGTCACAGATGAAGGATGATCCGCGGCGGCGGATTCCGCGTACCGACGCCGTACTGGCCGACCCCCGGGTGGTGGCGGCGGCCGGTGGCGCGGGCCGGGCCGTCGCCAAGGCCGCGGTCGTCGCTGCGCAGCAGCGGGCCAGGGAAGGGCGGATCGCGCCCGAGGACGTCGTGGCGGCCACCGTGTCCGCCCTGGCCGGCGGCTCCCGCCGGGTGATCAACGCTACGGGCGTCCTCGTTCACACCAACCTGGGCCGCGCTCCGCTCTCGCCCGCCGCGGTCGAGGCGATCAGCGCGGCCGCCGGATGTACGGACGTCGAGTTCGACCCGGTGACGGGGGAGCGGGCGCGGCGCGGGCGGGCGGCGATGGGCGCGCTGGCGGCGGCTGTTCCGGACGCGGAGGACGTACATGTCGTCAACAACAACGCGGCGGCGCTGGTGCTGGCGGCGACCGCGCTGGCGGCCGGGCGGGAGATCGTCATCAGCCGCGGCGAGATGGTGGAGATCGGGGACGGGTTCCGCCTCCCCGATCTACTCCAATCCACGGGCGCTCGACTGCGCGAGGTCGGGACCACCAACCGCACCCACGTCCGCGACTACGCCGACGCCATCGGCGACGGGACCGCGTTCGTGCTGAAGGTCCATCCGTCCAACTTCCGTGTCGAGGGCTTCACCGCCGCCGCCTCGGTCGCGGAGCTGAGCACGCTGCCGGTGCCCGTGGTAGTCGACGTCGGCTCAGGGCTGCTGGCGCCGGACCCGCTGCTGCCGGACGAGCCCGACGTCGGCACGGCGCTGCGTGAAGGAGCTGCGCTGGTGACGGCCAGCGGCGACAAGCTCCTCGGCGGGCCACAGGCGGGGCTGATCCTGGGCCGCGCCGACCTGGTGCAGCGCCTGCGCCGCCATCCGCTCGCCCGCGCCTTACGCGTGGACAAGCTGACCCTGGCCGCCCTGGAGGCGACGCTCCGTTCGGACCCACCAGTTCGGCTCGCGCTCCACACCGACACCGAGCGGTTACGCCGCCGCGCGCACCACGTGGCCGACGTCATCCTCGGCACCCGGCACGAGCAGCGCGCCATGGGGGCCGGCGAGACGGGCGACGGCGTCAACCGGCCGGGCGCGGGCGGGGCGAGCCGTGCTGAGCCGGGCGGGGCGGGGCGGATGGAGTGTGAGGTGGTAGAGAGCGTGGCCGTCGTGGGCGGCGGGGGAGCGCCCGGATGGGAGCTGCCGAGTGTGGCGATCGCCCTGCCCGCGCGCCTCGCCCGCCCGCTCCGCTTGGGCAACCCGGCCGTGGTCGGGCGGGTGGCCGGCGGCCGGCTCCTCCTCGACCTGCGCTCCGTACCGCCCGAACTGGACGACGAGCTGGTGGAGGCGGTGCTGGCATGTACGTGATCGCCACGGCCGGACATGTCGACCACGGCAAGTCCACGCTGGTCCGCGCGCTCACCGGGATGGAACCCGACCGGTGGGCCGAGGAGCGCCGCCGCGGCATGACCATCGATCTCGGCTTCGCCTGGACCACGCTGCCGTCGGGCCGCCGCCTGGCCTTCGTGGACGTGCCGGGGCACGAGCGGTTCGTCACCAACATGCTGGCCGGGCTCGGCCCGGTGCCTGCCGTGATGTTCGTCCTGGCCGCCGACCAGGGCTGGCAGGCCCAGTCCCAGGAGCACTGGGAGGCGATCGAGGCGCTCGGCGTGGAGCGTGGACTGCTGGTGGTCACCCGGTGCGACCTCATGGATCCCGCGCTGGCGGTGGAGGAGGCCCGTGAGCGGATGCCCTCCTGGCCTGTGGTCACGGTGAGCGGTGCCACGGGCGAAGGGCTCGACGACCTCCGCCGCGGGCTCGACCTGCTGGTCTCCACGCTCCCGCCGCCCGACCCCAGGGCTCCGGTGCGGCTGTGGATCGACCGGGCCTTCACGATCACGGGCGCGGGCACGGTGGTCACCGGCACGCTCGCCGGCGGCACGCTCAGAGCCGGGGACCCGCTCGTCCTGGACGGCGAACGGGTACGGGTGAAGGCGCTGCAGATCGCGGGCGAGCCGGTGGACGAGGTCACGGCCACCGCTCGCGTGGCGGTGAACTTGCGCGGTGTCGAGCGCGAGCGGGCAGTGCGCGGGAAGACGCTGCTCACGCCGGAGGCATGGCTGGAGACCGACGTGGTGGACGTGCGGCTGGACGGCGGGCCCGCGCCCCGCGAGGCCGTCCTGCACATCGGGTCGGCCTCGGTGCCGGTACGCGTGCGCGCCATCGGCCCGGCGCGGCCGGGCGCCGGGGCGGTGCGGCTGACGCTGGCCCACGCGCTTCCCCTGCGCGTCGGAGATCGGGCGCTGCTGCGGTGCTCGGGACGGCCGATCACCAGCGTGCTCGTGCTCGACGTGCGGCCACCGACGTTGCGTCGCCGTGGCGCGGCCGCGAAACGCGCGGCCCAGCTGGCGTCGTTCGCCGTCCCGGACGTCGCGGGAGAGCCCGGCGGCGCGGTGCCCCACACGGGGATGGTGACCGGCCGGGCAGGGGCGCCGGGGAGCGGGGTGCCTGATGCCGCCACCGTGCTCGGGTGGCGTGGGGTGGTGCGGCGGTCCGAGCTGGCCGCCATGGGGTGCGATCCGGGAGGGCTCGACGTGCCCGGGGCCGGTGACTGGGCGGTCGATCCCGCGTGGTGGGCGAGGCTGGCGGAGCGGCTCAGGGCGATCGTGGCCGAGCAGCCGGGCATCCCGGTGGACGCCGCGCGTACCGCTCTCGGCCTGCCGGCGCGGGACCTGGTCGAGGCGCTGGTCAAGGGCTGCCCGCCGCTGAACGTGTCCGACGGCAGGATCGACGGAGACGGCGTGCCGGCCGAGGTCGTCAGCGCCGTCGAGCGGCTGCGTGCCGAGCTGGCCGGGACGCCGTACCTCGCGCCGGAGGCGGCGCGGCTGCCCGCGCTCGGCCTCGGCAGCCGGATGGTCGCGCTCGCCGCGCGGGCCGGGATGGTGCTGCGGCTGGCCGACGGAGTGGTGCTGCTACCGGGCGCCGACACTGAGGCGGCGCGGATCCTCGCGACGTTGCCGCAGCCGTTCACGGCGGCGGACGCGCGGGTCGCGCTCGGGACGAACCGGCGGGTCGTGATCCCGCTGCTGGAGCACCTCGACAGGCTCCGCCTCACCCGCAGGATCGACGACCGGCTGAGGGTCGTCGTAGACAGGGGAGCGGCGCCGTGACCGAATCGTGGGCAGGGGAGTGGCGCCGTGACTGAACCGGGCGAGCGGGTGCGGGTCGGGGTTGTGTTGCCGAGGCCACCGGAGGATCCGGGGGAGTGGCTGTCCGACGCGGTGGCGTTCGAGGCGGCCGGGGCCGACGCGCTCTGGATGGAGCACGGCGCGGCGCCGTCGCTCGATCCGCTCACGCTGAGCGCCGCCCTCGCCGCGCTGACCTACCGATCGCTCCTGGTCGTGGCCGTGCCGCAGGCGCCCGCGCCGCGGGTGCTGGCGACGGTGGAGCGGCTGAGCCGCGGACGGCTCGCCCTCATCGCCGGCACCCAGGTGGAGGCTCGCGTGCGGCACGGCGGCGACGGAACGTACGAAGAGGCCGGGGCGGGGCGGTGGGTGTCCGTCGCCGTGCCGTCCGGGCGGGCCGCCTGGCGGGAGACGCTGCGGCTGGCGGCCGAACGCGGCGATCACGGCGTGCTCGTGCCGGCCGATTCGAGACTGCTCGACCTCTTGCGTAACCCCGACGATCCGGGCGGCCGCCATGACCTCCAACTCGCCCAGGGGTAGACGCACAACCGGTCAGATCATACGGTGAAGAAAGTGAACGGCACTGAGGGAGTCCGGTCATGGAGGTCACCCGGCGGCAGTTCCTGAGCATCGGCCCGGCAGGGGCGCTCGGCGGCTCCGCCCTGGGGTTCGACCTGACCGACTCGATCAGGGTCAAGCAGCGGCTCCGTATCGAAGGGGCCACCCTGTCGCACTCGCTCTGCCCGTACTGCGCGGTCGGGTGCTCGCTCATCGCCCACACCAAGAAGGCCGCGAACGGCAAGACGGAGCTGCTGCAGATCGAGGGCGACCCGGACAGCCCGGTCAACGAGGGCACACTGTGCCCGAAGGGCGCGACGTCGCTGCAGCTGGCCGTCTCGCGCAGGCGGGTGCCGCACCCGCTCTACCGCGCGCCGGGAGCGGCGGAGTGGAAGCAGGTCTCCTGGGAGTTCGCGCTCGACCGGCTCGCCAGGAACATCAAGGCCTCGCGTGACGCCACGTTCGTCACCCAGGACGCCGACGGCAACGTCGTCAACCGCTGCGAGGGTGTCGCCTTCGCGGGCGGGGCGGCGTTCAGCTCGGAAGAGGGTTATCTCGCCACGAAGCTGATGAGGGGGTTGGGCCTGGTTCACCTCGAACAACAGGCCCGTGTTTGACACGGTCCCACGGTGGTCAGTTTGGCTGCCACGTTCGGCCGAGGGGCCATGACCAATCATTGGCGTGACATCAGGCACGCCGACCTGATCCTCGTCAACGGCGCCAACCCGGCCGAGGCCCACCCGGTGGGTTTCCGCTGGCTCATGCGGGCCAAGCTCGACAGGGGCGCGAAGATCATCCACGCGGATCCGCGGTTCACGCGGACCTCGGCGGTGGCCGACACCTATGTCCGTATTCGGACCGGCACCGATGTGGCCTACTTCGGCGGCCTCGTCAACTATGTGCTGGCGAATCGGCTCTATCACGATGACTACGTCAGGTGGGCCACCAACGCGGGCTTCGTGGTCAAGGACGGGTACGCCTTCCAGGACGGCATGTTCAACGGCTACGACCAGGAGCAGGGCGTCTACAACACCAAGCTGTGGGCGTACGAGACGGACGACGAGGGCCACGCCAGGATCGAGCTCGACCACCCACGCTCCGTGCTCAACCTGCTCCGCGCCCACTACCAGCGCTACGACCCCGACACCGTCGCCCGCATCACCGGCATCCCGCGCGATCAGTTCCTCCAGGTGGCCAGGCAGGTCGGCGAGATGGGCCGCCCGGACAAGGTCATGACCATCGTGTACGCCGTCGGCCTCACCCACCACACCACCGGCGTGCAGCTCATCCGCTCGGGCGCCATCCTGCAACTGCTGCTCGGCAACATGGGCCGCCCCGGTGGCGGCATGAACGCCGAACGCGGCCACGCCAACATCCAGGGCAACACCGACCACGCCATCTCCTGGGACATCCTGCCCGGCTACCTCCGCATCCCGGCACCAGGCCAGAAGGACATCAAGGCGTATCTGGGCGAGAGCGCCAGCGTCAAGCTGCATGCCAGGGCGGTGAACTTCTTCGGCGAGAACTACCGCCGCTACCTGGTCAGCCTCCTCAAGGCTTGGTACGGCGACGCCGCCACCAAGGACAATGAGTTCGCCTTCGACTACCTGCCCAAGCCCGCCGCCAACGCCTCCTGGATCTCGATCTTCGACCAGGCGCTGCGCGGCAAGATGCAGGGCGTCATGTTGTCCGGGATGACCGCGACCAGCATCGGCCCCGACTCCAACCAGGTGCTCCAGGCGCTGTCGAACCTCAAGTGGCTGTGCGTGATGGACCCGTTCGCCACCACCAGCTCCGAGTTTTGGCAGGCCCCCGGCATGGATCCGGCGAAGATCCAGACCGAGGTGTTCATGCTCCCGGCCACCCACTGGATCGAGAAGGACGGCTCGTTCACCAACAGTGGCCGCTGGGTGCAGTGGAAGGACCAGGTGCTGCCGCCGGAGGGCGAGGCCAGGCACGACCACTGGATACTCTCCGAGCTGTTCCTGCGGGTCAGGGACCTGTACGAAGCCCAAGGCGGGAAGTTCCCCGACCCGGTGCTGAAGATGGCGCTGCCGTACGCCAACCCGCGCAAACCCGAGCTGGACGAGATCGCGCAGGAGATCAACGGCCGGGACCTGCGGACCGGCAAGCGGCTGGCCACGTTCGCCGACCTCAAGGACGACGGCACCACCAGCGCGGGCGACTGGATCTACACCGGCCACTACCCGGAGGAGGGCAACCTGGCCAAGCGGCGGGACGGTGTGCAGGATCCGGCCAAGAACGACCCCAGCGGCATGGGCTTCTACCCGAACTGGGCGTGGAGCTGGCCCGCCAACCGCCGTGTCCTCTACAACCGGGCCTCCGCCGACGAGAACGGCCGGCCATGGGACCCGTCGCGCCCCGGCATCGCCTGGGAGAACGGCGAGTGGGTGGGCGACGTGCCCGACTACCCGCCGACGACCGCGCCGGGCCCCGACGCGCCGCTGCCGTTCATCATGACCGGCGAGGGCGTGGGCCGCCTGTTCAGCAACGCGGTGGCGGACGGGCCGTTCCCCGAGCACTACGAGCCCATCGAGTCGCCCATCGCCAACCCGCTGCATCCGGAGGTGTCGGCGACGCCGGTGGCCTTCAGGTACGACGAGCGGGCCGGGCGGCCGAACCGGTTCGGCACGGTTGCTGACTACCCGTACGTGGCGACCTCGTACCGGCTGACCGAGCACGAGCACTACGTCACGCAGAACGTCGAGCACCTGGTCCAGCTGCAACCGGAGGCGTTCGTGGAGGTGCCGGCCGCGCTGGCGAGGGAGAAGGGCATCTCGACGGGTGACCGCGTGCGGGTGTCGTCCCGGCGGGGCAAGCTCGAGGTGCGGGCCGTGGTGACCAACCGGCTCGGGCCGCTCGACGTGGACGGGCGGAGGGTGTACCAGATCGGCATCCCCATCCACTGGGGGTTCGTGGGCATCAACACCGGGCAGCACTGGCTGGCCAACGCCCTCACCCCGTTCGTGGGGGATGCGAGCTCGCGGACGCCGGAGTACAAGGCGTTCCTGGTGAACATCGAGAAGATCTGATGTTCGCCAGGGAGCGGGTACGTGCCGGGGAATTGCGGGAGCGATATCCGCACGCGGCCGAGGTCCTCGGGCTGTACGTGGCGCTGGTGGAGGCCTGGGAGTCGGTAGGCGACCGCGTCCCGTCCGATGGGGCGGTGGAGTGGGCGCACGTGCACGTGCTGCCCCGCGTCATCGAGGCGACCGCCGCTCATGGCCCCCCGCTTCTGGCGGCCGCGGTCCGCATAGCCGTCGGCAACGGCCTCCTGACCCCGGCTTCGCGCCCCGTTCCGCCCGCCGCCCGCAACGGCCCGCCCGGGACGGCCGCGGGCTCGGGCGGCGGCCTGCTGGACGCCTGGCTCGCCGGTGAGGAGCTCGCGCCCGTGGAGCGCTACCTCGCGCGCGCCACGATGCGCGTCGTCCCGCTCTCCACGCCGCCCGGCCACGAGGCGGCGGAGGGCGACGGGCCGGCGGGCGCCGGAGCCGGCCGGGGAGAGCCAGGGCCCGGGCGCTGTCCCGCGTGCGGCGGAGCGCCGCAGCTCAGTTACCGCCTCGCGAGCGACGACCCGCTCGTGAGCGGCCGCCGCATGCTGCGATGCGCCCGATGCGCCCACGAGTGGACCTTCTCCGCCACCACCTGCCCGCAATGCGGCGAAACAGGTAAGCGAACCGTCCACGTCGAGGCCCCCGCGGAGCCGCAGGAGAGCGGCGGCGCACGGGCCGCACCGCGAGTCGGGCATGGGACCGCCAACGGCGACGCGTTGTTCCCGCACCTCAGGGCCGAGTCTTGCGAGACCTGCCGCCGCTACCTCATCGACATCGACCTCGGCCGCGACCCCCACGCCGTACCGCACGTGGACGAGCTGGCCGCCGTGCCCATCGACCTGCACATGGCCGACCACGGCTACACCAAGATCACGCCCAACCTGATGGGGTTCTGAAGATGCCGCACATCACACCGGGCCAGGCGTACGGGTTCTTCACCGACACCAGCGTGTGCATCGGCTGCAAGGCCTGCGAAGTGGCCTGCAAACAGTGGAACGAGCTGGAGGGCAACGAACCGTCGTTCCTGGACGGCTTCGACAACACCGGCAAGCTGGACGCCGAGAACTGGCGGCACGTGCAGTTCCACGACAACGTACCCGACGAGAGCGTCACCCCGGGCAACGGCAAGGCCTGGCTGATGATGTCGGACGTCTGCAAGCACTGCCAGCAGGCCAGTTGCATGGAGGTCTGCCCGACCAACGCGATCATCCGCACCGAGTTCGACAGCGTCTTCATTCAGCCCGACGTCTGCAACGGCTGCCGCAACTGCATCGCGGCCTGCCCGTACGACGTGATCGGCGCCAGCGACGTGAACGGCATCGCGCAGAAGTGCACGCTCTGCTACGACCGCCTCCAGAACGACATGACCCCGGCTTGCGCCAAGGCCTGCCCCACTGAGTCGATCAAGTTCGGCCCGGTCTCGGAGCTGCGCGAGACGGCCGCCAAGCGCCTGGAGATCCTGCACGCCCAGGGCGTCACGGAGGCCCGCCTGTACGGCCACGACGAGAAGGTGTACGGCGGCCTGAACGCGTTCTTCCTCCTCGTGGACAGACCCGAGAAGTACGGCCTGCCGGACGAGCGCAACGCGGTGCTGCCCAGCCGCAACAACGTCGGCGGCTACCTGACCGCCGCGGCCACCGCGGTCCTGGGCGTGCTCGGCGGCCTGATCGCGCTGCGCCGCCGCAAGGAGAAAGTGACGGAGGCCGAGGGGGAGAGCGATGGATGACGTTCAGCACTTCGCCGGCCCACCCGACTGGCTGTGGTACATCCTGGCGTACTTCTTCCTCGCGGGCCTGTCCGGCGGCTCGTACGTCCTCGCCACCCTGCTCAGGCTGCGCGGCGCCCCCGGCGACGAGCCCATGGCCAGGATCGGCTACTACATCGCCTTCCCGCCGATGCTCATCGCGCCGCTCCTGCTCGCCCTGGACCTCGGCCAGCCGTGGCGCTTCTGGCACATGATGTGGAACACCACCCCAGGTCACCCCGGACTCAACTTCAAGTACTGGTCGCCGATGTCGATCGGCTCCTGGGCGCTGGTCGTGTTCGGCGCGATCACCACGGTCTCCTTCGCCGCGTCACTCGTACGGGACGGAAAGCTCCGTCTTCCCCTCGTGACGTGGCTCGACAACCGCCCGTTCAACATCTTCGGGTCGTTGTTCGGCCTGTTCATCGCGGGCTACACGGGCGTACTGCTGTCGGTGTCGAACCAGCCGGTGTGGAGCGACACCTGGGCCCTCGGCGGGCTCTTCCTCGCCTCCGGCCTGGCCGGCTCGGCCGCGCTGATGGTGCTGCTGGCCCGCTTCCGCCCGGAGGCGCGCCCGAGCGCCGGGATGTTGTCGGTCTCCGAGCGGCTGTATGCGCTGCTGGAGCTGGCGCTGATCGTGGTGTTCGCGGTGACGTTGTTCGCGGCGGGCACTCAGGGGATCGTGTTCGGCCTGCCCTGGCTCGTGTTGTGGCTGGTCGTCCTCGCAGGCCTGGCCCCAGGCCTCTACGGCCTCTTCACCGAGCGGTTGTCGGCAGACGGCGTAGCGGCCCTGCGTCATTCCTTGGCCGTGCCCCTGCTGGTGCTGGCCGGCGTCCTAGCCTTGCGCGCCGCCATCATCTTCAGCGTCCAGGTGTGATGACTGGCAGCCTTTCGAGTACGGCCGGTCGGGTCGGTAGCGAGGACATTCCACCTCCGGCAGGATCCGTCCGGCAGGCAACCGGGTCTGTCCAGAGAGACAGAGCAGACGACTGTGCGGTCTCGAAGAGCGCTCATCACAGGTAGGTGTAAGGAGCGCCAGGAGAGCTCGTGCCGCCGGCTGACACAACCGTGACCATGACCGTCCCAGACCCTTCGGGTGGAGTGGCCACGATCTGGGTGTCGGAGACGATGGAGAACGGAGCGGGGGAGACGCCGAAGAGCACACCTGTGACGTGGGTGAAGTCGGTCCCCACGATGGTGACGGAGTTGCCACCAAAGGACGGTCCCTCGCTCGGGTTCAGGCTCACGATCGTCGGGGCGGCGACATAGCTGTAGTAAACATCGCCCGCACTCGAGCCGCCTGGCGTGACCACGATGATCGGGACAGTGCCGGAACCGCCGGGTGCCGTGGCGTCCACCTGGCTGTCGGAGATCACGGTGAAGCTGGACGCCAGTGTTCCGAACTGTACCTGGGTGGCGCCGGTGAATCCGGACCCGGTGATCGTGGCGATGTTGCCTCCGGCGACAGGGCCTTGACTGGGCGCTATGCCGGTGACGACAGGCGCGGTTGCGGCGAAATAGCAGAACGGCGCCGGATTGCTGGTGCCTGCAGGGGTGGTGACCGTGACGAGGACGGGGGCCGACCCGGTGGCCGGGGCTGTGGCAGTGAGCTGGTTGCTGGAGACCACGGTGAAGCTGGACGCCTGCCCTCCGAAGCGCACCTGGGTGGTGCCGGTGAATCCGCTGCCCGTGATCGTGACTACGGTTCCGCCCGCTTCCGGACCCGTGTTCGGCGCCAGAGTGGTGATGATCGGGGCCGGTGCGTTCACGTAGGTGAACGGGACCGTTTGAGTGCTGGTGCCAGAAGAGCCGGTCACCGTCACATTGACCGTGCCTGTGCCTGGTGGGGAGATGGCGGTGATCGTGGTGCTGGAGACCAGGACGAAGCCGGCGGCCCGTGTCCCGCCGAATCTCGCAGCGGAGGCCCCGGCGAACCCGCTGCCGGTGATGGTCACGCTCGTGCCACCCGCGGAGGAGCCCTGATTGGGGGTCACGCTGTTGACGACGGGGGCCATGGTCGTCACGTCCTCTCGGGAGCGTCCGGATGAGCGTTGATGGACGTCGGGGCAGCGCCTGATCGCGTCGCCCCGACGGTTGCGTGTCCTCGCCGAAGCTCAGACGTAGGTGAAGGTAGCGGCGGCGCTGTCCCCGCCAGGTGTGCTGACGATGACGTCCTGAGCGCCGGCGATGGGACCTGTTGGGGCGGTGGCCAGAATTTGCGTGTCGGACATGGAGGTGAAGTCGGCATCAACGCCGCCAAAAGTGACGCTGATGGTCGAGCCGGCGAATCCGGTGCCCGTGATGAGGACCTCGGTGCCTGCCGGGCCGGTGTCCGGTTCGAGATCTGTGATCACGGGAGTGTCGTAGAGTGCCACGGCGTTGGCGACGGTGAACGTGCCGCCTGCTGTACGCACCGAGGCGCTCCTGAGCTGGAACCATGGCGCGGCCGTGAGTTCGGCTATCGCCACGGGGGTCGCCGTGACCTGGGTGTCGCCAGTAGGAGGCGTGAGAGTCGCTGTCACGCCCGCGAACTGCACCTGGTTCGTTGTCAGCAGGCCAGTGCCGGTGAACGTGACAGCGGAGGGCGCGGTGGCCGATCCTTCGAACGGCGCGACATCGGCGACGAACGGGGACCCGATGTAGAACAGCGGCAGCGAGCTGCTCGTGCCGCCGCCGGTGCCGCTGACGACGACGCTGACACCGGCGGGCCCGCACCCGGAGGGAAGCGTGCACGTGGCTACTGTGCCGGTGTTCGTGGTGGGAGTGACGCTCTTTGCTCCAATCCTGATGGTGGCGGTCACCGTGGTGCCGAGACCAGTGCCGTTGACGGTAAGAGTCTGGCCGAAGCTTCCCTGGTTGGTGTTCTGCGGTGCGACGCTGATTGACGTGATGACTGGTGCCATTTGATTGATCCTTTGACTGATCCTTCTCTCGGACGCGTGGGGCTTCTATGAAAGATGAGCTATGAGAGGCCTCCTTTCAGCTGGGCATGGCAGGATTCGGAGCGACGGGATGAGAAGTGCATGGCAGGCATATGTGAGCCGCTGACCATCTATGCAGCCTGAGCGGGACCGTGCGGCGTGCTCGCCGTTCTTGTATGCCGGCACCGTCGCCGTGACGCTCATGCGATTCTCGGCCGATCGAAGCCCAGATCTTTGAATGATCTGAAGTCGGTCAATTACTTCGATCAATACCGTTCATTGATAACTTGATTAGACACTCTTTGATGATCCAAGTAAAGATTCTCAGAAAGAGATTTACCAAATGCATTGTGTGGTGCCCCGAAGATGGTTTAGGCGTTCATGAGATTGGGGCGGTTTGCTGAGCAAATATCTCAAAAAGGATATCTCTGACAAAGGGTCTAAGCTGCCTTTGGGAACGTTGATCCCGAACGGCGGCAGAACGATCCGATCCGGCCTCAATCCAGAAACGTGCCAATTCATCGCCCCGATGAGGCAAGCCTGCGTGCCGCACCTCTCGGCGAAATGTCATGCATATGTAGAACCGAACCATGTGATCGTCGATATGGAGGTTCCAATGCTGTGGCTTCGGCTGGGCGTGGCTGGACGTCGTCCTTCGGTGCTGCCGGGTCGACGTGATGCTCGGGGATGGTGGTCCCGTATCCGAGCATCGGGGGCAGGGATGGTCATAGCGGTCGGGTTGATGGCGCTGATGGCGGTCGCCGCCCCTGTGCCGGCTCTCGCGGAGCCTCGGGAGTTCGCCTATGTGACCAATTCGCTCTCGAACACCGTGTCCGTGATCAATACCGCTACCGACACCGTTGTCGCCACCATCGCCGTGGGAAACAACCCTCAGGGGGTCGCCGTCGCCCCCGACGGCACCCGTGCCTACGTGACCAACGGAGACTCGAATACCGTGTCAGTGATCGACACAGGTGCCAACGCGGTCATCGCCACCATTCAAGTTGAATCACTCCCCTTCGGAGTGGCGGTCTCTCCCCGCGGCGACCGCGTCTATGTGACCAATTCGTCGTCGGACAGAGTGTCGGTGATCAACGCCGTCACCAATACCGTCATCGCCACCATCCCGGTCGGCGACTTCCCCGTCGCCGTGACCTTCAGTCCGAATGGCACACGTGCCTACGTGGCCAACGCGGGGCAATTCTCCACCGAGGTGTCGATGATCGACACCGCCACCAATACCGTCACCCCCATCCTGGTCGGCCTCACTCCTGCCGGGGTGGACGTCACTCCCGATGGCACCCGTCTCTACGTGGTGAATCGCGGGTCCGGGACCGTGTCGGTGATCCGCACCACCGACAACGCCCTCATCGCCACCATCCCGCTGGGCATTGATATTGAGCCTCAGCGAGTGGTGATCAACCCGGGCGGCACCCTGGCCTACGTGACCGACTCGTTGTTGAGCACCGTGTCGGTGATCCGCACCGACGCCAACGCCGTCATCGCCACCATCCCGGTGGGCCTGAGTCCTGTGGGGGTGGCGATCTCAAGGAATGGCACCCGTGTCTACGCAGCCAACGGAGGATCGGACAGCATCTCCGTGATCGACGCGGCCGCGAATACAGTCATCAGAACGATCGCCGTCGGCGATGCACCCCTCGGTGTGGCGGTGGGTGGGACCGGTGGCGTGACCCGTCGCGATGGTCCGCCCAGCGTGGCCGGCCAGAAGACCCAGGAAGTCGGCCAGAAGACCCAGGAAGAAGGAGGCATCACTTCGGACAGGGCCGGAAAGGGCAGGTCCAACCAGGACCAACACGACGTGTCGACTGCGGAGCAGGCAGGGCGCAACAGTGGGCAGGTCAAAGTGGAGGTCGATCATGAGCAGGCGACCAAGGGCAGGCGCAAGGCGCATCGCGGAGGTAACCACCGAGCAGGTCGCTGACGATGCACTCGCGTGGGCCGAGGAAATGCTGCCGATTGCAGGAGAGGCGTGGACTGAGGAGTAGGTGCGCGCCGCCGTGATCTTCAGCGTCCAGGTGTAGCAGGGTCAGGGGGCGAGGACGGTCTCGCCATCCAGCCGCCCACCGGCAAGTCCGTGATCCGGCCTGCCATGGTGTCCGCGACCCTGCGCAGCTTGTGCGCTACCTCAGTGAGGACACGGTCGTCACACTCAGGGCGCTCCTCACCGCGGACCAGCCCATGGACGAGGTACGGCTGAGCCCGGACGGCCGCTTCCTGGCCACCCACAGGCTCGGCTCGACCAAGGTCACGGTGAACGGACGGGACTTCGAAGCCAGGCCACCCTGCGCTCAACTTCAGCGGGAGAAGAGCACGGTGTACGGCTCGGCGGGCTCGGGCGGTGAGGTGCTCACTCGGCCTGACCCCGGCGGCGCTCCAGCTCGGCACGGACTTCGTCGGTGAAGGTATCTCCCGAGGCGAAGTCCTCGCGGGAAGCGCGCAGGTCGGCCAAGGTCTCGTTGTCGCTGAGGATCTCAAGGGTCTCCTGCATCGACCGATATTCGGCCACGGAGATCAGCATGACCTCGGCGCGGCCGTTGCGGGTAATGGTGAAGTGGTCATGCTCGCGGGCGACACGGTCAGCGAGTTCGGCGATGCGAGCCTTGGCCTCGGTGATCGGAATGGTCTCCATACAGGTCATTTTCGCGACCGGTCGCAAGTATGACCACCGCTGGCTTGCGTCGGCAGAGGGGTGCCCTCGCGCTCCGGAGGACCCGGAAGCGATCCGCCTAGTCACCCGAGACACTTCGCCATCGCGCGAGCTTGGCTCGCTGTGGCTAGTAACGGAGTGTCGCTTACCGGATATTTCCGATTTGTGATAATCGCGCGCCTTGCCGTATAGGTCGGATTTCTTTACGTTGATCGTCGGATGTTGATTGGCTCCGAGCCGCGCGGGAGAGCGCCTGTGGCCCTGCGGTAGAGAGCGACGTTGGTGCCCCTGTCGGTGTCTTTCGTTGTGGTTCGGAGTGTGACGGCATATGCGCCGGTATTTGGCGTGGGCTCGTTCTGGGCGGACGTCTGCCGTGGTGGCGGCGACTCTCATGAGTCTGGTGCCGGGGCTGCTCGGTTTGCAACCGTTACCGGCGGTTGCCGATGCGGTTGCACCGGCAGCGGCCGTCGCTTTCCAAGGCTCTCCGGGGACGCCGAAGCAGGCGTTCGGTTCCACGAAAGACCTACCGACGCTCACCGCGAGCGAGGCGACGCGGACTTCTGCCGAGGCGGACACGCCGGAGAAAGACGTCGAGGCACCCAAGAACGCGTTGCCGCGGGAAGAGCGTGAAGGTGTCACGCGGGAGGCCAGGACGGCCGAAAAGCCCGTGAGCGGTGCTTCGGCGTTCATGGCGCAGTTGGCGGCAGAGCCGCCGTGTGGTTCGTATCAGCCATGGAGGTACGGCGTTTACGTCGCGTACGGGACGTATGTCTATTCGGGCGGGCGGATCTGGATGGCCACCCAGAACATTCCTTCCAGCCTCAACACGTACCCGCCGCACGAACTCGAAGCCGGGTGGATGTTGGTCGGTCCGTGTCCGAAGCCGCCGGCGCCGACGATCACCTCGATGTCTCCGGACAACGGCCTGCAGTTGATGACGACCAGGCCGACGTTCAGCGCTACGGCCACCACATGGGCGGGCGGCACGATCAGCTTCGACTTCGAGGTGTGCGACACCGCGTCGATGTACGGCTGCCGCACCTACAACGACTGCTGTCGGACCTCTTCGGGCAGCATAACCGTGCCGGATGGCGTGCTGGCCTGGGGGCGCCAGTACTGGTGGCGGCTCGTGGTCAGGGATGCCTCCACCATCGGCGGCCAGAGCGCGTACTCGCCGATACGGACGTTCGTTATCGGTGTGCGCCAGCCGACGATCACCTCGCAATTGTCGACGTCTGGCGGGAGCGGCCAAGAGTTTCATCAGCTGGCCGGTAACTACACCACCCGGTTCACCGACGCCCAGGTGAGCACGGCCGGGCCGCCGCTGTCGGTGGTGCGCTCGTACAACAGCATGGATCCGCGACGCAACGGCATCTTCGGCGCCGGCTGGTCGACCCGGTGGGACATGCGGATCGTCGCGGAGCAGATCAGGGGCCGGGAGTCGCTGCTGGTCACCTATCCGGACGGGCGCCAGGTGCGTTTCGCGAAGAAGGATGACGGCAGCTATCAGCCTCCACCCGGCCTGCACGCGACGCTCGCTGAGGCGTCGAAGTCGCCGACCTGTCCAGCGGGGACGACGTGCACCGGTTGGGCATTGATGGACAAATCGTCGACGTCGTACGTGTTCGACGAGAGCGGGCGACTGACGAAGATCGTCGATGGGCGCGGGCGTGCGCAGACGCTCGTGTACGGGCAGGACGGCAAGTTGGCCCAGGTCACCGCGCTGGGGGGCCGGTCGCTCCAGTTTTCCTGGACCGGTGCCCACGTCACGTCGGTATCCACGACGCCTGTCGACGGCAAGGCGCTGACGTGGACCTACTCCTACAACGGTGACGTCTTGGAGAAGGTGTGCAATCCCGCCGAGGGCTGCACGCAATACGGCCACGCCTCCGGATCGCTGTATCGAACCACCGTGCTGGACTCCGATCCCCTGGGGTATTGGCGGCTGGGCGAGAGCACCGGGACCGAGGCGAAAGACCTCGGCTGGAACAACCAGAGCATCCATTACGGCGGCGGCACGATCGGTACACCTGGTGCGCTGGCCGGAACGCCGGACACCGCCATCGAACTGGACGCCGACGACTCCCTCTCCCTGCCGAACTACATGCTCCCGCGGGTGGAAAAGTGGACGTCGTTCGAGACCTGGTTCAAGACGACCGGCACGGGCCCGATCCTGCAGCTGCAATACAAGTGGTACGCGACCAAACACTCGATGCTGCAAGTTGCAGCCGACGGCAAGCTGTCGGCGTCCTACCTGCCCACCACTACGCCCATCACCTCCGGGGCCGCGGTCAACGACGGTGCCTGGCACCATGTCGTGCTGACCGTCGCAGGCGATACGCAAACGCTGTACTTGGACGGCCAGGCCGCAGGGACGCTCACCGCGACGATTGACGACCCCGAGGACTGGCATTACGCGTGGGTTGGCGGGCTGGCCGCAAGCATCGACGAGGTCGCCGTCTACGATCGCCCGCTGTCCGCCACCGAGGCCGCCACCCACTTTGCTGCCCGCGCCGCTGCACCGAACAAGCTCACCCAGGTCGTTCTCCCCTCCGGGCGTATCTGGGCCGCCAACGTCTATGACGCGGCCAGCGACCGCCTCACGGCTCACACCGACCAGCACGGCGGCACCTGGAAGATCGGCGAACCCGCCCACGACCGCATCACCGGCATGAGCACGGTCACTGTGACCGACCCGCAGGACGGCACCCAGCAGTACGTGCACGACGTCTGGCGCGGCTACCGACTTACCTCCGTCACCGACCAGCTGGGCAAGAAGACGACCTACAGCTACGACACCGGCGGTTTCCTGCAGACCATCGCGGATGCGAACCTCAACACCGTCACCGGCTATAACGACGCCCGCGGCAACGTGCTTGAGCGCAGGACCTGCCGAACGACCAGCAGTTGCCAGATCGTCCGCAGCGAGTACTCCCTGAACGCCACCAATCTGTTCGACCCGCGCAATGACCGTCTGCTCAAAGTCCGCGATGCCCGGTCGGGCAGCGCCACCGACAACACCTACGCGACCACCTTCGAGTACGACACCTACGGCGAGCAGACCAAGCAGACCATCCCGGCCACGCTTGATTTCCCCAACGGCCGCTCTGCCACCGTCGCCTACACCGACGGCAGCGAACCCGCCGTAGGCGGCGGCACCACCCCGGCCGGACTGGTCAAGACCCGCACCGACGCCAAGAACAACAGCACGACCTTCGGCTACAGCGCCGCGGGCGATCTCGCGGAGCAGACCGACCCCACCGGTCTGGTCACCACGTTCGAACACGACGCGTTAGGCCGCGTAACGGCGCAAACGCAGATCTCCGACGCCGAGCCTGGCGGCGTGAAGACCACCTTCACCTACGACAACCTCGGTCGACTGGCCACTCAAACGGCACCGGGCGTGAAGAACGAGATCACCGGTGTCACGCACACGGCGAAGACCAGCTACACCTACGACCCGGACGGCAACACGCTCACCGAGACCGTCACTGACCTGACCGGCGGCGATCCCGAGCAGACCAGGACCTACACCTACGACACCTACGGCCACCAGGAGACCAGCACCGACGCGGAGGGTGGTGTGGTCCGCACCAGCTGGGACAAGCTCGGCCTGCAAGCGACCATCACCGACGAGCTCGGCTCGGTGTTCGGCTACACCTACACCAAGCGCGGCGAGCTGGCCTCGCGCACGGTGAAGAACTGGACCGGCAGCCCGGTCAACCCGCAACCCGCCAAGGAGATCACGCTCGAGTCGTTCTCCTATGACCCCGGTGGGCGCCTGGCCGCGCGGGTGGACGCGATGGGCCGCAAGACCTCCTACACCTACTACGGCGACGACCTTCTGTCGCAGGTGATCGGCGACGATGTCAAGCTGAATAGCTCCACCACCGCCAAGGACGTGGTGCTGGAAGCCGACACCTACGACGCGGCGGGCAACCTCACCCAGCAGGTGATCGGGGCCGACCCCATCTCTGGCGCAGGTATCACCACCACCGCGTACGTCTACGACGCCGCTGGCCGCCTCACCTCGGCCACGCTCGACCCGAACAAGCTCAAGCGCAAGACCGCCTTTGAATACGACGCCGACGATCTGGCGACGAAGGAGACGCGAACCGGAGCGGGCACGACGCGCCAAGAGATCATCACCTACGCCTACAACGCCGCCGGCATCAGGACCCGGCAGACGGTGGAAAACGGCGACCAAGATCTCACCACCACCTGGACGGTCGACGACCGCGGCCTGATCACCGCCACAACCGACCCACGCGGCAACGCCGACGGGGCCAGCGCCGACGGCTACACCACCACCCACCGCTACGATGCCCTCGGCCGCCTGATCGAGATCAAGGCCCCCGGCGTGCAGATCGACAAGGCCGGGACCGCCGAGCAGGGGCGCCCCACAAGCAAGATCGGCTACAACACCGCGGGCTGGCAAACCCATGTCGTCGATCCGGAGGGGCACCTGGCCACCGCCGGTTTCGACCGGATGGGCCGGCGTACGTCGCTGACCGCCATGCCCTACACGCCACCCGGCGGCCCCGCGGTCACCCCCAAGATGGGCTACGCCTACGACGCCGCGGGACGTCTGATCAAGACGACCGACCCACGCGGGCAGGTCACCACGACCGAGTACGACGCGCTCGGTAACCCGGTCCGGGTGACCGATCCGCCCGCCGCACAGGGGCAGCCCGCCGGGCAGTGGGTGTCGGAGTACGACCTGGCAGGCGAGAAGCTGGCGGCGATCGACCCGACCGGCGCCCGCAGCGAGGCCACCTACGACGACCTGGGACGGCAGATCACCACCACCGTGATCGAACGACGCCCCAGCAGCGCGGCCTACACCACCACCCTCGAGTACAACGACGCCGGCTACCTCACCAAACAGGTCCAGCCCGGTAACAAGACCACCGGCTACACCGTGAACGCCGCCGGACAGGTCACGGCGGAGACCGATCCGAACAACAACACCTCCACGTTCGCCTACGACCTATTGGGCCGGCTGCACAAGGCGACCAACGCCCTCAGCAATGCGGCAACCGCCGAATATGACCTGGCCGGCCGCGCAACGGTCGTGAACCGTCTCGACAGTACAGGCGCCACGGTCAAGACCGAGAGCTACGGCTACGATCCTGCGGGCAACGCCATCCGACACACCTCGGGCGAGGGACACCTCACTCGCCGCGCCTACGATGCGACCAACCTGCTGACCGAGCTGGTCGAGCCCGTTTCCGCCACCGAGTCGATCACGACCAGCTTCGGCTACGACGCCACCGGCGCCCGCACCCGCGTCACCGACGGCCGCGGCAACGCGACCTGGACCAGCTACAACAGCCTCGGCTTGATCGAGACCCTGACTGAGCCCGCCACCGCCGCTCATCCTGCGTTGGCTGACCGTACCTGGACGCACGTCTACGACGCCGCAGGCAACGAGACCGCGCTCATCCAACCCGGTGGGGTACGCCTGGACCGCCAGTACGACGCCCTCAACCGGCTCACTCAGGTCAGCGGTTCCGGAGCGGGCATCGTCGCCACCGACAAGACCTACGCCTACGACCTGGCCGACCGTCCCATCACGGTCGGAGATCACAGCCTGGAATTCAACGACCGCAACCTGCTGACGAAGGTCTCCGCCCCTTCCGGAACCACCAGCGCCTTCGCCTACGACGCGCTCGGCAACCCCACGCAGCGCGTTGATGCGACCGGCACCACCAGCTACACCTGGGACACCGGCAACCGGCTCAAGAGCGTCACCGACCCGGTCAGCGGCCGCGTCAACACCTACGACTACGACAAGGCCGACCGGCTCACCACCATCACCTCGGCCACCCCCGCCAACACCCAGAGCTACACCTACGATGCCCTGAACCGGCCGACCAGCCACACCCTGAAGAACAGCAGCGGCGGCCAGCTCGCCAAAATCACCTACGGCTGGGACAAGGACAACAACCTCACCTCGAAAATCACCGAAGGGCTCGCCGGCGCCGGAAGCAACACCTACGGCTACGACCACGCCGGCAGGCTCACGTCCTGGACCGGCCCCGACAGCACCACCACCGCGTATGAATGGGACGCCGCCGGCAACCGCACCCGTGCCGGCACCAAGACCTACACCTACGACGAACGCAACCGGCTCACCGCGGGGGATGGCAGCACCTACACCTACAGCCCCCGTGGCACTCTGACCTCCCAGACCAAAGAGGGCAACACCCGGCACGTCACCTTCGACGCCTTCGACCGCCTCGTCAACGACGGCGACACCGCCTACACCTACGACGTCTTCGACCGCATGCTCACCCGCCAAAAAACGGGTAGCAGCCAGCAGCGGTTCCTCTACGCCGGACTCGACAACGACATCGTCGCCATCACCGACCAGACCGGCGCCACACAAGCCTCCTACGGCCGCGACCCGTACGGCGACCTGGTCAGCGTCAAGGAAGCCGGCAACCCTGCCCTCGGCGCCCTGACCGATCTCCATCAAGACCTGATCGGTACTTTCTCCGGCACCACCCTGTCCAGCACCACCACCTACAACCCCTTCGGTGAGGTCTCTGCCCAGACCGGCACCAAACCCACCCTGGGCTACCAGAGCGAATACACCGACCCCGACACCGGCAACGTCAACATGCACGCCCGCTGGTACCAGCCCGGCACCAGCACCTTAACCTCACGCGACAGCTGGAATCTCGAGCCGAACCCGTCAACCCGCATGAACCGCTACGGATACGGTCAGGCAAACCCGCTCACGCATACCGACCCTACGGGCCACAAGCCCGCAGATGATCCAGACTATGAGTGGTGCAAATTTTGGGAATGGCATTGCCTCAGAGGGCGGTCCGCGGGTCTATGCCCCTGATGTCGTAGTGTGATCGAGTGAATCTGTAGCGTTATGCCTGACTGGTGGGCGTGGGTGTGCTGAGATGGCCGGGTGAGTGAACGCAAGCCGTACGCGAGCGACTTATCCGATGAGCGGTGGGCCCTGATCGAGCCGGTGATCACGGCGTGGAAGGCCGCCCACCCCTCGGTCAGCGGCCACCAGGGCAAATACCAGATGCGGGAGATCGTTAACGCGATCCTGTATCAGAGCCGGACCGGCTGCCAGTGGAGCTTGCTGCCCCATGACCTGCCACCTCGCAGCGCGGTCATGTACTACTACACCGCCTGGCGTAAGGACGG